>CAJXWO010000012.1 GCA_913062865.1 uncultured Paracoccaceae bacterium | reverse complement strand
GGGCTACCGCCCACCCGCGCCAGAAAGCATCGTTCCCATGGACCAGAGGCCCATGATGCAATAACAATTAATCTGGACCACCCAATGGGGGAACGCCAGGCGGGGCGCTATGACGGGGCCGAGGTGCGTGCGTGGATCGTCAACTGGGCCGATCCCGAGCAGCGCCAGTTGCAGTTTCGCGGCAGCATCGGCGAGGTGGTGAAGGACGGTGCCACCTTCCGCGCCGAGTTGCGCAGTCTGGCCGAGGTGCTGAATCGGCCCATGGGGCGGGTCTATCAGAAGCCGTGTTCGGCCGTGCTGGGCGACCGGACCTGCCGGTTCGACCTGGAGACGCCGGGCTATGCGGTGGAGCTGGCCGTGGAGCACGTGGAGGAGAACCGCGTGCTGCGGTTTTCCACACTGACCGGCTATGACGCGACATGGTTCCGGCAGGGCGCCGTGCATGTGCTGACGGGCGCGGCGCAGGGCCTGGTGGGCTGGATCAAGGAGGATCGGCAAGAGGCCGATGCGCGCGTGATCGCGCTGGCCGAGCCGATGGGGGCTGCGCTGGCCGAGGGTGATACGGTGCGGCTGGTGGCGGGTTGCGACAAACGGTTCACGACCTGTCGGCTCAAGTTCAACAACGCGGTCAATTTCCAGGGCTTTCCGGATATCCCGGGCGAGGACTGGCTGACGGTGCATGCAAGCCAGGCCGCGAAGAAATCCGGCGGGAGCCGCCGGTGAGCCGGGTCGTCGGGGCCGCGCGGTGCTGGATCGGCACGCCCTATCGCCACCAGGCGAGCGTGAAGGGCGCGGGCTGCGATTGCCTTGGCCTTTTGCGCGGGGTCTGGCGAGAAATCCACGGCGTAGAGCCCGCTTCGGTGCCCGCCTACACCCGGGACTGGTCCGAGCCCGGGGGCGAGGAACGGCTGTGGGACGCGGCGCGACGGCATCTGCTGCCAAAGCCGCTGGAGGCTGTGGCGCCGGGTGACGTGATCCTGTTTCGCATGCGTGCGGGATCTGTGGCCAAGCATCTGGGGATCCAGGCCGAGACCGGCCCGGCCCTGACATTTCTGCATGCCTATAGCGGCCACGGGGTGGTCGAAAGCCCGCTGAGCGGGCCCTGGGCGCGGCGCATCGTGGCGCGTTTTGCATTTCCGCAAGGGGACGGGTGATGGCGACACTTCTACTTTCGGCCGCGGGCGCGGCGATCGGCGGGTCGATTGGCGGCACGGTGCTGGGCCTCTCGGCCACGGTCGCGGAGCGCTTTGTTGGTGCCACCATTGGCCGGGCCATCGACCAGCGGCTGTTGGGCCAGGGCTCGGACCCGGTGGAGACGGGGCGGGTCGAGCGCATCCGTCTGACCGGCGCGGGCGAGGGCGATCCGGTGGCGCAGGTCCATGGCCGGATGCGGATCGGTGGGCATGTGATCTGGGCGTCGGAATTCACCGAAGACGTGACCACCCATGGCGGCGGCAAGGGCGCCCCGCGTCAGCCGGAGGTTAAGGAGTATTCCTATTCGGTGAGCCTGGCCATCGCGCTGTGCGAAGGCGAGATCACGCGGGTGGGGCGCATCTGGGCTGACGGGGTCGAGATCGGTCCGGCCGAGCTGACCCTGCGCGTTTATCCCGGCAGCCACGACCAGTTGCCCGATCCCAAGATGGAGGCCGTGGAGGGCGCGGGGCAAGTGCCCGCCTATCGCGGCACGGCCTACGTGGTTTTCGAGGATCTGGACCTGGGCCGTTTCGGCAACCGGGTGCCGCAGTTCAGCTTCGAGGTGGTGCGGCCCATGCCGTTGAACCAGCCCGATGCCGAGAACGCAATGCCCTATGGCATTCACGCGGTGGCGCTCATGCCCGGGAGCGGGGAATACGCGCTGGCCGAGACGCCGGTCTATGCCGAGACCGGGCCGGGGCAATCGGTGGCGGTCAATGTCAACTCGCCCCACGGGCTTACCGACATGGCGACCTCGGTCGAGGCGATGGTGCAGGAGCTGCCCAATTGCGAAGCGGTGTCGCTGATCGTGAGCTGGTTCGGCGATGACCTGCGCGCGGGCGACTGCCGGATCAAGCCCAAGGTCGAGTTCAAGGAGACCGTGGTGCCGGATGCGCCCTGGGTCGTGGCGGGGCTGGACCGGGAAACCGCCGAGGCGGTGGCCAAGGTCGATGACCGCCCGGTCTATGGCGGCACGCCCAGCGACCAGAGCGTAATCGAGGCGATCCGGCATCTGAACGCCCAGGGGCAGGCGGTGCTGTATTATCCGTTCATCCTGATGGAGCAGCTGGCGGGCAACGGTCTGCCCGATCCCTATTCAGACGCGCCCGATCAGGCGCCCCTGCCGTGGCGGGGCCGGATCACCACGGCCAAGGCGCCGGGGCAGGAGGGCTCGAGCGATGGAACCGCGGCCGCCGAGGCCGAAGTGGCGGCCTTTTTCGGCACGGCGCGGGCGTCGGATTTCACCGTTGAGGACGGCGAGATCGTTTATGACGGCCCCGAGGAGTGGCGGTTCCGGCGCTATATCCTGCACCAGGCCGCGCTTTGTGCCGCCGCGGGCGGGGTCGAGGCGTTCTGTATCGGCTCCGAGATGCGCGGGCTGACCCAGATCCGGGGGGCGGGCAACAGTTTTCCCGCCGTCACGGCGCTGCGGGACCTGGCGGCCGAGGTGCGCGCACTGCTCGGGCCCGAAACCAAGATCAGCTATGCCGCCGACTGGTCGGAATATTTCGGCTATGCGCCCCAGGACGGGTCGGGCGACAGGTTCTTCCATCTCGACCCTTTGTGGGCGGACCCCAATATCGACTTCATCGGCATCGACAACTACATGCGCCTGTCCGACTGGCGGGATGGGGATGATCATGCCGATGCGGCATGGGGGTCGATCTATGATCTGGACTACCTGCGCTCGAACATCCTGGGCGGAGAGGGGTATGATTGGTACTACCACTCGCCCGAGGCCGAGGCCGCGCAGATCCGCACGCCCATCACGGATGGCGCGCATCACGAGCCGTGGGTCTGGCGCTACAAGGACATCGTGAACTGGTGGAAGAACGCCCATTTCGAACGGGTGGGCGGCGTGCGTGCCGAAGATCCGACCGTTTGGGTGCCCGAGAGCAAGCCGATCTGGTTCACCGAGGCGGGCTGTGCTGCCATCGACAAGGGCACGAACCAGCCCAACAAGTTCCTCGATCCCAAATCCTCGGAGTCGCGGCTGCCGAAATACTCAAACGGCATGCGGGACGAGCTGATCCAGCATCAATACCTGCAGGCCCTGCACGGGTTTTGGCGCGAGCCGGAAAACAACCCGGTGTCCGAGGTCTATGGCGGACCGATGCTGGACATGGACCGGTGCTTTATCTGGGCTTGGGATCTGCGGCCTTTCCCGTTCTTTCCGGGGCTGGGCGAGGTCTGGAGCGATGGCGACAACTATGCGCGCGGGCACTGGATTAACGGGCGCACGGGCGGGCGGCCGCTGGCGTCGGTCGTGGCCGAGATCTGCGACCGGGCGGGGCTGCGCGATTACGATGTGAGCGCGCTTTGGGGCTATGTCCGTGGCTACACGGTCGCGGATACGGGCGATGCGCGCGCGGCCTTGCAGCCCCTGATGCTGCGCTATGGCTTTGACGCGGTGGAGCGCGACGGGCTGTTGCGGTTCATCAACCGCGATGGGGACGTGGACCGTGAGATCGACCCGGAGCGGATCGCGCGGCATGTGGAACTGGAGGGGGACGTGGAATACACCCGCCAGTCCGAGGCCGAGATGGCGGGCCGCGTGCGGTTGCGCTTTGTCCAGGCCGACGGGGATTTCGACCCGCAGGCGGAAGAGGCGATTTCGCCGCGGGACGAGACGCACGCGGTGGCCCAGAGCGAGGTGCCGCTGTCGTTGACGCGAGTGGAGGCGCGTCAGACCGTGCTGCGCTGGCTGAGCGAGGCGCAGATTGCGCGGGAAACCGTGCGCTTTGCCCTGCCGCCCTCGGCTTTGGATGTTGGTCCGGGGGATGTGGTGCGCCTGCCCACGGCGGTGGGGCCGCAGCGCTATCGCGTGGATCGGGTCGAACATGGCGCCGAGCAGCTGGTTGAGGGGGTGCGCATCGCGCCTGCGCCCTACGCCCCCGCGCCGATGGACGAGGAGCCGATCCTGCTGCGTGGCTTTGATGTGCCCGTGCCGGTGCTGCCGCTGTTCCTCGATTTGCCGCTGATGCGCGGCGACGAGGTGCCCCATGCGCCCCATATCGCGGTGGCCGCGGACCCGTGGCCGGGCAGCGTGGCGGTGTACGATGCGCCCGGTGACGCGGGCTATGTGCTGAACCAGGTGATCGCGGCAGGCGCCACCGTGGGCGTCACGGAAAACGCGTTGTTCGCCGCGCTGCCCGGCGTGATCGACCGCGGGCCCGCGCTTCAGGTGAGGTTGGGGCGTGGCGTGCTGGAAAGCGTCGAGGATGCCGCGTTTCTGGGCGGTGCGAACCTGATGGCCATCGGTGACGGGCGCCCGGGCGGGTGGGAACTGTTCCAGTTCCGGGATGCGCAGATGCTGACGGAGGATACCTGGCTGTTGTCCCACCGTTTGCGGGGACAGCTTGGGACCGATGCGGAGATGCCGCAAAGCTGGCCAGTCGGATCCTATGTGGTGCTGATGAACGCCGTCCCGCAGCAGATCGACCTGCCAGCGGCGCAGCGTGGCCAGGTGCGGCATTACCGGATCGGCCCGGCGCTGAAACCCTACGACGATCCGACCTACGCCCACAGGGTGGAACGCTTCGAGGGTCGGGGGCTGCGCCCGCTGAGCCCGGTGCATCTGCGGGCCGACCAGACGCCCGGGCGTGTCGATCTTACCTGGATCCGTCGGACGCGGGTTGACGGCGACGGCTGGAACCTGGCCGATGTGCCGTTGGGCGAAGAGCGCGAGGCCTACCGCGTTCGGGTGCTGCAGAACGGATCCGTGCTGCGCGAGGCGGAGGTCACGTCCCCCGCCTGGCGGTACACGCTGGACATGCAGGCCGAGGATGGCGCGCTGGGCGGTGTCACCTTCGAGGTGGCGCAGCTTTCGGCGCGCTACGGGCCGGGTGTCGCAGGTCACTTGACGGTGATCCTGTAACCATGCGGGCGGTGACCCATGGCGACGTGGTGAGCGCAGCGCGGTGTCTGCTGACGCTGCCCGAGGCAGAGCGGGCAAGGGCGATGGACCGGATGCTGATGCAGGCGCATTCCGCGGATCGTTATGCGCGTCGGCTGGGCCGCGCGCATCCGATCTGGGGACGGGGCACGTTGTCGGATGTGGCGCGCACGCGGCGCTTGTCGCCGGAGCCGGGCCTTGAGGACCGGGCCTATTGCAGCTGCCTGGAGCTTGTCTTTGCGCGACTGACGGCGTGGCGTGCGCGTGCGGATCAGCCCGAGGCGCAGCCGATGCAGCGGGTATGGGTGGGGTCGAGCTCTAGCCGCTTGGGTGCGATGGGGTCGCCGCAGTCGGCGCAATAGCCGAAATCGCCCGCGTCGATCCGGGCCAGGGCGGCGTGCAGCGCGCGGCGCTGGGCGTCTCGGCGGGCCTGGGTGGCCTTGGCCATCGATTGGTTGAGCAGCGCGTCCTGCCGCGAGAGGCGACCCATGGCCTGCTGGTCGAGCGCGACCGTGGACTGGCCCGCCTGACCGCGCGCGTCTTCGGCGTCGAGCGCGGCGAGCCGGTCGGCGATCAGGTCGCGGTAGCGGGCGGTCTCGAAGTCCCCATTCATGGGTGTGATAGGTCCCTTCAAGGTTTTGCGTTTTGTCGCACCCCGCCTATCTGGTAGGGTCTATGCGATTAGAATTGCGAGCCTACCATGGAAAAGACACGCGCGAAAATTGCCGAACTGGACCCGGTCTGGGCCCGGATCGAGGATGAGGCCGAGCAGGCGGTGATCGACGAGCCGCTTCTGGGCGGCTTGATCCACTCGACGATCCTGCACCATCCGACCATCGAGCGGGCGCTGAGCTACCGGATTTCGATGAAGCTTGCCTCTGGCGAGATGTCCGAGCAACTCTTGCGCGAAATCTGCGACGAGGCCTATGCGGCGGATCCGCATCTGTCGGTGGCGGCGCGGGCGGATATCGTGGCCGTTTGCGAGCGTGACCCGGCCTGCAACCGGTTCCTTCAGCCCTTGTTGTTCTTCAAAGGGTTCCAGGCGGTCCAGGCCCATCGCGTCGCCAACTGGCTTTGGCGCGAGGGGCGCAAGGATCTGTCGTACTTCCTGCAGATGCGCGTATCGGAAGAATTCGGCGTGGACATTCACCCGGCGGCCACCATCGGCAAGGGCATCATGATCGACCATGCCCATTCCATCGTGATCGGGGAAACGGCAGTGGTGGGCGACAATGTCTCGATGCTGCATTCGGTGACGCTGGGCGGGACCGGGAAGGAAGAAGAGGACCGCCACCCGAAGATCGGCGACGGTGTTCTGATCGGCGCGGGCGCCAAGGTGCTGGGCAATATCAAGGTCGGCAACTGCTCGCGAATCGCGGCGGGGTCGGTGGTGCTGTCCGAGGTGCCGGCCTGCACGACCGTGGCCGGTGTGCCTGCGAAAATCGTGGGCGAGGCGGGCTGTGCGCAACCGTCGATCACGATGGACCAGATCCTGCGGGCCGGGCCGTAAATTTTTAATATCGTTACAAAAATGAAGAAGGGGGCCGCGTGGCCCCCTTTCTTGTTCCGGCTATGCGATGACCGCTCAGGCCAGCATCACCATCGGGTTCTCCAGATTATCGACGATGGCCTGGAGCAGGTTTGCGCCGAGCGCGCCGTCGATGACCCGGTGATCGACCGAGAGAGTCACGGACATGACGGTGGCGGTGGTCAGCTCGCCGTCTTCGCCCACTATCGGCTTCTTGACGCCTGCGCCGACGGCGAGGATCGCGCCGTGGGGCGGGTTGATGACCGCGTCGAAATTGTCGATGCCGAACATGCCGAGGTTCGAGATGGCAAAGCTGCCGCCCTGGTATTCATGGGGTGCGAGCTTGCGGTCGCGGGCGCGCGTGGCGAGGTCTTTCATCTCGGCCGAGAGGGCGGAGAGCGACTTCATCTCGGCATCTTTGAGGACAGGCGTGAAGAGCCCGCCGTCGATGGCGACGGCCACGGCCACGTCCGACGGACGGAGCTTCAGCATGCGGTCCCCGGCCCAGACGGCATTGGCGTCGGGCACGGATTGCAGTGCCAGCGCGCAGGCCTTGATGATGAAGTCGTTGACCGACAGTTTCACACCGCGGGGTTCGAGCTGCTTGTTTAGCTGGCTGCGGAATTTGAGGAGCGCGTCGAGCTTGATATCGCGGCGCAGGTAGAAATGCGGGATCTGCTGCTTGGCCTCGGTGAGGCGGGCGGCAATGGTCTTGCGCATCCCGTCGAGCGGCATCTCGGTGTAGTCGCGGCCTTCGTACATCTTGGCGACCGCGTCGGCGGAGGGGCCAGCGGCTGGTGTCGGTGCAGCGGCGGCTACGGGTTTTTCCGCGGGGGCCGGGGCCGCTGCGGGTTGGGCTGTCGCGTTTTCCACATCCGCCTTGACGATGCGGCCCTTGGGACCGGAGCCCTTGATCTGTGACAGAGCGAGGCCCTTGTCCTTGGCGATGCGGCGGGCGAGCGGCGAGGCGAAGACGCGGCTGCCATCGCTCGCGGACGGTGCGGCCGGGGCCGGGGTGGCCGCTGTCGCGGCCTGTTCCGGCGCGGGCGCGGGGGCCTCTTCCGCGGCCTTTTGGCCTGCGTCATCGGCCTTGGCCGGCGACCCGGTGCCGATATCGTCGGCGCTTTCGCCCTCTTCCAGAAGCACGGCAATCGGCGTGTTCACCTTGACCCCTTCGGAGCCTTCGGCCACGAGGATCTTGCCCACGGTGCCTTCGTCCACGGCTTCGAATTCCATGGTGGCCTTGTCGGTCTCGATTTCGGCCAGCAGATCACCGGCGCTGACGGTATCGCCTTCTTTCACCAGCCATTTGGCCAGCGTCCCTTCCTCCATCGTGGGGGACAGGGCGGGCATGAGGATTTCTGTCGGCATCGCTCCGTCTCCTTAGCGGTAGGTGACCTGGCGCACGGCATCGAGCACCTCGTCGGTGGTCACCAGCGCCAGCTTTTCCAGGTTCGCGGCATAGGGCATCGGCACGTCCTTGCCGGTGCAGTTCAGCACGGGCGCATCGAGATAATCGAAGGCGTCGCGCATCAGCACGGCCGAGATGTGGTTGCCGATGGAGGCCACGGGCCAGCCTTCTTCGATGGTGACGCATCGGTTGGTCTTCATGACCGAGCGCACGACTGTGTCGGTGTCCATCGGACGCAGGCAGCGCAGGTCGATGACCTCGGCGCTGATGCCATCCTCGGCCAGCTTGTCCGCAGCTTCCAGAGCGTAAGTCATGCCGATGCCGAAGCTGACAAGCGTCACGTCCGTGCCTTCGCGCCAGATCTTGGCCTTGCCCAGCGGGATGGTGAAATCATCCAGGACCGGCACGTCGAAGGACTTGCCGTAAAGGATCTCGTTTTCCAGGAACACGACCGGGTTCGGGTCGCGGATCGCGGATTTCATCAAGCCCTTGGCATCGGCGGCCGAATAGGGCTGCACGACCTTGAGGCCGGGGATCTGCGCGTACCAGGCGGCATAGTCCTGGCTGTGCTGGGCGGCCACGCGGGCGGCGGCGCCGTTGGGCCCGCGGAACACGATGGGGCAGCCCATCTGGCCGCCGGACATATACAGCGTCTTGGCAGCCGAGTTGATGATCTGGTCGATCGCCTGCATGGCGAAATTCCAGGTCATGAATTCGACGATGGGGCGCAGGCCGCCAAAGGCCGCGCCCACGCCGATGCCGGCAAAGCCGTGTTCGGTGATCGGGGTGTCGATCACGCGCTTGCCGCCGAATTCATCGAGCAGGCCCTGACTGACCTTGTAGGCGCCCTGGTACTCGGCTACCTCCTCGCCCATCAGGAACACGGTGTCGTCGTTGCGCATTTCCTCGGCCATGGCGTCGCGCAGCGCTTCGCGCACGGTCTGCTTGCGGAACTCGGTGCCCTCGGGCACCTCGGGTTCGACCGGGGTCTCTGACACGGGTGCGGCGGCCTGTGCGGGGGCAGGGGGCGTGCGGCCCTCTTCGCCCTTGAGATCGGCGGCGACGGGCGGCTCGGCGGACTTGGCGCTGTCGATATCGTCGGCGCTTTCGCCTTCTTCCAGAAGGACCGCGATGGGGGTGTTCACCTTGACCCCTTCGGAGCCCTCAGTGACGAGGATCTTGCCCACGGTGCCTTCGTCGACGGCCTCGAACTCCATCGTGGCCTTGTCGGTTTCAATCTCGGCCAGGATGTCCCCGGCGCTGACGGTGTCGCCTTCCTTGACCAGCCATTTGGCCAGGGTGCCCTCTTCCATCGTGGGCGAGAGGGCGGGCATCAGAATCTCGGTTGCCATGGTCTTACTCTCCCTCAGGCGTTCTGCGGTGCCACATCGGCATAGACATCGGTCCAGAGCTCTTCGGGTGCGGGCTCGGGGCTTTCCTTGGCGAACTCGGCCGAGGCGTTCACGACATCCTTGATTTCCTTGTCGATGGCCTTGAGGTCGTCTTCGCTGGCGTGCCCGCCGGACAGGAGAAGCTCGCGCACATGCTCGATGGCGTCGCGTTCCTCGCGCATCTTCTGGACCTCTTCGCGGGTGCGGTACTTGGCCGGGTCCGACATGGAATGACCGCGGTAGCGGTAGGTCTTGATCTCGAGGATATACGGCCCCTTGCCCGACCGGCAGTGGGCCACGGCCTTTTCGCCGGCGGCCTTGACTGCCAGCACATCCATGCCATCGACCGCCTCGCCGGGGATGCCGAAGGCCTCGCCCCGGGTATAGATGTCGGGGGTCGAGGTGGAGCGTTTCTGCGCGGTGCCCATGGCGTACATGTTGTTCTCGATCACGAAGATCACGGGCAAGTCCCAGAGCGAGGCCATGTTGAAGGTCTCGTAGACCTGGCCCTGGTTCGCGGCACCGTCGCCGAAATAGGTGAAGGTGACGCGGTCGGTTTCGCGGTACTTGTCGGCGAAGGCGAGGCCCGCGCCCAGCGGCACGTTGGCACCGACGATGCCGTGGCCGCCGTAGAAATGCTTTTCCTTGGAAAACATATGCATCGACCCGCCCTTGCCGCGGGAATAGCCGCCTTCGCGGCCCGTCAGCTCGGCCATGACGCCGTTGGGGTCCATGCCGCAGGCCAGCATATGGCCGTGATCGCGGTAGGTGGTGATGCGCTTGTCGCCCTCTTCGGCCGCGGCCTCGAGCCCGACGACGACCGCCTCCTGCCCGATATAGAGATGGCAGAACCCGCCGATCAGACCCATGCCATAAAGCTGGCCGGCCTTTTCCTCGAATCGCCGGATGAGCAGCATATCGCGGTAATACTGTTTGAGTTCGTCGGCGGAAACGTTTGGTTTCCTTGTGGTTTTCCGTGCGGCCATGGCGGAGCCTCCCCGTCGCTGCCAGAATAGTTTAGCGTTAAACTATTCTCTACAGCATTCGCCTATGCCTTGCGAGGGGGTTTTTGACGCGGGCCGCTTACCTGCGCCGCACCGTGGGGACGTTGGTGCGGGCGTAGCGATACTGCGCCTCGGGATGGGGCGGATGGCCCTGCGTCTTGTCCCAGAAGCGCGGGCCGCCCCGGCGCATCCACACAGGCGCGGTCAGCGCAAGCCCCACGATGAACCCGCCCGCATGGGCCCAATAGGCCACGCCGCCCATATCCGGATCGGCGTAAGAGCCGTTGACGACCTGCAGCGCGAACCACAGCGCCAGCATGATCCAGGCGGGGATCGTGAAGATGCGGAAGAAGATGATGAAGATGATCAGAATATCGACCCGCGCCTTGGGGAACATCAGGAGATACCCGCCCATCACACCCGCAATGGCCCCCGATGCGCCCACGGTGGGCACAGCGGAATAGGGGGCCGAGAGCACGTGGATCAGCCCCGCGCCGATGCCCGACGCCAGGTAGAACATCAGGAACCCGCCATGGCCCATTTCGTCTTCGAGATTGTCGCCGAAGATCCATAGAAACAGCATGTTGCCGCCCAGATGCATCAGCCCGCCATGAAGAAACATGGAGGTCAGCAGCCTCATGGGGCTGCCCCCATCGGTCACCAGGGCCGGGATCAGCGCCCAATCCATGAAAAAGGCGTTGAGCGCGCGGGCGTCGCTGAAAAGTCCCCAATAACCCAGGAACACGACCACGTTGATCGCGATTAGGGCGTAGGTGACATAGGGCGTCCGCCCTGACGGGTTGTGATCGCGGATCGGGAACATGCGCCTAAGCTGTGCCCATGCCCCCCATCCGTCAAGCGTTCCCGGCCAATAGCGCCGCATTCCCCCCGGCGGCCGTGGTATCCACGCACAGATGCCGTTCGATCCGGGCATGGGCCGTGTCGGGCTGACCGGTGATCAGTGGCAGGATCGGCCCGTCGCGGCGGGCGAGCGCTTGCGCATAGGCGCGCGCGGTGTCGGCATCGCCCCACCACAGCACGCCGGAGAAGCCCGTGAGCCGCTCCAGCGCCTCGGGCGGCAGGGCTCCGTCGATGATGGCGGCGCGGCCGCCGAGGGCGCAGATGGCCTCGGCCTGCGCGTTGGCCGCTGCGGGCCCGGGTCCGAGGCACAGAAGCGGCGGGCGGGCGCGGGTGAAGAGACGGTTCAGCTCGCCCGTCGGGCCGGGGAGGAGCGTGTCGCTTTGCGGTGCGCCTTGCGGGGCCGTGTCGATGGCGGCCTGGGCCTCGGCGGCCGTGACGGCGGGGGGCTGCTCATCGCTTGCGCTCTTCGCAGTCACCGCGGACGCGCGGGTGAAGCGGGGCAGGTAATGCGGACCGCCCGCCTTGGGGCCTGTGCCCGACAGACCCTCGCCGCCGAAGGGCTGAGAGCCGACGATCGCGCCGATCTGGTTGCGGTTGACGTAGATATTGCCCGCATGGACCCGGTCGGCGATGTGCTGCACCCGGTCGTCGATCCGGGTCTGCAGACCAAAGGTCAGGCCATACCCGGTGCCGTTGATCCGGTCGATCACCTGGTCGATCCGATCGGCCTTGAAGGTGGCGATGTGCAGAACCGGCCCGAAGATTTCGTGCGGCATGTCCTCGATCCCGCCGACGCGGATCAGCGTGGGCGGAATGAACGTGCCGCCCTTTGGCGCGTCAAGCGCGTGAAGCACGCGGCCCTCGACCCGGGCGGCGGCGATGTAGGCTGCGATATCCTCTTGCGCCTCTGCGTCGATCACCGGGCCCACATCGGTCGACAGCTGCCAGGGATCGCCCAGGCGGAGCGCGTCCATGGCGCCGGTGAGCATCTTGGTGAAGCTCTCGGCGATGTCTTTCTGCACATAGAGGCAGCGCAGCGCCGAACAGCGCTGGCCCGCCGATTGGAACGCGCTTTCGATGATGGCCATGACCGCCTGTTCGGGCAGGGCGGTGCTGTCCACGATCATCGCGTTGAGCCCGCCGGTTTCGGCGATCAGCGGCGCGCCGGCGGCAAGGTGGTCGGCCATGGCGCGGCGGATCGTGCGGGCGGTCTCGGTCGAGCCGGTGAAGGCCACGCCGTCGACCCGGGCATCCGAGGTCAGCGCCGCACCCACATCGCCCGCGCCGGGCAGCAGTTGCAGCGCGGTTCGGGGCACCCCGGCCTCGTGCAGCAGCTGGACCGCGCGATGGGCGATGAGCGGCGATTGCTCGGCCGGTTTGGCCAGCACGGCGTTGCCCGCCGCCAGCGCGGCCGAGACCTGGCCTGTGAAAATGGCCAGCGGGAAGTTCCAGGGCGAGATGCAGGCGACCGTGCCCAGCGGCGCGGCGTCGGGCGCGTTGGCGGCGTAGTAGCGCAGGAAATCCACCGCCTCGCGCAGTTCGGCCACCGCATCGGGCAGGGATTTCCCGGCCTCGCGGGCGACCAGTGCGAAGAACTCACCGAAATGGTCTTCGTAAAGGTCCGCGGCGCGGTTCAGGATCGCGGCGCGTTCGGCAGCGGGCATGTCCCAGGGCTCGGCGGCGGAAAGCGCGGTGTCGATATCTGCCCGGCTGGCCGTGGCGACAGTGCCGGGGCAATCCTCGGGACGCGCGGGGTTCGTTGCGGGGGTCGGGGTCTCGGGCTCGGCGTCCCCGGCGATGAGCGGCGCGGCGGTCCACCCCAGCCCGGCGAAAGGCGCGCGGGCAGCCTCGATCCGGTCGAGCGTGGGCTGGTGGGTCAGGTCGAAGCCTTTGGAATTCACGCGCTCGGGCTGGAAAAGCTCCGGTCCGGTCGGGATGGTCCGGCCCTCGTCCAGCCGGTCGAACGGGTCGCTTGCGACCTCTTCGGGCGGCACATCCTCGTCGACGATCTGGTTGACGAAGGACGAGTTCGCGCCGTTCTCCAGAAGCCGCCGCACCAGATATGCCAAGAGATCGCGATGGGCGCCAACGGGGGCATAGATGCGGCAGCGGGTACGCTCGGATTTCAGCACGATGTCATGCAGGGCCTCGCCCATGCCGTGCAGGCGCTGGAATTCAAAGGCGGCACGGTCCTCGGCCATTTCCAGGATCGCGGCGACGGTGTGGGCGTTGTGCGTGGCGAATTGCGGGTAGATCCGGTCGGTCATGCCGAGCAACTTGCGGGCATTGGCGATGTAGCTGACATCGGTCGCGGCCTTGGAGGTGAAGACCGGAAAGCCGTCCACGCCCTCGACCTGGGCGCGCTTGATCTCGGTGTCCCAATAGGCACCCTTCACGAGCCGGACCATGAAGCGGCGGCCCGCGCGCCCCGCGAGGTCATAGAGCCAGTCAAGGACAAGGCCCGCGCGCTGGCCATAGGCCTGCACCACCACGCCAAAGCCGTTCCAATCGCCCAGATCGGCACGGTTCACCGCGGCCTCGATCACGTCGAGCGACAGCGACAGGCGGTCGGCCTCTTCGGCGTCGATGTTGAGGCCCATATTGGCACGGGCGGCCTGTTCTGCGAGTGCGGCGAGGCGCTGCACCAGCACCTCCATCACCGCGTCGCGCTGGGCGACCTCGTAGCGGGGGTAGAGGGCCGAGAGCTTGACCGAGATGCCGGGATTGTCGCGGATATCGCCCTTGGTTGCGGCCGTTGCGATGGCGGCGATGGCGTCCTCGTAGGCCGCGTAATAGCGCAGCGCGTCGGCCTCGGTGCGCGCAGCCTCGCCCAGCATGTCGTAGGAGTAGCTGTAGCCCTTGGCCTCCATGCCGGCCGCGCGCTTCATTGCGGCGGCGATGTCTTCGCCCAGCACGAATTGACGGCCCATTTCCTTCATCGCGCGGCCCACGGCGGTGCGGATCACCGGCTCGCCCAGACGCCGGATCGCGGCCTGAAGGTGGCCCACGGGGCCGGGGCTTTCCTCTTTCAGCACGCGGCCCGTCAGCATCAGGGCCCATGTCGAGGCGTTGACCAGCGGCGAGGTGGAATGGCCCGCATGCCGGCCCCAATCCGACGGCGCGATCTTGTCCTCGATCAGCGCGTCGATCGTGTCGGCATCGGGTACGCGCAACAGCGCCTCGGCCAGACACATGAGCGCGATGCCCTCGTCGGTGGACAGGCCATACTCGGCCAGGAAGACTTCCATCAGGCCCGGGCGCGCACCCTCGCGGATTTCGCGCACCAGACCTGTGGCGCGCGTGGTGATGCGGGCGCGGGCTGCCGTATCCAGCGCCGCCTCTTGCCGCAACCGGTCGAGAACGGCCCGTTCGTCGGCATAGGTTGCGTCGTCGATCGCGGAACGCTGCGTCATCTGGCTGTCGCGCGGCATGGTGTCCTCCTTGCTTTTCGTGCAGTTTATCCCATCTCCTCCGGTTAAATCGGCCAGACGCGGTATATCCGTTTGTCTTTTGGCCTGATTAACAGGAGAATGACATGTCAAATGACCTGAACTCGCTCGACCGCTTCGATCAGGCGATTCTGACGGTCCTCGCGGCGGAGGGGCGGATCAGTATCACCGATCTCGCGCGCCGTATCGGCCTGTCCAAATCGCCCACGCAGGCGCGGCTGCGCCGGCTGGAAACCGATGGGATCATCACCGGCTACCGGGCACTGATCGACCCGATCCGGTTGGGCGTCGACCATGTCGCCTTTGTCGAGGTGAAGCTGACGGACACGCGCGAGGCGGCGTTGGACGCGTTCAACGCGGGTGTCGCGACGATCCCCGAGATCGAACAGGCGCACCTGATCGCCGGAAATTTCGATTACCTGCTCAAGGTGCGCACGCAGGACATGCGGGCCTATCGCAAGGTTCTGGCCGAAAAGATCTCGACCCTGCCGCACGTGTCCGCCACCTCGACCTATGTGGCGATGCAGGCTGTCAAGGAGGACGGTCTGAGCCGGTCCGACGGGTAGCCGATGTGGCGGTTTGTCCGCCACTCCCTTGACCCTGGGTCAGGCTGCGCCACAATCGGGTAATGAGACGCATCCTGATCCTGCCCGCAATCCTGGCCGCATCACTGGCATCGGCGGATACCTGTCCGCCCGCGCCCGACCACGCGGCCGAACTTGACGCTTTGTTCGATCAGATCCGCGTGGCACCTGATGAGCGGGCCGGCAAGGTGTTGTCGGACAAGATGTGGGCGTTGTGGACCGACGCGCCCGATGCCAAGGCGCAGGGTATGCTGAACCTGGGGATGTCGCGGCGCGAGGTCTATGATTTCGAAGGGGCCTTGGCGATCTTCGACGGTCTCGTGCAGTACTGCCCCGATTACGCCGAGGGCTACAACCAACGGGCTTTCGTCTATTTCCTGTTGCAGGATTTTCCGAAGGCGCTCGAGAACCTCGATGCGGCTCTGGAACGCTCGCCGCGTCATGTGGGTGCCCTGTCCGGCAAGGCGCTGACGCTGATGGGGCTGGGGCGCATGGACGAGGGGCAGAAGGTGCTGGCCGAGGCGGTGCGCCTGAATCCTTGGCTGCGGGAACGCGCCTTGCTTCAGACCCCCGTGGAACGCGATCTGTGACCGCACGAAACAAGTGTTCGGACGGTTTACAGCCCCGCCTCAGCCGGTATGGTCCGATGCAGATAGCGGGCGTGATGGAATGGTAGACATACCGGACTTAAAATCCGGAGGCCTTTGTGCCGTGCGGGTTCAAGTCCCGCCGCCCGTACCATCCCGTTTGCCGCGCGCTCACTCGGCCGGCTGAAACCCTTCGATCAGCTGGCGCAGGCCGAACGCGGCACCGGCGACGATCGACAGGAACGTGACCGGCGCGGAATAGGCCAGCAGGCTGAAGGCGCTGATGCCCTGTCCGATGGTGCAGCCCAGGGCGATCACGGCGCCGGCACCCATGATGCCCGCGCCCAGGATCTGGCGGCGCAGCTCGCGCGGGTCTTCGCAGGCTTCCCAGCGGAAATGGCCCTTGATGAGCGACCCGATGAAGGCGCCAAGCCAGACACCGGCGACCGAGCCCACGGCAAAGGACGGGGCCCGCACCGACCCGGTCATCGCGTACAGCACGGATTCGCCCACCGGTGCCGAGAAGGAATGCGAGACGACCGGCAGCGCCGCATAGCCCGTCTGGGCGACCCAGCTGGTGCCGACCCAGCCCGATACGACGGCCACGCCGACGACCACGGACCAGATGATGGATTTCGGGCTGGCCAGAAGCGCGCGGGACCACAGTGCGCCCACGATGATCAGCACACCGACGGCCATACCGATCACGGTTGCCGACAGCCCGGTGACGGCCGCGGCCTGGTGGGCCAGACCCGGCGGCACGGCCGAGGTGACGCTTTCCTGAGGAAAGACCCAGTTGCGCAAGGGCGCCAGCGGACCGGCCAGCACCACGTAGGCCGACACGCCCATGACCAGTACGATCACGAAAGACCGCAGGTCGCCGCCGCCCAACCGGGCGATGGCACCGTATCCGCAATTGCCCGCAAGCGCCATGCCGTAGCCGAACATCAGACCGCCGAGGATCGAGGCGAGAGGCATCCAGCGGATCGAGAAATAGAACGAGGGCAGGGGGTCGAAGAGCCCCGCCGCGATGGCGCCGAAACTGCCCAGCACCGCGACACCGATGGCCAGGATCCACATCCGCATCCGGGTGTCGGAATTGCCGTAAAGCATATCCTCGATCGCGCCCATGGTGCAGAACCGGCCCAACCGCGCGGCAAGCCCCAGAAGGATCCCGCCAAACGCCCCGATGGCCGCGACCACATAGGTTTCGGGTATCGTATCGTACATGACCGGCGCCTCCCTTCGCACGCAGTCCTATGGGTACGGGCCGCCGAGGATGGCTAGTCTTCGGTGCAGAACAGCTCGTACACGAGTTCGAGTATACGCTTGGGGCGGTCATCCGCCAAACGGTAATAAATCGCCTTGCCCTCGCGTCGCGGCACGACGAGCCCTTCGAGCCGCAGGCGCGATAATTGCTGGGACACGGCCGCCTGACGCGCCGACAGCAGTTCTTCGAGTTCGGTCACCGATTTTTCGCCCGTGACCAGATGGCACAGGATCATCAGCCGGCCTTCGTGGCTGATGGCCTTGAGAAAGCCCGACGCCGTCGTTGCGTTGTTGACGATCGCGTCGAGCTCTTCCTCGGTCATGTCGTGGGACAAAACGGGAAGCGACATTGCGCCTGTTACCTCCGATCCGGAGGGCGGGTCAACGATGCAGCACCGTGCCGTGCCGTCCGCGATGATGTTGTTCCCGTCCTCTGCCACGGTTGGCCCGCCTTTTCCTTGCGGGCCTCAGCCCTGGGCTGCGGAAGGATCATGATCCTCCAGCATCTTCTCCAGCAGGCCCCAGAAGAAGTCTTCTCCCGGGTAGCCCTCGATCCGGCCCACTTCCTGTCCGTCATCGACGAGGATGAAGGTGGGCGTGAACAACACCTTCCGCGCGAAGGTCACGCCGTCGGGCGGCGCGTCGCCGATCGACACGATGGTCAACGGCGCGGCCTGTCCGACCTCCGTCTTGGGGTAGATCGGTCCGATCTCGTCTTTCCAGCGTTCGCAGTAGACACAGCCTGCGCGGTCCACCATCACGAGGTCCAGCGCAGCTGCGGGAAGGGCGGCGGCAGCCCAGATCGTTGCCGCCAGGAGCGTGAGACGGCGTTTCATGCCAAGCCACCCGATTGACGATTTCACTACACACAACCTAATGTGAATATGTGAATAGATCAAGGAATCCCACGGTATGCTGGAAATTTCCTATGCAGGCGCGGCACTTGCGGGGCTGATTTCATTCTTTACGCCCTGCATCCTGCCCATGGTGCCCTTCTACCTGTGCTACATGGCCGGGATTTCGATGTCCGAGTTGCAGGGCGATGGTGACATCGCGCCCGGGGCGCAGCGCCGCCTGGTCAGCTCGGCCGTTTTCTTTGCCCTTGGGGTCACGTCGATATTCGTGATGCTGGGGCTGGGGGCCACGGCGCTGGGGCAGGCCTTTGCCCAGTGGAAGGAGCCGCTGAGCTATATGGCCGCCGCCATCCTGTTCGTCTTCGGTCTGCATTTCCTGGGCGTCGTGCGCATCCCGATTCTGTACCGAGAGGCCAAGATCGAAAGCTCGGCCGAGCCCACGACCATCATCGGGGCCTATGTCATGGGCCTTGCCTTCGGCTTTGGCTGGACGCCCTGCGTGGGCCCGGCGCTTGCGTCGATTCTGATGATTGCCTCGGGCATGGGGGATCTGTGGCGCGGCGGGCTGCTGCTTCTGGTCTACGGGCTGGCCATGACCGCGCCCTTCGTGGTTGCCGCGCTGTTCGCCAAGCCGTTCCTGCGCTGGGTGGGCCGGAACCGGAAATACCTGGCCTATGTCGAAAAGGTCATGGGCGGTATGCTGATCCTGTTCGCGGTCTTGATCGCGACCGATACCGTGACATTGATCGCCGATGCGATGATCCGCTGGTTCCCCGGCTTTCAGAGCATCGGCTGAGTCGGAGGAGGACCCAAACATGAAGCACTTCTTGTTCGCCGCCGCCATGGCCCTGACCGCGGGCCCGGCTTTAGCAACCGAAATCGGGGATGATGGGCTACACAAGGCGCCCTGGATGCGCGACACCTTCAAGGACCTGCGCGAGGACCTGGACGAGGCCAATGCCGAGGGCAAGCGCCTTGTGCTCTTCTTCGAGCAGCGCGGCTGCATCTACTGCAAGAAGATGCACGAAGAGGTCCTATCGCGCGAGGACGTGTCATCCTATATCGGCGAGAATTTCTTTGTCGTGCAACTGAACCTGCATGGCGACATCGAGGTCACCGACTTCGATGGTGAGGCACTGTCGGAAAAAGACATGGCGCGCAAATGGGGGATTCTGTTTACCCCGACGATCATGTTCCTGCCCGAAGAGGTCGAAGAGGGGGTCGCGACCCCGCAAGCCGCAGTGGCGACCATGCCCGGGGCGTTCGGGGCGGGCACCGTGCTCGACATGTTCACCTGGGTCAATGAAAAGCGCTACGAGCTTGATAACGGTGAAGATTTCCAACGTTATCACGCGCGCCGAATCCAAGAACGTAGCGACGGAAACACGGATTAAAGCGCGACAAAAAGGCACTGTTATTCACTTCTGTGAATTTGATGTTGCGTGATCGCGGCCCGGTAGCCTACGGTATACCAAGCTATCCAGCGGAAAGACCCGATAGCCATGGGAGGAAAAATGAAACTCACAACGATCATTTGCGCCGCCGCGTTCGCCGCAGGTGCCGCCAATGCCGCAGATGTTGTCGCGCCCAGCGACGCGTCCTTCACTGAATACGGCGAGATCGAACAATCGCTGACCGGCGTGCCGGGTAACCCCGAAGAGGGGATGAAGGTGGCGATCGACAAAGGCCTTGGCAACTGCGTTGCCTGCCACAAGATCGCGCAATTGCCCGATGTGCCCTTCCACGGCGAAGTCGGCCCCGAGCTGTCCTGGACCGGAGAGGTCCGGAGCGAAGCGGAACTGCGCGGCATCCTGGCCAACGCAAAGATGATGTTCCCCGACACGGTGATGCCGGCCTTCTATAAGACCTCGGGCTTCATCCGTCCGGGTAACGGCTATACCGGCAAGGCTGCCGAGGGCGACATCGAGCCGATCCTGTCGGCCCAGCAGATCGAGGACGTGGTCGCGTTCTTGATGACGCTGAAGGAAAGCTAATCCCGAACGCGACCTCAGAGAGATCCTGAAGACCCAAGGAGAAACGCAATGGACTTCACACGCCGCGAAACCATGGCCATCACGGCCGGTGCCGTCGCGCTGACCGTTCTGCCCTTCCGCGCGAACGCAGCCGTCGACGATGCAATCAACGCCTTCACAGGCGGTGCAGATGTCGCCGATGGCGGCGTCGACCTGGACGCACCGGAAATCGCCGAGAACGGCAACACCGTTCCGGTGACCGTCAGCGCAGAGGGCGCGACCGCCATCATGGTGCTGGCCGCCGGCAACCCGACCCCCGGTGTGGCCACCTTCAAATTCGGTAACCTGGCCGGCTCGCAATACGCATCCACGCGTATCCGCTTGGCAGGCACCCAGGACGTGATCGCCGTCGCCCAGATGGCGGACGGTTCTTTCGCCCGCACTTCGAAAGAAGTGAAAGTCACCATCGGCGGCTGCGGCGGCTGAGTTAAAGGAGATCTGAACAATGGCATCTGGTGTTAGACCCCGCGTGAAAGCTCCGAAGTCGGCAGCGGCCGGCGACGTTGTTACCCTCAAAACGCTGATCAGCCACCCCATGGAATCGGGTCAGCGCAAGGACTCGAACGGCAATACGATCCCTCGTTCGATCATCAATCGCTTCACCTGCGAGTTCAACGGAACCACGATCATCGACGTGACGATGGAACCGGCGATCTCGACCAACCCGTATTTCGAGTTCGAGGCCACCATCCCCGAGGCCGGTGATCTGCAATTCACCTGGTACGACGATGACGGCTCGGTCTACGAAGAGACCAAGTCGGTCGCGATGGCCTGATCCGAAACGGACATATCAGCCGCCTTGCCTGGCACAAGGGCAAGGCGGTTTCAGGGAGGAAAAGATATGAATTTTAAGGCACTGACAGCGACAATTGCACTGATCGCTGCGGCGCCCGTGGTGGCTCTGGCCGGCGGCGCCGACGACGACACTCTTGTTCTGAACGGTGAAGTCGAAATGACGACGAAGGCGGCAGCGCCTGCTCACATGGCCGATACCTATGTCGACGAGATCATCTCCGGGTGGCATTTCCGCGCTGACGAGACGCAGGCCCTGCAGATGGACGACTTCGAAAATCAGGGCATGATCTTTGTCGACGACGGCCTTGCGACCTGGGAAACGGTCGAGGGTTCCGAAGGCAAGTCCTGCGCGTCCTGTCACGAAAGCCCGGATAGCATGAAGGGCGTTGCGGCTACCTATCCGAAATGGAACGAGGACGCTGGCGAATTGCGCACGGTGCAGATGCAGATGAACGACTGCCGCGTGAACCGCATGGGTGCCGCGCCCTGGAAATACGACGCCAAGGTCGCCATCAACGTCGAAGCAATGATTGCATCGCAGTCGCGCGGCATGCCCGTCGACGTACAGATCGACGGTCCGGTGAAAGCGGCCTGGGAGCAGGGCAAGGAACTGTACTACACCCGTACCGGCATTCTCGAGTTGTCCTGCGCATCCTGCCACGAAGAAAACTACGGCAACTACATCCGGGCCGACCATCTCAGCCAGGGGCAGATCAACGGGTTCCCGACCTACCGCTTGAAGAACGCCAAGCTCAACGGCGTGCACAGCCGTTTCAAGGGCTGCGTGCGTGATACCCGTGCCGAAACCTACAGCCCGGGTTCCGAAGAGTTCATCGCGCTTGAGCTCTACGTCAAGTCGCGCGGCAACGGCCTTTCGGTCGAAGGGCCGTCCGTCCGCAATTGATCCCGAGGGCCCCGCGCCAAGCCGATTGGCGCGGGGTTTTTCGACAGAAACCCATTCACACATGCGCATGTGTGCTGCGTGACCGGCGGCCCGACCGGGCACGACGAACAAGGAAACTGAACCCATGATCTCGAGACGCGATTTTCTGCAGGTTTCGATGGCTGCCTCGGCGCTTTATGGCGCAAGCGGCTTCGGCAACTGGGCCAAGCTGGCCGCGCAGCAGGCGCTGACGCAGGACCAGCTGCTGGAATTCGACACCTTCGGCAACGTGACCCTGATCCATGTCACCGACATCCATGCGCAGACGAAGCCGATCTATTTCCGCGAGCCCGAGATCAATATCGGCGTGGGCGACAACAAGGGGGCCGTGCCGCATATCACCGGTGCCGAGTTCCGCAGGCTTTACGGCATCGAGGATGGCTCGCCGTCCCATTACGCGCTGACCTATAACGATTTCGCGTCGCTGGCCCAGGAATACGGCCGCGTCGGCGGGCTGGACCGCGTGGCGACTGTCATCAATGCGATCCGCGCCGACCGCCCGGACGCGCTGCTTCTGGATGGCGGCGACACCTGGCACGGCAGTTATACCTGCTACCACACCGAAGGCCAGGACATGGTCAACGTCATGAACGCGCTCAAGCCCGACGCGATGACGTTCCATTGGGAATTCACCCTGGGCCAGGATCGCGTCCGCGAACTGGTCGAGGGCCTGCCCTACGCTGCACTGGGCCAGAACATCTTTGATGCGATGTGGGATGAGCCCGCGGCCGAATTCCCGCCTTACGAGATGTTCGAGCGCGGCGGCACCAAGATCGCCGTGATCGGCCAGGCCTTCCCCTACATGCCCATCGCGAACCCGGGCTGGATGTTCCCGGATTTCAGCTTTGGCATCCGCGACGAAAACATGCAGTCCATGGTCGACGAAGTGCGCGCCGCTGGTGCCGAACTGGTCGTCTGCCTGAGCCACAACGGCTTTGACGTGGACAAGAAGATGGCGGGCATCGTCACCGGCATCGACGTGATCCTGTCCGGCCACACCCATGACGCGCTGCCCGAGCCGGTGCTGGTGGGCGACACGATCATCATCGCCAGCGGCTCTAACGGCAAATTCGTCAGCCGCGTCGATCTGGACGTTCAGAACGGCAAGATGATGGGCTTCCGCACCAAGTTGATCCCGATCTTCTCGGACGTGATCGAACCCGATGCCGAGGTTGCCGCTGTCATCGACGAGCAGCGCGCGCCCTTCGAGGCCGAGCTGACCGAGGTGATCGGCCAGACCGACAGCCTGCTCTACCGCCGCGGCAACTTCAACGGATCGTGGGACGACCTGATCTGTGACGCGCTGCTGAGCGAGCGCGAGGCCGACATCGCCATGTCGCCCGGCGTGCGCTGGGGGCCGTCGATCCTGCCCGGCCAGGACATCACCCGCGAAGACATCTGGAACGTCACCTCGATGACCTATGGCAAGGCCTACCGCACCGAGATGACGGGCGAGTTCATCCACACCATTCTCGAGGATGTGGGCGACAACCTGTTCAACCCCGACCCCTACTACCAGCAGGGCGGGGACATGGTCCGCATCGGCGGCATGGGCTACTCGATCGACGTCTCGCAGCCGATGGGCAGCCGGATTTCCGACCTGACGCTGCTTTCGACAGGCGAGCCGATCGACCCGGCCAAGACCTATGTCGTCGCCGGTTGGGCCAGCGTCAACGAGGGCACCGAAGGCCCGCAGATCTGGGACGTGGTCGAAAGCCATATCCGCAAGCAAGGCACGGTTTCCGTGTCGGAAAACACGTCGGTCAAGGTCAAGGGCGTCTAAGCGCGCCCGGGCCACCCGATCACTTTTTTTGGCTTACCCATTCGTGTCGACGAATGCGGTGATTTGAAAAGGAGCAAAGGACAATGACAGCCAGCTTCAAAGGCAAACAGCCATCGCGCCGCCAGTTTCTGGCCGGTGCCGCGGCGATGGGGGCCGGTTCGGTTGCCGCAAGCGCATCGGGTGCAGCGCCCGATCCGCTGATCACGGAAACCCAGGATTGGGCCATGGGCCTGGGCGATGGCGTGGACGCCACCCCTTATGGTCTGCCCATCGAATTCGAAAGCGATGTGATCCGCCGGAACGTGGAATGGCTGACCGCCGACACGATCTCGTCGATCAACTTCACCCCGATCCACGCGCTGGACGGCACGATCACCCCCCAGGGTTGCGCCTTCGAGCGTCACCATTCTGGCGCGATCGAGCTGCGCAAGGAAGACTACCGGCTGATGATCAACGGCCTGGTGGACCAGCCGCTGGTCTTCACCTACGCCGATCTGGAGCGCTTCCCGCGTGAGAACCACGTCTATTTCTGCGAATGCGCGGCGAATACCGGCATGGAATGGGCGGGCGCACAGCTGAACGGCGCGCAGTTCACACATGGCATGATCCACAACATGGAATACACCGGCGTGCCCCTGCGCACCCTGCTGGAAGAGGCCGGGCTTGATGCTGCGGGCGACCTGGCGGACAAGTGGATTTACGTCGAAGGTGCCGATGCGTCGTCGAACGGTCGCTCGATCCCGATGGAAAAGGCGATGGACGACGTGCTGGTGGCGTTCAAGGCCAATGGCGAGGCGCTGCGCAAGGAACACGGCTACCCGGTCCGCCTGGTCGTTCCCGGCTGGGAAGGCAACATGTGGGTGAAGTGGCTGCGCCGGGTCGAGGTCAAGACCTCTGCCGTGGAAAGCCGCGAAGAGACCTCGAAATACACCGACACGCTGGCGGATGGCACGAGCCGCAAGTGGACCTGGGCCATGGACGCCAAGTCGGTCGTCACCTCGCCCAGCCCCCAGTCGCCGATCAAGCACGGCCCGGGGCCCTTGGTCATCACGGGTCTGGCCTGGTCGGGCCGCGGCGCGATCACCGGCGTCGACGTGTCGATGGACGGTGGCATGACCTGGCAAGAGGCGCGCCTGGCCGCGCCGGGCCAGCCCATGGCGCTGAGCCGGTTCTACCTGGACGTCAACTGGGACGGTTCGGAAATGCTGCTGCAGTCGCGCGCGCGCGACGACACCGGCTATGTCCAGCCGACCAAGGCAATGCTGCGCGAAGTGCGCGGCCTGAACTCGATCTACCACAACAACTGCATCCAGACCTGGTGGGTGAAGGAAAGCGGAGAGGCAGAAAATGTCGAAGTCTCTTAATCTCTATGGCGGCGTGGCCGTCGGTACGGCCGTTCTGCTGAC
Source organism: uncultured Paracoccaceae bacterium (assembly GCA_913062865.1). Lineage (GTDB taxonomy): Bacteria > Pseudomonadota > Alphaproteobacteria > Rhodobacterales > Rhodobacteraceae > CAJXWO01. The sequence continues at coordinate 32,003 of CAJXWO010000012.1, read as the reverse complement.
CGGCGCCTACAATTTCGCCGATCGCAACGTGGCGGACCTGCCCGACAACGCCCCGGTGATGAACGCCGAGGCGCCGTCGAACCCCGACCTGATGTTCATGGCGGCCTTCGCAGAACCTGCGGCGTCGCAGGGCCGGTTCGGCATCGGCCGCGAGGCGCTGCCGCAGGAAATCGCCGCCTGGGACCTCGATGTCAGCCCGGACGGGACCGGACTGCCCGAGGGGTCCGGCTCGGTTCTGGATGGCGAGATGCTGTTCTCCGAGCATTGCGCGGCCTGCCATGGCGATTTTGCCGAGGGCGTTGGAAACTGGCCCAAGCTGGCCGGCGGCGACGGCACGCTTGCCCATGAGGATCCGCTCAAGACCGTGGGCTCGTACTGGCCGTACTTGTCGACCGTGTGGGATTACGTCAACCGGTCCATGCCCTTCGGCAATGCCCAGAGCCTGACAGCGGACGAGGTGTACGCGATCACCGCCTACATCATCTATTCCAACTACCTGGTGGATGACGATTTCGTTCTGTCGAACGAGAACTTCCTTGAGGTCGAGATGCCCAATGCCGACGGCTTCATCCTCGACGACCGCGAAGAGACCGAAGCGCATTTCTGGACCAATGAGCCCTGCATGGAAAACTGCAAGGACTCGGTCGAGATCACCATGCGCGCCACGGTTCTCGACGTGACCCCGGACGAGGGCAACGAGGACGAGGCTATGGCTGAAGAGGCGCCCGCCGCCGAGACCGAAGAGGTGCAGATGGCTGCGGCAGAGCCCGCCGCCGACGCCCCTGCCGCGGAAGCGGCCGCCACCGGCGGTGCCGCGCTCGATCCCGAGCTGGTCGCCGACGGCGAGAAGGTGTTCAGGAAGTGCCAGTCCTGCCACCAGGTGGGCGAGGGTGCCAAGAACCGGACCGGTCCGATCCTGAACGGCATCGTGGGTCACCCGATCGGCGCGATCGAGGGCTTCCGGTACTCCAAGGTGTTCGAAGAGCTGAACGCCGAGGGCAAGGTCTGGACCGAGGAAGAGCTGGCCGCGTTCCTCGCGGATCCGCGGGGCTATGCCAAGGGCACCAAGATGTCCTTTGCCGGACTGCGCAAGGAAGACGATATCGCCGCAGTGACGGCATATCTCCAGAGCTTCTCGGAGTAATCCGTGAGTGTGCGTCTTTCAGCCTTGATCGTGGCGGCGCTGACCAGCGCCGCCGCGGCACAGGAGGACACCGCTCCGTTGGGTGATACCGATCGTGGTGCAGATCTGTGGCGGCTTTGCGCCGGATGTCACCAGGTGGGTGAAGGGGCCAAGAACCGCGTCGGCCCGCAGTTGAACGGCGTCTTCGGACGCAAGGCCGCGGCGGTCGAGGATTTCACCCGCTATTCAGAGGGCATCCAGCGCGCGGGCAACGATGGGCTGGTCTGGTCATTCCGGACGCTCGATGCCTATCTCGAGAATCCCAAGGCGCTGGTCAGCGGTACGAATATGGGTTTTCGCGGGCTCAAGGACCCGCAGGACCGCGCGGATGTGATCGCCTACCTGCGGATCTATTCCGACAACCCGCAAAACATTCCCGAATCCGCGCCGACCGCCGTGCCGCGCGAGGTGGAGCTCGCGCCGGAGATTCTGGCGATCGTGGGGGATCCGGCCTATGGTGAATACCTGTCCAGTGAATGCCAGACCTGCCACCAGCGGGATGGCGACAATGACGGTATCCCGGCGATCAACAACTGGCCGGAAGAGGATTTCGTCATCGCTATGCATGCCTATAAAGAAAAGATAAGGCCGCATCCCGTCATGCAGATGATGGCAAGCCGCTTGACGGATGAAGAGATTGCGGCGCTTGCTGCATATTTCGGAGGTCTCGACTAATCACGAGGCCCCAAAAAGGGAGGAGGACCCCATGAAACTGAACAGAAGAACGTTCCTGGGCGCCGCGACCGCCGCATCGGCGACGCTGGCTGCACCCATGGTCAAGGCCCAGGCGACGCCCCGCGTCGTGGTGGTGGGCGGCGGCACCGGCGGTGCGACCGCGGCGCGTTACCTGGCCAAGGACAGCAATGGTGAGATCGACGTCACGCTGATCGAACCCACCCGCACCTACTACACCTGCTATTTCTCGAACCTCTATATCGGCGGCTTCCGTGAACTGAACTCGCTGGCGCATTCCTACGGCAACCTTGCCGCGGAATACGGCATCAACGTGGTCCATGACTGGGCCGTGGGGATCGACCGCGACGCCAAGACGGTGTCGCTGGCCGGTGGCGGGGCTGTGCCCTACGACCGTCTGGTGCTGTCGCCCGGCATCGACTTTGTCGAAGGCGCGATCCCGGGCTGGGACGTGAAGGCGCAGAACGCGATGCCGCACGCCTACAAGGCAGGCAGCCAGACCGAACTGCTCAAGCGTCAGATCGAAGCGATGCCCGAGGGCGGTCGCTTTGCCATGATCGCCCCGCCCAATCCCTATCGCTGCCCGCCCGGGCCGTATGAGCGGATCTCGATGGTGGCGCACAAGCTCAAGTCAGAGAACCCGACGGCAAAGATCCTGCTGATCGACCCGAAAGCCAAGTTCTCCAAGCAGGCGCTGTTCGAAGAAGGCTGGAACAGGCATTACGCCGGCATGATCGAGCGGGTCGGCCCGGATTTCGGCGGCGCCAACGTGTCGGTCAACCCGGCGACGATGGAAGTCGATATCGACGGCACGGTGGAAAAGGTCGATGTCTGCAATGTGATCCCCGCGCAGAAGGCCGGTCGCATCTGCGACATGGCCGGCATCACCGAAGGCAACTGGGCCCCGGTATCCGGTCACACCATGCAGAGCCGCGTCGACGAGAATATCCATGTGCTGGGCGACGCGACCAACCAAGGCGACATGCCGAAATCGGGCTTCTCGGCCAACAGCCAGGCCAAGGTCGCGTCGATGGCGATCCGTGGCGCGCTGACGGGCAGCCGCGTTTTCCCGGCCAAGTTCTCGAACACCTGCTGGTCGCTGATCGACACCAATGACGGCGTCAAGGTGGGCGCGACCTACGAGGCGACGGACGAGAAGATCGCCAAGGTCGACGGCTTCATCAGCCAGACGGGCGAGGACGCCGCGCTGCGCAAGGCGACCTTCGAAGAGTCGGTCGGCTGGTATGCCGGCATCACGTCGGACATGTTCGGCTAATCGCAAACGGGTCCGCGCCGCCCCTGCGTGGCGCGGATCCTGCTATCGCTGAAAGGCCATCATGGATTATCAGGCTTACTTCACCGACGCGCTGGACACCCTGCGCGACCAGGGAAACTACCGCGTTTTCGCCGATCTGGAGCGTCGTCTGGGCGATTTCCCCAAGGCCGAGTGGCGCGGGGCAGAGGGCACGCGGGATGTGACCATCTGGTGCTCGAACGACTATCTGGGCATGGGCCAGCACCCTGATGTTCTGGCTGCGATGCATGGTGCGCTCGACCGCTGCGGCGCCGGCGCAGGGGGCACGCGCAACATCTCGGGCACGACCCATGACCATGTCGCGCTCGAGGCCGAGCTGGCCGATCTGCATGGCAAGGAGGCCGCGCTGCTGTTCACCAGCGGCTATGTGTCGAACTGGGCGTCGCTGGGCACGCTGGCGGCCAAGATCCCCGGTTGCGTGGTGCTGTCGGATGCGTTGAACCATGCGTCGATGATCGAGGGCATCCGCCATTCCAAGGCCGAGCGGATCATCTGGAAACACAACGATCTCGAGGACCTGGAGGCGTATCTCAAAGCTCTGCCGCTGGAGCGGCCAAAGCTCATCGCCTTTGAATCGGTCTATTCCATGGATGGCGACATCGCTCCGATCGGCGCGATCTGCGACCTGGCCGAGAAATACAACGCACTGACCTACCTCGACGAGGTCCATGCCGTGGGCATGTATGGCCCCCGCGGGGCGGGCGTGGCCGAACGCGATGGCGTCATGGACCGGGTGGACATCCTCCAGGGCACCCTCGGCAAGGCCTTTGGCGTGGTCGGCGGCTATATCGCCGCGTCCTCGGAAATCTGCGATTTCGTGCGCAGCTTTGCATCGGGCTTCATCTTCACCACCGCGTTGCCGCCCGCCGTGGCCGCGGGTGCGGTGGCGTCGATCAAGCATCTCAAGCAGTCCCGCACCGAACGCGAGGGGCAGAAGGATCGCGTGGCCCAGCTGCGCGCGCGGCTTGACGCGATCGGGATCCCGCATATCCCAAACCCCAGCCACATCATCCCGGTGATGGTGGGCGACCCGGTCAAGTGCAAATGGATCAGTGACCGGCTGTTGGCCGAGCACGGCATCTACATTCAGCCCATCAATTATCCGACCGTGCCCAAGGGGACAGAGCGGCTGCGCATCACCCCGTCACCGGTCCACACGGCCGAGGACATGGACCGGCTTGTCGGCGCGCTCGAGACGCTCTGGGCTGAATGCAAGCTGGCCCGCCTGCCCATGGCGGCGCAGTAAACCAACGCTCCCCGGTCTGGGCAGCCGCCCTTTCCGCGCCTTCGCCCCGGGTTCTGGACCCGGGGTTTTTTCTTGCGTCCATGGCCGGATCAGGCGGCGCGCAGGCCCTTGATACGGCCCACGATCCGGGGGATCTTTTCCTTGAAGCGGAAGAACCCGTGGGTCGCGTGGGGCCAGGCCCCGGCATCGTAGTCGCGCAAGCACCGGACAAGGCGCATGCCTGCATCGTCCGTGAGCGCCTCGGCCCTGTCGAGCGCGCGGGCTGTGGCGCCGACCGGCGCATGGGGGGTCACGACCTGCTCTGCGCCGTGCGCCCGGGCCCAATCGACGATTTCTTGCGCGCTGGTCAAACGGCTCACCTCGCCCAGCCTGTCGCCCCAGCGGGCCGCCACGTCATCAAAGGCGCCGTCCATGAAGACATGCACGTGATCCGCAAGCTGCAGGGGCGTGGCCTCGGCCCGGGCGGTGAAGACCCCTGTTGCCGTCGGGTCGAGCCCGGCATCGAACAGAAAGCCGGGGCTCAGGTCATCGTCCGTTAGAAGCAGGACCGACGGTTTGCCCGGATCGAGGCTGTCGCCCACCGGCGGGTCCTGCCGCGGAGGATGGGGCGGGCCGTCGAGCGGGGCCGCGAAACTAGCCAGCCCCGCGGGCTTGAACCGGCCTTCGGTGTATTTTGCGATGTTGTCGGGGCGGGCGAGATAGGTTTTTCCCTGGGTCTGCAGACCCGCAACCCAGCGCCAGCCCAGCGTGTTCGACGCCGCGTCGCCGTCGAGCAGATGGCGCAGGAAGAAATCCGCCCCCAGCTCCCACGGCAGGCGCAGGGTGAAGACCCAGATCGAGGCAAACCACATCCGCGCATGGTTGTGCAGGTAGCCCGTCTGGACAAGTTCATGGGCCCAGTGGTCGAAGGCGTCGATGCCGGTCTCGCCCATGCAGGCCGCTTCCCATTCCCGGCGCAGGCCGCTTTCGGTCTGCACCCGGTCCCAGGCGCGGGTCAGGTCGGCCTGGTACATGTCCCAGACCGAGGGGCGCAGTTCCAGCCAGCCCTTCCAATAGGTGCGCCAGACGACCTCTTGCACGAATTTCTCGGCCGAGGAGAGGGCGTAGTGGCCCAGCACCGCCTGCAGCACCTCTTCCTCGGTCAGAAGCCGGTGGCGCAGATAGGGCGACAGTTGCGAGACATGGTGATGGCCGCCGGGTCCAAGATCGTAGTTGCGGTTCGTCGCGTAGGCGCGGCCCGCCTTGGGCACGAACTCTGACAGCCGCTCGAGTGCGGCGGTTCGGGTCGGAGGGAAACGGGTCAGGGCATCGTTCATGGGCCGAAGTTAGACCGGGCCCCAGTCCCTTCAATTCCCGATTTTTTCTGCGCCCCTTGCGGGTGGGGAACCGCAACACTATGACTCCGTTAGCGTTCCGCAGGTACACACCCCAGCAATGACAGGCAGGCAGAGCATGCAAGACCCCTTTGACACGTACATGAATACGCTCGTCCCCATGGTCGTCGAACAGACGAGCCGTGGCGAACGTGCCTACGACATCTTTTCCCGCCTGCTGAAAGAGCGGATCATCTTTGTCAACGGTCCGGTGCATGACGGCATGTCGTCTCTGATCGTGGCGCAGCTTCTGCACCTCGAGGCGGAAAACCCGTCGAAAGAGATCTCGATGTATATCAACAGCCCCGGTGGCGTCGTCACCTCGGGCCTGTCGATCTACGACACGATGCAGTACATCAAACCCAAGGTCAGCACGCTGGTCATCGGTCAGGCGGCGTCGATGGGCTCTCTCTTGCTGACAGCGGGCGAGACCGGCATGCGCTTTTCGCTGCCCAACAGCCGGATCATGGTCCACCAGCCCTCGGGCGGCTACCAGGGCCAGGCGACCGATATCATGATCCACGCCGAAGAAACGCTTAAGCTCAAGCGGCGCCTGAACGAGATCTACGTCAAGCACACCGGTCAGACCTATGAAAAAGTCGAGGCGGCGCTGGAGCGCGACAATTTCATGTCGCCCGAGGACGCCAAAGCCTGGGGTTTGATCGACGAGATTGTCGAAAATCGCGCCAAGGGCGACGAAGACGAAGGCTGATCACGCCTGCGCGCGCGCGGCGATATTTGACATTGTGGCCCGCGCTGTGGTGACCTAGTCTCAACCAACTCAGGGGCGGCGACCGCGTGCGGCGCGCGCTGCCCACAGGACACGGCGAGGCCTGAAAGGGACGAGATGGCAACCAATTCCGGCGGCGACAGCAAGAACACGCTCTATTGCAGCTTCTGCGGCAAGAGCCAGCATGAGGTGCGCAAGCTCATCGCCGGCCCGACCGTTTTCATCTGCGATGAATGCGTCGAGCTTTGCATGGACATCATCCGCGAAGAGACCAAGTCGGCCGGGTTCAAATCCGCTGACGGCGTGCCGACCCCGCGCGAGATCTGCGGCGTTCTTGACGATTACGTGATCGGTCAGGCGGTGGCCAAGCGGGTACTGTCTGTCGCGGTGCACAACCATTACAAGCGCCTGAACCATTCCGGCAAATCCGCCGATATCGAACTGCAGAAGTCCAATATCCTGCTGATCGGCCCAACAGGCTGCGGCAAGACGCTTCTGGCGCAGACGCTGGCGCGCATCCTCGATGTACCCTTTACCATGGCGGATGCCACCACGCTTACCGAAGCGGGCTATGTGGGTGAGGATGTGGAGAACATCATTCTCAAGCTGCTACAGGCCAGCGAATACAATGTCGAACGCGCGCAGCGTGGCATCGTCTATATCGACGAGGTCGACAAGATCACGCGCAAGTCCGAAAATCCGTCGATCACCCGCGACGTGTCGGGCGAGGGTGTGCAGCAGGCGCTGTTGAAGCTGATGGAAGGGACCGTGGCAAGCGTGCCGCCCCAAGGCGGGCGCAAGCATCCCCAGCAAGAGTTCCTGCAGGTGGACACCACGAATATCCTGTTCATCTGCGGCGGTGCCTTTGCGGGGCTCGACAAGATCATCGCACAGCGTGGCAAGGGCTCGGCCATGGGCTTTGGCGCCGATGTGCGCGACAACGACGAACGCAACGTGGGCGAGGTGTTCCAGGACCTGGAGCCAGAGGATCTGCTGAAATTCGGCCTGATCCCGGAATTCGTCGGCCGCCTTCCAGTAATCGCAACGCTCGAGGATCTGGACGATGAGGCGCTGGTCATCATCCTAACGCAGCCCAAGAATGCCCTGGTCAAGCAATACCAGAGACTGTTCGAACTTGAAGACGTCCAGCTGACCTTCACCGACGAGGCGCTGTCGGCCATCGCCCAACGGGCGATCCAGCGCAAGACCGGCGCACGCGGGCTTCGCTCGATCCTCGAAGACATCCTGCTCGATACCATGTTCGATCTTCCGGGCATGGACAGCGTGAGCGAGGTCGTGGTCAACGAAGAGGCGGTGACCTCGGATGCCGCTCCGCTGATGATCTACGCCGACCAGACCAAGGAAGGTGCCAGCGCGGGCTGATGGCCCGACGGCGCGCCGCGCCAAAGCAGACGATACACAGGGCGGGACGCGATCCCCTCCCTTGTCTTTTCGAAAGGCGCGCCGGTCTGCCCTTAATGCGCTGCGCGGGCTTGGACAGGGCGCGTATGCGGCCCCGGGCAGGCTGGACCTTGGGCGCGGAAATCGCCATACAGGGGCCAAGGATCAAAGGAGTCGTCCATGGGCATTCTCAACACCCTGCTGCGCGCCGTGACCTGGTGGAACGGCCAGACCATCGGCACGCAGATCTACACCTGGCGCAAGGGCGAGAAGGTGGGCGAGGACGATCAGGGCAACACCTTCTACCAGTCCCGCGACGGCAAGCGCCGTTGGGTGATCTACAACGGCGAGGCCGAGGCCAGCCGCGTGAGCCCGGACTGGCACGGCTGGTTGCACCACACCTGGAACGAGCCGCCCAACAAGCGCCCGGTCGCTCGCAAGGAATGGGAAAAGCCCCACCAGGAGAACCTGACAGGCACGCCGCTGGCCTATGCGCCTGCGGGCTCCTTGCGGCGTCCCGAGCCGGCCCCGCGCCAGGATTACGAGGCCTGGACGCCGGAATGACGCCGCAATAGGGGCCCGCCGAGACATGTCCGAAACCCGTGCCGAAATCGTGACCGGTGCCGTGGTGCTGGCCGCCGCGGTCGGCTTTCTTGTCTATGCCGGGCAGGCTACGGGATTTTCCACCCAATCCGAGGGCTACCCGCTGACCGCGAGCTTCCGTTCGGTCGAAGGTATCGGCGTGGGCACCGATGTGCGCATTGCCGGGGTCAAGATCGGCACGGTCAGCGACATCGAACTGGACATCCAGACCTACCGGGCAGAAACGGTCATGACGATCCGCAACGGGATCGAGATACCGGATGACAGCTCGGTCGTCGTCGCCTCGGAAGGTTTGCTGGGCGGCAATTTCGTCGAGATCGTCCCCGGTGGGTCGCTCTTCTACCTTGCAGCGGGCGAAGAGATCCTGGACACCCAAGGCTCTGTCAGCCTGATTTCGTTGCTGTTGAAATTCGTGTCGGGGTCCGAGGAATGACGGCCCGTCTGGCCGCCATGCTGGTGGGGGTGCTCATGGCGCTGCCGGGCGCGGCGCTGGAGGCCGTGGAGATCGGGCAGGGCGCCGTCCTGCGCGGGCTCGACAAGATCACCGGCACCGTCACCGATTTCGACCTGCGCCCGGGTGCCTCGGCACAGATGGGCCGCCTGAGCCTGACCCTTGGGGAGTGCCGCTATCCCGAGGGCAACCCGGCCGGCGATGCCTATGCCTTTCTGACGGTCGTGGAAGAGGGGCGCGATGCGCCGGTGTTCAGCGGCTGGATGATCGCGTCGGCGCCTGCCCTGAACGCGATGGATCATTCCCGATACGACATCTGGGTGTTGCGCTGTATCACCGCCTGACCTGACGCGGCGAGCGGTGCGGCGGCAATGTCGGCGTCATGCTCGAGCGCCTGGGCCAGCCGGGCGCGATACGCGGCGCGGCTGATGTCTTGCCCGCCTAGGCTGGCCAGATGCGGCGTGATGAACTGTGTGTCGAACAGCCGGAACCCGGTGCGGTTTAGGTGATCGACCAGGTAGGCCAGGGCCACCTTGGACGCGTCGGTCCGCCGCGAGAACATGCTTTCGCCAAAAAACGCCGCCCCCAGTGTCACACCGTAAACGCCACCGACCAAGGCATCGTCGTCCCAGATCTCCAGCGAATGGGCCGCGCCCCGGTGGTGCAGATCGGTATAAAGCGCTTCGATCTGGTGGCTGATCCATGTTTCCTCGCGGTCTGCGCAGCCCTTCACGACGCCCGCGAAATCCGCGTTGAGGCTGGCGTGAAAGCGGTCGCGCCGCAGGGTTCGGGCGAGCGAACGCGAGATGTGGAACCGGTCGAGCGGCAGGATCCCGCGGCGGCGTGGATCGACCCAGAACAGGTCCGGGTCGTCACGGGCATCCGACATCGGGAACACGCCCGCCGCGTAGGCCCGCAGCAAGAGCTCCGGCGTGAGTTCCGGGGGAAAGGTGTCATGGGCCATGTCCGGACCACCGGGCAAAGGGTTACGCAACGAGCCTATCCAACCCGCCGGGCCCGGGCCAGAGCGGCCCGTGCATCAGCCCGGCTGCAGGTTCGTTTCCAGCCAGTGTTCCAGCCAGTGGATCGTGTAATCGCCGGTCAGCACCGCTTCTTCTTCCAAGAGCGCGCGGAAGAGGGGGATCGTGGTATCGACCCCGTCGACGATCAGCTCGCCCAGGGCGCGGTTCAGCCGGGCCAACGCCTCGGGCCGGTCGCGGCCATGGACGATCAGCTTGCCGATCAGGCTGTCGTAATAGGGCGGGATCGCGTAGCCGTCGTAAAGCGCGGAATCGACCCGCACGCCCAGACCGCCGGGCGCGTGGTATTGCGTGATCCGGCCGGGGCAGGGGGCGAAATCGGGCAGCCGCTCGGCATTGATGCGCACCTCGATCGCGTGGCCGTTCAGGTGCAGATCGTCCTGGGTAAAGGACATGGGCAGCCCTTCGGCCACGCGGATCTGTTCGCGTACGAGGTCCACGCCAAAGATCGCCTCGGTCACCGGGTGTTCGACCTGCAGGCGGGTGTTCATCTCGATGAAGTAGAATGCGCCGTCCTCGAAGAGGAACTCGATCGTGCCGGCACCCGTATAGTTGATCGAGGCGACGGCCTCGGCGCAGGTCTTGCCGATCTCGGCGCGCATCTGGGGCGTGATGACGGGGCCGGGGGCCTCTTCGAACACCTTCTGGTGGCGGCGCTGAAGCGAACAGTCGCGTTCGCCCAGGTGGACCGCGTTGCCCTTTCCGTCGCCAAAGACCTGCACCTCGATATGGCGGGGGCGGCCCAGGTATTTCTCGATATAGACCTCGTCATTGCCAAAGGCAGCCTTGGCCTCGGAGCGCGCGGTCTGAAACGCGGTGTCGATGTCGTCTGCCGATTTGGCAAGCTTCATGCCGCGCCCGCCGCCGCCTGCAGTGGCCTTGACGATGACCGGATAGCCGATGTCGCCCGCGATCTGGCGCGCGGCCGCGAGATCGGGCACGCCGCCCTCGGAGCCGGGCACGCAAGGAACGCCCAGCCGCTTCATCGTCTCCTTGGCGGTGATCTTGTCACCCATGACGCGGATATGCTCGGCGGTGGGGCCGATGAAGGTCAGCCCGTGATCTTCGACAATCTGCACGAAATTTGCGTTCTCGGACAGGAACCCGTAGCCGGGGTGGATGGCTTGCGCGCCGGTGACTTCGCAGGCCGAGATGATGGCCGGGACCGACAGGTAGCTTTGCGCTGCCGACGGCGGGCCGATGCAGACGGATTCGTCGGCCATGCGCACATGCATCGCGTCGCTGTCGGCGGTGGAATGCACGGCGACCGACCGGATGCCCATCTCGCGGCAGGCGCGGATGACCCTGAGCGCGATCTCTCCGCGGTTGGCGATGAGGATCTTGTCGAACATGGGCAGCCTTATTCGATGATCATGAGCGGGGCGCCATATTCCACGGCATCGCCATCCGCGACCACGATACGCGTGATCTTGCCCGCGCGGGGGGCGGGGATCTGGTTCATGGTCTTCATCGCCTCGACGATGAGAAGCGTATCGCCCTCGTCGACGGTGTCGCCCACCTTGACAAAAGCCGAGGCGCCGGGTTCGGGCTGAAGATAGACGGTTCCCACCATGGGCGATGTGACCGCGCCGGGATGATCGGCAGGGTCGGCGCTGGTGGCAGGCGCACTGCCGTTCGCGGGCGACGGGGCAGGCGCGGGGGCGTGCCCGGCCTGGGGCGCGGGCAGGGCGGCGGGCGCCGGGCTCGGCACGGAAACCGCCGCGGGCTGGTGCCGGGACACGGTGACCGACAGGGCGTTGTTCTCACCATAGTCGCGCGTGACCGACAGCTCGGTCAGGTCGTTTTCCCGAAGAAGTTCCGCGAGTGCCTTGACGAAGGCCACATCGGCGTCGTGCGTGTTCTCTGTCATTTAGGTCCTCGACCGGTTGCGGCCCCTTGGCGCGGGCTGACTGACGAAGGCTTCGCCGCTTATAGGGCAAGGTCCAGCCCGTGAAAAGCCGACAATCGCAGGTCTTTGGGGGCTCCCGGGTCACGCCCGGGGCAGGCTCCCGGATCGGGGTCCGGGGCAGGCGGGCCCGGGTTGCATCACCGCGCCCCGGCCCTTGCGCCGGGGCCTCCCGGCCGGGCCCGGTCGGTTCGGTGGCGGATGGCGCCCGAATGAAAAAGGCGGGGGCACTGGGGCCGCCCGCCTTTCGGGGTCTCGGGGTACGATGCCCGGGCTCAGATGGCCAGGTATTCCGCGCGCAGTTCCTCGTTCTCCAGCACCTCGGCGGCGGATCCGTCGAAAACGATGGAGCCGGTGTCGAGGATGATCGCGCGGTCGGCCAGTTGCAGGGCCCGCACGGCATTCTGTTCCACAAGGATCGTGGTCATGCCCTGTTCCTTGATCAGGCGCAGGGTCTTTTCGATCTCGTCGACGATCACGGGGGCCAGGCCCTCGTAGGGTTCGTCCAGCAGCAGGACCTTGATGTCGCGCGCCAGCGCCCGGGCGATGGACAGCATCTGCTGTTCGCCACCCGAGAGCGTCACGCCCTCTTGCTTGCGCCGTTCGCCCAGGCGCGGGAAGAGATCGTAGAGACGCTCCAGCGACCAGCCGATCGGCGGGGCGATCTGGGCCAGCTGCAGGTTTTCCTCGACCGTGAGACCGGGAATGATGCGGCGGTCTTCGGGCACGAGCCCCAGCCCGACCGTCGCGGCCTCGTGCGACTTCATGGTGTGCAGCGGCTGGTGGTCGAGCCACACCTCGCCATGGTTCATCTGCGGATCGTCGAGCCGCGCGATGGCGCGCAGCGTCGTGGTCTTGCCCGCGCCGTTGCGGCCCAGAAGGGCAAGGATCTCGCCCTCGTGGACGTTAAAGCTGATACCCTGGATGATGTAGCTTTCACCGTAATAGGCATGCATGTCCCAGACCGACAGATAGGCCGGGGCCGTCTCTGCATGGTTGGCGTTCTTCGAGAAATCGGGTCTGACGTTCATGATCCCGCCTCCTTACGCGGCTTCGCCCAGGTACGCTTCCTGTACCTTGGGGTGGCCTTTGATGTTTTCGGGAACGTCCTCGACGAGGGGCGTGCCCTGGGCCAGAACGGTGATGCGCTCGGCCAGGCTGAACACGACGTGCATGTCGTGCTCGATGATCGCCATGGTGATGTCGCGCTTGTCCCGGATTTCCTTGAGCAGATCGATGGTGTTGTTGGTATCGGCCCGCGCCATCCCGGCGGTGGGTTCGTCCAGAAGCAGAAGTTTTGGCTGTTGCACCAGGCACATCGCCATTTCCAGGCGCCGCTTGTCGCCGCGCGACAGCGACGCGGAATGGGCGTGCCGCTTGTCGATCATGTTCACGTCGATCAGCATCCGTTCGGCCTCTTCGACGATCTCGGCTTCGTTCATCATCCCTTCGACGGCGTGCAGGCGAAACTCGCCGTCGCGCTTGGCGAAGCAGGGGATCATGACGTTTTCGAACACAGTCAGGTCGCCGAAGATTTCCGGCGTCTGGAACACGCGGGAAATGCCCATCTGGTTGATCTCGTGCGGCTTGCGCCCCAGCACCGACTGGCCGTCGAACATGACGCTGCCGGTGTCGGGGATGAGCTTGCCCACGAGGCAGTTCAGCAGGGTCGATTTGCCCGCGCCGTTCGGCCCGATGATCGCATGGACCGAGTTCTCGGCCACGCTGAGGTTGACGTTCGACAGGGCCTTCAGGCCGCCGAAGTTCTTGTTCACGTCCTTGACTTCGAGAATTCCCATGGTCGTGGTTCCTTATTCAGCGGGCTGCTTGGCTTTGGTGTCGTCGTCGCTGGCGGTCTGCTTCTTGCGACGCATGGCGCGTGCGATCCGCTGTCCGCCTTCGACCAGGCCACCGGGCAGGAAGATCACGACAAGCATGAAGATGATGCCCAGCGTGAGGTGCCAGCCCTTGCCGATGAAGGGATAGATGAGGGTGACGACGAAATCCTCGAGCCCATCGGGCAGGAAGGCGAACCAGGAGTGCAGGATGTCCGAGTTGATCTTGGACAGGATGTTTTCCATGTACTTGATCGCGCCCGCACCCAGCACCGGCCCGATCAGGGTGCCGACGCCACCCAGGATGGTCATCAGCACCACCTCGCCCGAGGCCGTCCAGAACATCCGTTCCGGGCCCGCGAGCGGGTCCATCGCGGCCATGAGACCACCGGCCAGGCCGGCATACATGCCCGAGATGACAAAGGCCGCCAGCATGTAGGGCTTGGGGTTCATGCCCGTGTAGCTCAGCCGCTGCTGGTTCGACTTGATCGAGCGCAGCACAAGGCCAAAGGGCGAGCGGAAGATGCGGATCGACAGGTAGAAGGACAACAGCATCACGATCGCGCTGAAGTAGTAACCGGCCGAGAAGGTGAACACCCAGTCGCCAACATTGAGTTCGGACGCGCTGCGCATCTCGAGGCCGAAGAGGCTCGGCACCGGCAGGTTGCCGTCACCGGCGGTCTGCTGGCCCAGGATGCGCGGATCGTCGAGCGTCAGCTGCAGGCCGGTCTCGCCCCCGGTCAGACCCTTCTGAAGAAGGCCCTGCTGGTCAGGTCCGTCCATGTCCGCCGCGAGAACCGAGTAGGCCAGCGCATAGGACATCATCGCGAAGGCCAGCGTCAGGATCGAGAAATAGATGCCCGAGCGACGCAGGCTGACATAGCCGATCACCACCGCGAAGAGGCCCGACATCAGGATGGACAGCGCCAGGGCCGGCAGCACGTTCATGCCGAACAGCTTGAACATCCACATCGCCGCGTAGGACCCCACGCCCAGGAAGGCCGCGTGACCGAAGGACAGGTAGCCGGTCAGACCGAACAGGATGTTGAAGCCGATGGCGAAGATCCCGAAGATCACGAAGCGCTGCATCAGGTCCGGATAGCCCGCGTTGAACTGCGCCATCGCCGAACCTTCGGGGAAAGGGTTCAGCAGGAAGGGTGCCAAGAGCACAAGTCCTGCAACGATCAGCAACAGGGTCGAGTCTTTCTTGTTGAGGCCAAACATGGGCTTAGTCCTCCATCACGCCCTTGCGGCCCATGAGGCCACGCGGACGTGTCAGCAGAATGATGATGGCGACCAGGTAGATGATGACCTGGTTGATGCCGGGAATGATGGATGTGACCTCGGGCATAGAGGCGAAGCTTTCGAGAATGCCCAGCAGGAAGCCGGCAAGCACCGCACCGGGCAGAGACCCCATCCCCCCGACGACCACCACCACGAAGGACAGCACGAGGAAGTCCATGCCCATGTGGTAGTTGGGCGAGTTGATGGGCGTGTACATCACGCCCGCCAGGCCCGCCACGGCGGCGGCGATGCCGAACATGATGGTGAAGCGGCGGTCGATATTGATTCCCAGCAGGCCCACGGTCTCGCGGTCGGCCATGCCTGCGCGGACCACCATGCCGAAGGTGGTGAATTGCAGGAAGGCGAACACGGCTCCGATGATGACGGCGGCGAACATGAAGTAGACGATGCGCCAGTAGGGATAGATGATCTGACCGGCTTCAAAGCCGATCATCGCGCCGAAATCGAACGACCCGATGAACGCCTCCGGCGCCGGGGTCGGGATCGGGTTGGCACCGTAGAAATACTTGATCACTTCCTGCAGCACTATCGCCAGGCCGAAGGTCACGAGGATCTGGTCGGCATGGGGGCGCTTGTAGAAATGCTTGATCAGCCCGCGCTCCATGATCCAGCCGACGCCGATCATGATCGGGATCGTGAACAGGATCGCCAGTGGCACCGCCCAGTCGATGATCGCTTCGCCCGTCGCTTGTCCGAAAATGTTGTAGACATAGGGCACTTCGACCTGAAGCGGGTTGCCCAGAAAGTCTTTTTGCGTCTCGTCCACGACCGTGTGACTGAGGCTCAGGATGCGGCTCAGGGTCACGGCGCAGAACGCCCCGATCATGAAAAGCGCACCATGGGCGAAGTTCACGACGCCCAGGGTCCCGAAAATCAGCGTCAGGCCCAGCGCGATGAGCGCGTAGGCCGAGCCTTTGTCGAGACCGTTCAGAATCTGCAGGATAATGGCTTCCATCGTGCCACCTTTGGGGTTTTTGCTCTGCGTGCGTCAGACAGGCCGAGCCGGAAGAAGGGGAAAGGCGGGCCGGTGAGGCCCGCCTTGGGATCAGCGGCTTAGGCGCCGGGGTTGCACGACCCCAGATCGCCGCCGAAGATCGACGCGTCGTAGGTGACCTGCTCGACCGGGGTGATCTCGACGATTTCCAGAAGGTCGAACTCCGAGGTCGGGTTCTCTTTCCCTTTCACGACCAGCACGTCCTTGAAGCACTGGTGGTCTTCGCCGCGATAGAGGGTCGGGCCGTTGCCCATGCCGTCGAACTCGAAGTCCTTGAGCGCTTCGCCGACCGCACAGGGGTTGAACGAGCCCGCACGCTCCACGGCGTCGGCATAGAGGATCGCCTGGACGTAGCAGGTATGCGCAGCCTGGCTCGGCGGGAAGCCGTACTTGGTGCCGAAGGACTGCACGAACGCCTTGGAGCCTTCGTCCTGCAGGGACCAGTGCCAGTTGGTGGATCCGAAGATGCCCTTCACGTTGGCGCCTGCACCCTTGGCCATCAGGCGCGAGTAGAGCGGCACGACGATCTCGAAGTTCTTGCCGTTGGCGACACGGTCGCGCAGGCCGAACTGAACGGCGTTGGTCAGCGAGTTGACCATGTTGCCGCCGTAGTGGTTCAGAACCAGAACGTCGGCGTCCGACTGCAGAACCGGCGTGATGTAGGACGAGAAGTCGGTCTGGGTCAGCGGCGTCAGCACGGTGCCCACGGTTTCCCAGCCCAGCGCCTCGGTCGAGGTCCGCACCGCTTCTTCGGTGGTGTAGCCCCAGTTGTAGTCTGCGGTCAGGTGATAGGCCTTACGGTCGGTGCCGTAGTTGTTGGCCAGCACGGGGGCGAGTGCGGCACCGGTCATGTAGGAGTTGAAGAAGTGGCGGAAGCCGTTGGCCTTCTTGTCCTTGCCGGTGGTGTCGTTCGAATGGGTCAGACCCGCCATGAAGATCACGCCGGCCTCCTGGCAGAGCGCCTGCACGGCCACGGCCACGCCCGAGGACGAACCGCCGGTGATCATCACCGCGCCGTCCTTTTCGATCATCGACTTGGCCGATGCGCGGGCGGCGTCCGACTTGGTCTGGGTGTCGCCGGTCACGTACTCGACCTTCTTGCCCAGGATGCCGTTGCCCTGAAGCGCCTTCGACGAGAAGGTGTTCAGCATGCCGCCGTCGCCGCCGCCGTTCAGGTGCTCGACGGCCAGTTCGTAGGCGCGCAGTTCGTCCGCACCTTCGTCAGCATAGGGGCCGGTCTGGGGCACGTTGAAGCCGAGCGTCACGGTGTCGCCGGTCGGCGCGTTGGTGAAGCCCTCGTGGCCTGCGGCCGACAGGTAGGTGGGCAGCGCCAGACCAGCGCCAGCAACGGCACCGGTCTTGAGCACGCCACGGCGAGTCAGGTTGGTCTTGGACATGAAATCCTCCCGAATTGAATGAAACGCGGGACCGGGACTCCTCTTTCCGGTCTCGCATGCACACTTGGGTGCAAATTCATTATCGGGTGGCGATCGAAAACTTAGCAACAACTGCCTTGAACCAAACACTTTTTTTGTAAATAACTACACAATGCAACTGCATACGATGTAAACAAATTATTTGGCGGTGCAGCAAGAGCTTGAACCGTCTGGGGAAAAGCCCATGGCACGCGACACATTGACCGGGAGCCGGATCCGAGAGCGCAGAATCATGTCCGGCATGCGCCAGGCCGATCTGGCGCGTCTGGCCGGGATCTCGCCCTCCTATCTCAATCTCATCGAGCACAACCGGCGCAGAATCGGGGGCAAACTGCTGCTCGACATCGCCGAGGTGCTCAAGGTCGAGCCGTCGATCCTGACCGAGGGGGCCGAGGCCACGCTGATCGCCGCGCTGCGCGAAGCCGCGGCCGCCCGGCCCGAGGCCGGCGCCGAGCTGGACCGCGTGGATGAATTCGCCGGCCGGTTCCCGGGTTGGGCCGGGCTTCTGGCGGCCAGCCTGCGCCGCATCTCGACGCTCGAGAACACGGTCGAGACCCTGTCGGACCGGCTCACGCATGACCCGCATCTGGCCGCCAGCCTGCACGAGATGATCACAACCGTGACCGCGATCCGCTCGACCGCCGGGATCCTCGTGGAGACCCGCGAGATCGAGCCCGAGTGGCGCGAGCGGTTCCAGCGCAACATCAACGAGGATGCCCAGCGGCTGGCCGAAAGCAGCCAGGCGCTGGTCAGCTATCTCGACAGCGCCGATGATGCCGAGGCCGACCTGAACGCGCCACAGGATGCGCTCGACGCGTTCCTGGCCGATCACGACTACCACCTCGAAGAGCTCGAACGCCCCGGGGCCGATCCACGCGCGCTGGCCGAGCGCCTGCCGGGAAGCGCTGCGCGCAGCCTGGCGCTGCCCGTGTTCGAGCGTCTGGCGGAAGATGCGCGGGCCTTGCCCTATGCCGATTTCGTGGCCGCAACGGCCGAGTTCGGGCCCGACCCGGTCGCGCTCGCCCACCGCTTCGACACCGACCCGGCGCGGGTCATGCGGCGGCTGGCCGCGCTGCCCGAGGCCGACGTGACGGGGCCGCTGGGGCTGGTGATCGCGGATGCCTCGGGGATGCTCACGTTTCGCAGGCCCGTGCGCGGCTTTCCGGTGCCGCGTTTCGGGGCGGCCTGTCCGCTCTGGCCACTGTTCCGCGCGTTCAGCCGGCCGCAGGTGCCGCTGCGGGACCGGGTGGTGCAGCCGGGCACGGACGGGGCCGCGTTCCTGTGCCATGCCATCGCCCAACCGGTCACGCCGCCGCGGGTGAACCGCGACCCGGTCCTGGTGGCGCATATGCTCATCGTGCCCGTCCCCGGCGGAGAGGAGGCCGCACGCGATGCGCTGCCGGTGGGGGCCAGCTGCCGGGTTTGCCCGCGCGCGCTGTGCGACGCACGGAGCGAACCCTCGATCCTGGCAGAGGGGTTTTGACAGGCCTTGCCGCTTTGACGATAGTGGCAGAACCCGCGGCGTAAGACCCGCGGACGGGAGGGGAATACGGAATGGGCAAGCATGTCCTGGTGATCGAGGATGAACCCAACATCATCGAAGCCATAAGCTTTATCCTCAGCCGGGACGGCTGGCGGGTGGATACGCATTCCAACGGCCATGACGCGGTGGAGACGGTGCATGCCAAGGCGCCGGACCTCGTGATCCTCGACGTGATGCTGCCGGGCAAAAGCGGCTATGACATCCTGCGCGAATTGCGCGCCGATGCGCAGACCCAGGCGCTGCCGGTTCTGATGCTCACCGCCCGCGGCCAGAACAAGGATCGCGAGATGGCCGAGAAGATGGGTGCCAGCCAATTCATGACCAAGCCCTTTTCCAATGCCGATGTGCTGGCCTGCGTGCGCGCGCTCGTGGGGGCGGGGTGAGCCGCCCGGGCAACGCGTTGTTCCTCGAACGCCGCACCTATAGGCGGCGGCGGCTGGTGGATGCCGCGCGGTTCTTGCCAATTCTCGGCGCGGTGCTGTGGAGCGTACCGCTTCTGTGGTCCAGCGACGGGGCCGAAACGGTGCCCACCTCGCGCGCGATCCTTTACGTCTTCGGGGTCTGGTGTTTCCTGATCGTGGCCGCGTTCCTGTTGTCGACGCGGTTGCGCAGTGACCCGCCCGAGGAGCCGGTGGAGCGGCCCTGATGGCCACGCTCAACGTCCTTGTCGCGGTCTGCCTGGCCTATGTGGCTGTGCTGTTCCTCGTGGCCTTCGTGGCCGAACGGGCGGCCGCGCGGGGCCGGGGCTGGCTGGGCGGGCCATGGGTCTACACGCTGTCGCTGTCGATCTATTGCACTGCCTGGACCTTTTACGGCGCGGTGGGCTATGCCGCGCGCTCGGGTCTTGAGTACCTGACGATCTACTTGGGCCCGACGCTTGTCTTCGTGGGCTGGTGGTGGCTTTTGCGCAAGCTGGTGCGGATCGGGCGGGCGCAGCGGGTCACCTCCATCGCCGACCTCATCTCGTCGCGGTTCGGCAAGTCGAACATGCTGGCGGTGGGTGTCACCATCCTGTCCGTGATCGCGGCCACGCCCTACATCGCGCTGCAACTGCAATCGGTCACTCTGTCCTTCGAGGTCTTCGCCCGGGCCGACGGCGGCGCGGCCGCGTCCAGCGCCCCCGCCTCGACCGCGTTCTGGGTCGCGGTCGGGCTCGCGGTCTTCACCGTGCTGTTCGGGACACGCAACCTTGATGCCAACGAACGCCACCACGGCGTGGTCATGGCCATCGCGGTCGAGGCGGTGGTCAAGCTCTGCGCGCTTCTGGCGGTGGGCGTCTTCGTGATCTGGGGCGTGGCCGGGGGCGTAGGCGACGTGATGACCCGGATCGACGCGTCGGAAATCGGGCACTGGCAGATGGACGGGGGCCGCTGGGCGACGCTGACCTTTCTGTCGGCGGCAGCGCTTCTGTGCCTGCCGCGCATGTTCCAGGTCATGGTCGTGGAGAATGACGAAGAGCGCCATCTGCGCACCGCCTCTTGGGCGTTCCCGCTTTACTTGATGCTGATGAGCCTTTTCGTCGTGCCCATCGCCGTCGTCGGGCTCGACCTGATGCCCGCGGGCACCAACCCGGACCTGTTCGTTCTGACGGTGCCGCTGTCGCAGGGGCAGGACGGGCTTGCGATGCTGTCCTTCATCGGCGGGTTCTCCTCGGCCACGTCCATGGTGATCGTCGCGGCCATCGCGCTGTCGACCATGGTGTCGAACCATATCGTCATGCCGATCTGGCTGAAGCTGACCGGCGGCGGGGCGATCGTGTCTGGCGATGTGCGCCACGTCGTGCTGATGGCGCGCCGGGTGTCGATCGCGGGCGTGGTGTTCCTGGGCTACCTCTACTACCAGTTGTCCGGCGGCGGGGCCGCGCTTGCGGCGATCGGGCTGATTTCCTTTGCGGGCGTGGCGCAGGTGCTGCCCGCGCTCGTGGGCGGCATCTTCTGGCGCGGCGCGACCCGGGCGGGGGCGCTGGCCGGGCTGACCGTGGGCTTTGCCGTCTGGCTCTATACCATGTTCCTGCCCTCTTTCGGCCAGGGCGTGATCCTGCCTGCCGCGGTCATGCAAGAGGGGCTGTTCGGGCTGGACTGGCTGCGGCCACGGGCGCTGTTCGGGATCGACGGGCTGGACCCGCTGGTGCATGCTGTGATCTGGTCGGTGGGCCTGAACACGCTGGTTTTTCTCGCGGTGTCGCTGGCCAGTTTTCCATCGCCGCTGGAACGGCTGCAGGGCGCCCAGTTCATCAACGTCTTCCAGCACAGTCAAAGCCCCGGCGGCGGGTTCGGCGGCACCGCCGAGGCCGAGGATCTGCTGATCATGTCCCAGCGCATCCTGGGCGCACGCGAAGCGCAGGCGCTGTTCCACGCCGAGGCCGCGCGGCAGGGGATCGAGGGCTATCTGCCCGACCCGACGCCCGAGTTCCTCCAGGTGCTGGAACGTGAACTTTCGGGCTCGGTGGGCGCGGCCACGGCCCATGCGATGGTCGGCCAGATCGTCGGCGGCACCACCGTGTCGGTCGAGGACCTGATGGCGGTGGCCGACGAGACCGCGCAGATGATGGAATACTCCAGCAAGCTCGAGGCGCAATCGCGCGAGTTGAGCCGTACCGCCCGCCAGCTGCGCGAGGCCAATGAGAAGCTCACGCGCCTGTCGGTGCAAAAGGACGCCTTCCTGTCCCAAATCAGCCATGAGCTGCGGACGCCAATGACCTCGATCCGGTCGTTTTCCGAGATCCTGCGCGAAGGCGGGCTGGAACGGCCCGAACGGCACAAATACGCCTCGATCATCCATGGCGAGGCGATCCGCCTGACCCGGCTTCTGGACGATCTTCTGGACCTGAGCGTGCTGGAGGACGGGCAGGTCAGCCTGAATATCCGCCGCGCACGGCTGGCGGATCTGCTCGACCAGGCCGAGGCCGCAGCGGGCGCGGCGAGCGGCGGGACCGGTCTGGAGATCCGCCGGGACGGGCCCGTGGACCAGGTGTGGATCACCACCGACCCCGACCGGTTGAGCCAAGTCTTCATCAACCTGATTTCGAATGCGCGCAAGTACTGCGATGCGGCAGGCCCGCGGCTGACCATCAATGTCACGCAGGCGGGCGAGCGGTTGATGATCGATTTCGTCGACAACGGCAGCGGCATCCCGCCCGATGCACAGGATCTCGTGTTCGAGAAATTCTCGCGCATCGGGGATCAGAAGGCCGGTGGGGCCGGGCTGGGCCTGGCCATCTGCCGCGAGATCATGGCGCGGCTGGGCGGGTCGGTGAGCTATCTGCCCGGACAGGGCGGCGCGGCGTTTCGGGTAATCCTGCCGCTGCACCAGGCCATGGCGGCACAGTAATCCGGCAGCGGGTAAGGTGCTGGTAACCTGCCGGGCTGTAGGGTCTTCCGAGACCCGCAGAAAGCGGGGACAAGGGACCCATGGCAGAACCGGCAGACCAGACGATCCTGCAACGAATGGCGCGCAGCGCGCAGCCGACGGCGACCCGGTCGGGCACACCGTCGGCGGGCGATGTGGCGGCGGCACTGTCACGCGCGGCCTCGGCCACTATCGGGCTGTCGGCGACCGTGGCCGCGGCCCGGGCCGGGCAGGTGCCGCGCGGGGACGTGGCCGCCGACGTGGGCGAGGGGCACATGCTCGTCGTGCTGGAAGGGGCCGAGGGGCAGAAGGGCGCGCTGATCCTGGACCCGTCCGCGCTGGCCGCAGCGGTGGAGCAGCAGACCCTGGGCCATGTCACCCCGCAGGTGCCGGTCGGGCGCGCGCCCACGGCCACGGATGCGGCGCTGGCCGCCGCCTGGATCGATGGCGCCCTTGGCGCATTGGCCGCGGACCGCGATACCGATGGCGAGGACGCTGTGGCCTGGCAGTTCGGCGCACAGGTCGCAAACCCGCGTGCCCTGGGCCTCGTGCTCGAGGCGGCGCGGTTTCACCGCATCGCCGTCACGCTGACCCTTGGGGCCGATCCGGAGTGTTCGAAGATCGGGCAGGTGGTGCTGGCGTTGCCCGTGGCCGTGCCGCGCCCGGCGGCCCCGGCCGCGCCCCCGCCGGGCCGGTCAGCGGATCTTGAGCGCGCGGTGTTGGCGGCGCCTGCACAATTGCGCGCGGTGCTGGACAGGCAATCGCTCGCATTATCCCGCATCCGCACCCTGTCGGAGGGGGACCGACTGACCGTGCCGATGCGGGCGCTGACCGAGGTCCGGATCGAGGCGATCGACGGGCGTGTGATCGCACGGGCCGCGCTGGGCCAGTCCGGTGGATTTCGCGCCGTGCGGATTCATGGCGATCCCGCGTTGGCTCAGACCGCCCCGAACCCGCTGCCGGATGGCGGGGCGGTGGCCGACGGGACGCGCACGGCGCCGCACCCGGGGCCGGCGTCACAGACCGATCCGGTGCCGGACCTGCCCGTGCTGAGCGACACCGGCTGAGCAGGCCGGGGGCCGGGGGCCGGGGTCAGCTTTTGGCTTGCGCGGCGATGGCCTGCAGCGTCGGGGCGAGGTTGCCGAGATCGTAGCCTGCGCGGGCAGCGTCGGCGATCACCTCGTCGACGGGGCGGCCGGTTCCGGCTTCGCCCAGGGCCCAGATCACCGTGCAGCGTGTGCCCGAGGCACAATAGGCCAGCACGGGCCCATCCGCGCCGTCGATCAGCGCGCGCTGCTGCGCCACGGTGTCCGGCGTCATGCTTGAATGGGTAATGGGCAGAACCTCGAAGTCGAGCCCGGCCGCGGCGGCGGCGGCGGCCATCGCATCGGCCTGCAGCTCGGGCGGGTTTTCGCTGTCGGGCCGGTTGCAGATGACCCGGGCAAAGCCCGCGGCCTTGGCCGCGGACAGGTCTTCGGGCGTGATTTGCGGCGACACCGCGTAGCGGTCGCTGATCTGTCTGATATCCATGGCCCCGGGTTACTCGGCAGGCACGGCCCTGTCCAGCCGGGCGCGCAACGGCGGGGCCGCCAGCATGCCCGCCACCATGGCTGCGATGAACACCAGGTTGCCCAGGCCGCCATAGCTGACCGAGGCAATGGACGGTCCCGGGCACAGCCCGGCCAGGCCCCAGCCGAAGCCGAACAGCACCGAGCCCAGGATCAGGTTGCGGTCGATCCGGCGCGGGGCAGGCGGCGGAAAGGCCCCGCCGGCCAGCGGTGTGCGACGGCGGCGGGTGATCATCCAGGCAATGGCCATGGGGATCATGGCGCCGCCCATCACGAAAGCCAGCGTGGGGTCCCAGGCGCCGAACACGTCGAGCCAGCCCTGCACCTTGGTGGTGTCGGTCATGCCCGACACGAACAGGCCGGCGCCGAAGAACCCGCCGGCGATCAAAGCGATGATATGGCGCATCAGATCACCTCCAGCACATGGCGGAAGAAGACGACGGCGACCCCGCCCGCGAGAATGTAGGCCACGGTCGCGATCATGCCGCGCGGCGACAGGCGCGAGATACCGCAGACCCCGTGACCCGAGGTGCAGCCATTGGCGATGCGGGTGCCAAGACCCACGAGAAGCCCCGCGGCGACCACGACCCAGAGGTTCGTCGTCAGATGCGTATCGACCTCGCGGTAGACCGGCATCAGCGCCACAGGCAGAACCATCACGCCCAGAAGGAAGAGAATGCGTTCCCACGCGGTGTTCCGGCCCGAACCGTCGACGAGCCCGCCGATGATCCCGCTCGCGCCCATGATGCGGCCGTTGCCCAGCAGGTATACGGCACCGCCGGTCCCGATCAGCAAGCCGCCGATCAGGCCCCAGATCCAGTCTTGTTCCATGATGTTGCGTTTCCTTGAGTTGCGTCCTGTTGCAGGCCCGTGGCGGGCGGGCTCGCGCTGCCCGATGTCCCGCCGCGGGCGTCGTCCGGTCAGATCTTGTTGACCGGCACCTTGAGGAAGACGTCGCCCTGGTCGTCTGCGGGCGGCATCTGGCCCGCGCGCATGTTCACCTGCAGCGACGGGATGATCAGTTTCGGCATGGCGAGCGTCGCATCGCGGCTGTCGCGCATTTCCACGAACTCGTCCTTGGACTTGCCGGCACCCACATGGACGTTGGCTGCCTTCTGCTCGCCCACGGTGGTTTCCCACGCGTATTCGTCCCGACCCGGTGCCTTGTAGTCGTGGCCCACGAAAATGCGGGTCTCGTCCGGCAGCGCCAGGATCTTCTGCACCGATTCATACAGCGTCGCCGACGATCCGCCGGGGAAATCGCAGCGCGCGGTGCCGAAATCGGGCATGAACAGCGTGTCGCCCACGAACGCCGCATCGCCGATCACGTAGGTCAGGCAGGCGGGCGTGTGGCCCGGCGTGTGCAGCACGTCGCCGCGCAGCTGGCCGATATGGAAGCTGTCGCCCTCGACAAAGAGCTGGTCAAACTGGCTGCCGTCGCGCTGGAACTCGGTGCCTTCGTTGAAGACCTTGCCGAACGTGTCCTGAACGATTTTGATCCGGTCGCCGATGCCGATCTTTCCGCCGACCTTTTCCTGGATATACGGCGCGGCCGAGAGGTGGTCGGCATGGACATGGGTTTCAAGCAGCCATTCCACGGTCAGGCCGTTGTCCTGGACAAAGGCGATGACCTCATCCGCCGACTTGGTGTCGGTGCGGCCCGAGGAATAGTCGAAGTCCAGAACGGAATCGATGATGGCGCAGGACGAGCCCTGCGGGTCCTTCACGACATAGGAAATCGTGTTGGTGGCGTCGTCGAAAAAGGCTGTGACGTCTGGTTTCATGGCAAGGGTCCTCCAAAGCTTTCGAGCAACATATAATATTTATTGCATATGTCGCAAGCCCTTGTTGACGCATATCAAGGAGGGCGCGGCAAATTATGCCTAATATCCGTGCGATATACCGTCAGAGGAAGGGACAGGGCATGAAGGATTTGGACGTCTACCGCGAGAAACTGCTATCTCGGTTGGGTGAGTTGGACGCGCGGTTGCATGCCATCGAATCCGAGCTCGACGTGCCCCATTCCAAGGATTGGGAGGACGACGCGGTCGAACACGAGGGCGACGAGGTGCTGGAAAGCCTGGGCCAGGCCGGCCAGGACGAGATCCGGCGCATCCGTGCGGCGCTGGCCCGTATGCGCGACGGCGAATACGGCTATTGCGCAAAGTGTGGTGAAGCGATTTCCGAAGAACGTTTGGACGTGCTTCCGGATACGCCGTTTTGCAAGACCTGTGCCGCCTGAGACCCTGACAGGGTCCTTGGTGCGCGCAGCCAGACCAATCGCCTAATGGGGGGAGCCATGTCGATCGAAGACCTGAAAATCCGCGCCGCAGATCTGGAACAACAGATCGCCGCCGCATCCGACGACCTGCGGCCCGCACTGCGGGACGAGTTGCACAGCGCGATCGAGACGCTGCGCCGCTCGGGTGCCGACGTGTCGGCCCATCTCAACAGCCTCGATCATGCGCTTGTCGATGAGGCGGTCGAGGATCAATTCGACAATATGCCGATCTGACCGGCGGCGTGCACTAAAGCTTGCGTTTTGCTGCGGCCCGTATACCAATACTGGGCAAGGCGCGGAACAGCGCGACCGTGAAATCCGGCAGCACGGGCAGGGGTCAAAGTGCAAGGCGTGTCCTGGTCAGTTTCTGAGGGCATCGCCGTTCTGGGCATAGGCCGGAACGGAGCCTGTGCCCTGTCGCCCGCGATCCGCCGGGACCTTGCCGCCGCCCTGTCACGGGCCGTGTCCGATCCAGAGGTGCGCGGCATCGTGCTGCGCGCATCCGATCAGGGGCTGTCGCGCCCGCTCGATGCAGCCGAGGCGATGACGCCGGAGGCCCCCCCCGAGACCCCGGACCTGGGCGGTCTGTGCCGCATGGTCGAGACCTGTGCCAAACCCGTTGTGGCCCTGATCGAGGGCCCGGTCGTCGGGCCGGGCGCCGAACTGGTGCTGGCGGCCCATGCGCGGGTCGCGGCGCCGGACGCCCGCATCGCCTTTGCCGAGATCGCCCTGGGCCTTCCGCCGGCGGCCGGGGCCAGCCAGAGGTTGCCGCGTCTTCTGGGGGCCGAGGCTGCGCTCGACCTGCTGTTGGGTGCGCGGTCGATGCCGCTGACCCATGCGCCGCTTGCGCCGCTGGTCGACGCGACCTGCGCGGCCGAGACCGCCCTGTCCGACGCCTGCGATCATGCGCGCGCGCTGGCCGATGCGGGCTCGCCGCGCCCCACGGCCGAGCGGCGCGCCGGTTTCGCCAACGGTCAGGGCTACCAGGATGCCATCGCCAAGGCCCGGGCCGCGCGCAAGGAGGGCGCACCGCTGGCCTATACCGAGATCCTGTCCTGCGTGGAGGCCGCGCAGCTTCTGCCCTTCGAGGCCGGGCTGGCCTTCGAACGGGCGTCTTTCGAGACCTGTTTCGCAACCGACACCTCCCATGCGTTGCGCCATCTGCAGGCGGCCGAACGCTCTGCGCAGGAGCGGGCGGCGGCGTGTCCCGGGCCGGTACAGCCGGTGGCCCGGCTCGGTCTGGCCGGGGCCGGCGTCATCGGCACGGGCGTGGCCCTCGCGGCGCTTGATGCAGGCCTCACGGTGATCGTGCTCGAAAAGGATATCGACGCGCTGCGGGCCCTGTCGCGCCGCGTGGGCGCGGTCTATGCCCGCGCGGTGGAACGCGGTCGCCTGAGCGAGGCCCACCGCCAGGCGCGGCTCGACCGGCTCAAGGGGGTGCTCGAGCCGCAGGCACTCGAGGCGGCGGATCTGATTCTCGACACGCTGCGCGCGCCGGGAACGGACCTGACGGAGCTGCGCCGCACCCTTGCGGGGCCGTTCGAGGACACGCGCATCTTCACGACCGCCGTGCCGGGCCGGATGCTGGACACCGTGGCGGCGCAGACGGCCAAGCGGCGCCGGACCGTCGGGCTGTTCTTCCAGGTGCCGCCCCATACCAACCGCCTGGTCGAGATCGGCGTCGGCGCGGACCCGCGTGACGTGGCGGTGGCCACGGCGGCGGGGCTGGTGCGGCGTCTGGGCAAGCTACCGATCCTGACGCGGCCCGATCACGGCTACCCGTCCGAGCGGCTGCGCGCCGCGCTTCTGGCGGCGGCCGATTGCGCGCTAGCCGCGGGTGCGCGCCCGGTGGACGTGGACCAGGCGCTGCGCGGCGGGGGGCTTGCGCGGGGGGTGTACGACGCGCTCGACACTGCCGGGCTGGGCAGCGCCGCGCGCGACGGGCGCGACCTGGGTCTGCGCGACGGGCTTGTCGCCGAAGGCCATGTGGGGCGCGGGGTGGGCCGCGGATATTACGTCTATGAGGCCGGGGCGACCCCCGTACCCAATCCCGAGGCCGAGCGGATCCTCAGCGCGCTGCGCAGCCGTGACGGCGCGCCCGACGCGGACACGATCCGGCTCTGGTGCCATGCGGCGCTGGTCAATGAGGGTATCCGCATGATCGAGGACGGCACCGTACGGGCGGCGGGCGATGTCGACCTGGTGGCGGTCCACGCCCTGGGCCTGCCGCGGGCGCGGGGCGGGCCGATGGTGGCTGCGGACCTGGCCGGGCTTTTCGAGACGCGCAAGATGCTGCTGCGCCTGGCCGAGCGGGACGCCGCGCTCTGGACGCCGGCCCCGCTGTTGCAGGAGCTTGTCAAGAACGGTCGCCGCCTCGCGGACATGGTCGGGGTCTAAGCCGGGGCACGAGAGGGCGTACCGGCGGGCGCGTGCTAGCCCAGGAAAATGCCGACGATCACCAGCATCAGGCCGATCACGGACAGGAACAGCGCGCCCAGATTGACCGGCATCACCTTTTGCACGGCTGCGCGCAGTTCCTCGTCGCTCGACGCCCGTCGCTTGGCGCGCATCACCGCAAGAATGCACCATATCAGTCCGCCCAGCCCCAAAAGGGAAATCGCCGCTCCGGGCCAGATCAGCCAAGTCATGTGTGCCTCGCAGGTGATGGTCGGGTGTCGCACTAGTCCAGCCGCGCCGTCGGCGCAAGCCGTCTTGCAGGCCGGTCTGCGGGGCGCTAGTCAAAAGGCCCTTGAGCCACGGAGTGCCCCATGAGCGATTTGTCGACCGATCCCGCCCCCGAGACCGCGGGCGATGCCACCTACCGCGTCACTGCCAACGAATTGCGCCAGTTCATCGAACGGTTCGAGCGGCTGGAGGCCGAGAAAAAGGATCTCGCCGATCAGCAGAAAGAGGTCATGGCCGAGGCCAAGGCGCGCGGCTACGACACCAAGGTGATGCGCAAGGTCATCGCCCTGCGCAAGCGCGAGCCCGACGACATCGCCGAAGAAGAGGCGGTTCTCGAGATGTACAAGGAAGCCCTTGGCATGCGCTAGGCCCGTGAGGCGCCGGGCAGGCGACCACCGGGCCGCGGTGGTCGCTCAGGGCGTGATGAGCGTCACGCCCGGGATGCGGCTGATGGCATAGACGTCTTCCTCGTAGGCCTCGGTCAGCGTGTCGATCAGCGGCTCGGTCCAACCCGGCAGATCGAGCTCCTGTTCGACCTCTTCCTCCAGCGCGAACTTGTCCAGGAACGCCGCGATCACCCGGCGCTTCTGGACCTCCGTCATCACCGGATGGGTCTTGAGATAGGCGCGAAAGCGCTGCATCCCTTCCTTGCTCATGATCTCGGACAACAGGGCGAACTCGCCTTCGATGGGCACGTTCGGGTCGAAGCCCGCGATCTCGCGCAGGATCTCGGCCCAGATGAGCGGCATGTCCTCGTTGCACCAGACGGTCAGCGCCATGTCCGGCACCGCCGTCCGGATGCGCTCCACGAGATGGGACCAATACACGTCGCGCGGGTCGGCGCCGTCCATGAAATCGACGAAGGTCTCGGTCTTGGAGGCGTCGAACAGCGCCGGCAGAAAGGTGGCCGGGTTGCGGATGCCCAGGAACAGCTCGACCTCGTCCTCGGGAAACAGCCGCCCGAAATCCGTGAGCTTCTGCTCGGCAGTGTTGTAGAGCACCCCCTTGGACAGGGCGGTGCGTTGGGCCGACAGGAAATTCTTGTGGCTCAGGATCAGGCGGTCGATCTGGGCGATATCGTCGTCAAGCATCGCGTCGACCAGTACCTCTGCGGCCTCGGTCGCGGGCTCGTCCGTCGTCATCGCATGCACCGTGTCGCGCAGCAGGCGGCGGTACCGCTTGGGCTGCGGCACGGCGATCCCGTGATCCCGAAACGCCTCGGCATTCTTGAGAAGACAGGCGGTCAGCCGGTCCTCATCCGTGCAATGGGCTCCGAGATGTAAGACGACCTGCATACCGCTCCCGTGTGTCTGTGCCCTGTCGCCTGCGCAATATATGCGCTTTGCCCCGGGTTGAAACCGCAATCTGACGCCGAACGTTTCCCGCTTGCGAGGCGCGAGGCAAGCGGCTACACCGTCGCTCCAAGGCCCCTATAGCTCAGCTGGTAGAGCAACTGATTTGTAATCAGTAGGTCGGGAGTTCGAGTCTCTCTGGGGGCACCATAAAAAACAATGACTTAGGCGAGATGATGGTGTGTGGTTAATCCACGCGGGTGCCATATGGGTGCCAAAAATTATTTTCTCCACGCTCAGCAACCAGTAACCGAATCTTTGGATCGCTCACACAGCTTCGTCTCTACGGTTAGGCGCGGGAGAAGCTGCTTGTATTCTTAAGCCTGTCCGGGGTTGCTTCAGCCTTTCAACACCTCGCCCACGGACCAAAGGCCACCCCCATACCCCCGAAAACCGCCCCATGCGGCTTGCTTAGACCCCTTGGTTGATGCAACGGCGGAATTTGCCACGGCTAATTTCGTTTGGACCTCGAGTGACGGAGGCTGCTCTGTCCCTGCAGTCCAAGTTCCAAGGTCCGCGTCACGAATACCGTGATCCACGGTCCTTGGACCAAGGGCCTCGGCCACCTCCATTTCTATAAAGCATACTTTAGCCACCAGACGCGTAGGCGCGCACGAGATCGTCGACAGCGCGCGTGGAGACACCGTGGATGTAGGCTTCCTGGATCACGGCCATCAATGCTTTCTCGGCCGTCCGGCGCGGCTCCAGAAACGTAGGGAAATAGCTCCCCTTGCGCAGCTTCGGGATGTTCAACCCAATGGTGCCTGCCCGAGCATCCCACTGACGCGGCCGATAGCCGTTGCGCTGGTTCTCACGGTCCGGGCTGCGCTCGCCATGCCCCGCACCGCATACAGCGGCCACCTCAATGTTCATCAGCCGCTGCGCGGTGTCCTGGATCAGTTCCCGCAGGAAATCCGCGTCATCGCTCTTGGCGATCACGCCCGGAAGGTCAATCATGGTCTCGGTCATCGTGCTCTCCTTCGTTGTCATCGGTCTTTGAACAACCTCAGATTACGAAGAAGCGCGGTCGCCGCCAGACCCAGCCGCGCGATGCGCTACGCCAAAAGGCTACGCGCGCGGCCTCTTACACCACCCCGTGGGGCACTACCCTCGGTGACGTAGCGCCACTCCTCGAAATGCTCCGGCTTGATCCGCTGCAACTTGATGACCGTCGGGCCGGTTCCACTGCGGCGAAAGAGGGGCAGCATGTCCATTGGAGAGATCGTGATCTTGCCCGAGACCTTCTCGTCGCCGCAGATCGCGAGAGAAATCCCTGTGACGATGTTCAGCTTGCCTTCGGTGGCCCAGCCGCCAATGTCGGCGATTTTGCGGCCCCATCGGGATGCGGTTTCGTACAGGGTTAAGAATGCTCTCGCGGGTAGTGCCATTCGATTTCTAGTTCAGATGTCGAGGTAAGGCAGAGGACGACCTTGCACGTGGCAAAAGCCGCCCAATCGGCAGCGAGGCTGCAACTCCGAGATGCAGGCCACATGAAGCTGGACCACCGCAGGTATACTTATGAGGTGATCACCAAATTCTTCAATTAATTTGAATCCTTAGATCGAATCCGCCTCTCCTTCTCAACCCGGATTCCCCAAGTAACTGGGTGATTTTGCTGTCGTGGGCGTGTTATTTCCGATATAAATCATGGTGTTGATGGCTGCGAGGGGCTTGTTTGATGGATCACCCAGAGGGTGCGGGTTCGCAGCAGGCAG
>CAJXWO010000011.1 GCA_913062865.1 uncultured Paracoccaceae bacterium | reverse complement strand
CGAAGCTCCATCTGATGATGAAACCTCAAGAATCCAGTTCTGCACAACTGTCAAAGCTCAAGTGCGATTCACCTGGCAGGGCACCAGTCCGGCGCCCGTGCTGGATCAGCGGCGGGCCGCGACGTACAGCGTCACGCCGATCAGCGCCATGGTCAGCGTCAGACCCAGCTTGATCAGCAGCAGCTCGGCACTGTAGTCGGATCCGGGCAGCACCCAGAGCCCCAGTGCCGATGCGACCAGGGCCGCGCCCACGATCCGGCCGAAAATGGAAAACGCGCTTTGCTCCACGCCGCAGGGGCGGTGGGTCGCGTCCGCGCTTTGGGGGTCATCGGGTATTGCACTCATCAACCAGTCCTTCTTCAACAGTCCGACTTGCGGTTCATAGTTTCCACACTGAGCGCCAAAGATGTCAGCACTGGGGCAACAGGTTGGAAATGCCGGGCCCGCCGCGGGCACGGGGTTGCGAAAGCCTCTGAGCCGTGTATACCGCAGCCTTCCTTCCGCGGATCTTTTGACCCGCGCAGCCTCTCGTGGACGGGAGCGGAAGGATCGGACCCGTCCTTTGAAGCGTGCCTGAGACATGAATGGAGTAAACATGCCGCTGTACGAGCATGTCTTTATTTCGCGCCAGGATCTCTCGAACACCCAGGCCGAAGGCCTGATTGAGCATTTCGGCACCGTTCTGACCGACAACGGTGGCAAGGTGGTCGATACCGAGTACTGGGGCGTCAAGACCATGGCCTACAAGATCAACAAGAACCGCAAGGGGCACTATGCCTTCATGCGCTCCGACGCCCCGTCGGATGCCGTGCAGGAAATGGAACGCCTGATGCGCCTGCATGACGACGTGATGCGCGTTCTGACCATCAAGGTCGACGAACACGCCGAAGGTCCGTCGATCCAGATGCAGAAGCGCGATGAACGCGGAGATCGTGGCGACCGCCGCGAGCGCCGTTGATCCAACTTGTGAGAAAAGGACGTTAAGTCATGGCAGCCAAACCGTTTTTCCGCCGCCGCAAAGTGTGCCCCTTCTCGGGCGACAATGCTCCGGCCATCGACTACAAAGACACCAAGCTCTTGCAGCGCTACATCTCCGAGCGCGGCAAGATCGTGCCGTCGCGCATCACCGCCGTGTCGGCCAAGAAGCAGCGTGAACTGGCCCGCGCGATCAAGCGCGCCCGCTTCCTGGCGCTTCTTCCCTACGCCGTGAAATAAGGAGCCGGACCCATGCAAGTGATCCTTCTGGAACGCGTGGCCAAGCTGGGCCAGATGGGCGACGTTGTCGACGTCAAGCCCGGCTTCGCACGCAACTATCTTCTGCTTCAGGGCAAGGCGCTGACCGCCTCGAAAGAGAACATCGCGGCGTTCGAGGCGCAGAAAGCCCAGCTCGAAGCGCGCAACCTGGAAACCAAGAAAGAGGCCGAGGATCTGGCCGAACGTCTTGGCGGCCAGCAGTTCGTCGTGATTCGCCAGGCCTCGGACGGCGGCAACCTTTACGGCTCGGTCTCGACCCGTGACGCGGCCGAAACCGCGACCGAGGCGGGCTATTCCGTGGACCGCAAGCAGGTTCTGATCCGCACCCCGATCAAGGAACTGGGCCTGCACGAGGTCGAGGTGCACCTGCACCCCGAGGTCATGGTCACCATCACGCTGAATGTCGCCCGCTCGCCCGAAGAGGCCGAGCTGCAGGCGTCGGGCAAGTCGATCCAGGACCTGGCCGCGGAGGAAGAAGCCGCCGCCGAGTTCGAGATCCAGGAGCTGTTCGACGATATCGGCGCCGCACAGCTGGACGAGCTGGAGGAACCCGCGGCCGCTCCGGCCGAGGAGACCGCCGAGGAAAAGGCCTCGGACGACGACTGATCCTGCGTCCGACCGAAGCCAAAGCCGCGCGGCCCACCCGCGCGGCTTTTCCATGTTTACGCTTCGTCAATCCCTTTGTTTTGTTGGCTTGATAGCGATAACATGCTGATCGGCATGCCTTTCACGCTTGAGCCTCCCACGCCAGAACCGGTAAAGTTTACGTAATGGGATGTCCGCGTAAACACGGTTGCTTGGAACCAACATGGGGAAAACGATGTCCGAAGTGGACTGGGCGATCGGCCGTCGCGTACGCGCGCGCCGCGTCGCATTGAAAATAAACCAGACCGAACTGGGCGACGCCATCGGCGTCCGGTTCCAGCAAGTCCAGAAATACGAAACCGGCGCCAACCGGACCAGCGCAGCGCGCCTTTGGAAGATCGCCGAGGTGCTCGAGGTGCCAGTCTCGTTCTTCTTCGAAGGGCTCGGAGACGAGGCAAATGGCGCCACCGGCCTTGCCATCAGCCTCGACGATCCGGAAACGCTCGAGATGCTCGGCCTGATGCGGGGATTGTCCGCCGAGCGAAAAAGCGCCATCCGTGCCATGATGCGCGCAATCTAGGAGAACGGAACCAAGGACGCGGTCCAAGCTGCGTCATGATCCGTTGTCCTTGCGTCGATCGGCGAAAGGACGCATCCGCATGCAGATCATCTACCTCAGTGCCGGTCCTGCCGAGGAACAGACCTTTCTCGGCTATCTGGACTCGGTCTGCGACAAGCTCGGGTTCGACTATGCGGCCTACGTCAATCTGAACCCGCTGATCGGGGCCACCCAGGGCTTCGTGAACTATCCCGATGCGTGGAAGCGGCACTATACCGATCACGGCTTTCACATGATCGACCCCACCCTGCATGCCGCCGCGCGCAGCATCGCGCCGGTGGATTGGGACCGCCTCAAGCAGGAAGGCCCGCCCAGCAGGGTCATCCGGGATGCCCGCGATTACGGGATCACCGATCGCGGCCTGACCGTGGCCGTCCGCGGCCCCATGGCGATATCGGCATGTTCAGCGTGACGCGGGACTGCAGCGATCGGGAATGGGCGATGCTGAAACCCACCATCATGCGCGACCTGCAGATCGCCGCCGTGCATCTGCATGACAGCGTGATGCAGTCGGACCAGCTGATCCGCGCCCTGCGCTTTCCCGCGCTGTCGGGGCGCGAACGCGAAATCCTGCAATGGGTCGCCGCCGGCAAAAGCCAGATCGATGTGGCGGACATCCTGATGATCTCGCATCGCACGGTCGAGGTCCATTTGCGCTCGGCGCGCGAAAAGCTGCGCGCGCTCACCACGGCCCAGGCAGTGGGCCGTGCCGTCAGCCTTGGCCTGATCCAGCCCGGCTGATCATATCGCAGGGATCCTATGGGATTCCCCGATCCCGCACCTACGGGATTCCCCTAAAAGCCTTTCGAGACAAGCAACGACATCCTGACCCCAGCGTCCACTCAACTTTACGCGGAACAACGCCAAAAGGGGGCAACCGATGATCCTGATTGTGGATGGCCTGAACCGGGCCAAGTATTCTGCGGTTCTCGATGATATGTTCCGACTGCGCAAGCGCGTCTTCCACGACCGTTTGGGATGGGATGTGCAGGTAAGGAACGGGATGGAGATCGACGAGTTCGATGCGCTCGATCCCGCCTACGTGCTCAGCCTCGACGACGAGGGGCATGTGGTGGCCTGCGCCCGCGCCCTCCAGACCACGGGTCCGCATGTGCTGGCCGATGTATTCTCGGCCATCCTCGACGGAGAGCCGCCGCTGCGCTCGGCACTCGTGTGGGAAAGCACCCGCTTCTGCGTCGACACCGCCCGCCTTGGCCGCGGCACCGCGCGAAACTCGATCTCCTATCACACCAGTGAGCTGATGATCGGATCGCTGGAATTCGCAATGGCCTCGGGCATCACGGACATCGTCACGGTGATCGACCCGGTGATGGACCGTGTTCTGAAACGATCGGACAACGCGCCCTATGACTACCTGGGCAGGCCCACGCCCATGGGCAAGGTCTCTGCCCTGGCCGCGCTTCTGGATGTCACGCAAGAGCGGATCGACCGCGTGCGCTCGTTTTCCGGCATCACCGGGGACGTGATGGCGACCGAACTGGACAAGGCCCGCATCCTCGCCCGCCACGCCATGCCCCTGTCCGAGGACATGGGCCCCGACGCGCTGCGGGAATATTGCCGCGAGCAGATCCGCGCCGCCGAGACAGAGGAGGAGCTGCGCGCCGCGCTGCACCTGTCGCAGGAACTGGCGAGCCGCGGCAGGCTGACAGCCCCGGCCCGCTTGAACTGAGAGGATCCGGGGGCCACCGTGGCCCCTCCACCCTCTTGCCGGTCCCGTCCTGCCGCCGCTTACCCCCCACGGGCGCGCAGGACGGGCCTGCCGCTGCACGGCCTGCCGCCGCGCCACCCCACCCGATCGTGAAAACGGCCCGGCTGTGCGGCACGGCGTCGCGTCCTATGTCATTTGGCAACACGAACCCAAAGACAAGAGGACGCAAAATGCGCTTCGCCACTGCATTGGCCACCGTGATGGCCTTCGCCGCTCCGGCCCTGGCCCAGGAGCCCGTCGACCAGGGCGCGCCGAACGTGCCCGAATTCGAACCCGCCTTCGAAAACCAGACCCGCGCACCCGCCATGGACAGCGGGCTCGGCTATGACGTGACCGAGGTCGCAGGCGGCTTTGCCAACCCCTGGGCCGTGGCGGTCCTGCCCGGCGGCGGCTACCTTGTGACCGAGCGCACGGGCCAGCTGCGCCATGTGGCGGCCGATGGCACCGTGTCGGACCCGATCGCTGGCGTGCCCGAGGTGGTCGCCCAGTCCCAGGGCGGGCTGCTTGACGTCAAGATCGGCCCCGACTTCGCCGAGGATCGTCGCATCTACTTCACCTATGCCAAACCGGTCGAGGGCGGCTCTGCCACCGCGGCGGGCCGCGCCGTTCTGTCCGAGGACATGACCGAGCTGACGCAGGTCGAGGATATCTTCGTCCAGACCCCGGGCTCACCCAACCCGATGCATTTCGGCTCGCGCATCGTCTTTGACGGTGCAGGCCACGCGATCATCACCACGGGCGAGCACTTTTCGGAACGCGAGCGGGTCTTCGCCCAGGATCTGGACAAGACCTATGGCAAGACGATCCGGGTGACGCTCGACGGCGAGGCCCCCGAGGAAAATCCCTTTGTCGACCGGGACGGCGCGATCGACACGATCTGGTCCTATGGCCACCGCAACCCGCAAGGTGCGGCCTTCGATCCGACCACCGGTGCGCTCTGGACGGTGGAACATGGCCCCGCCGGCGGGGACGAGCTGAACCTGATCGAACCGGGCGTGAATTACGGATGGCCGGTCATTTCCTATGGCGAAAACTACAACGGCACGCCGGTTGAGGACGGCATCACCGACGCCCCGGACATGGCCCAGCCTGTCTACTACTGGGACCCGGTGATCGCGCCGTCGGACATGGTGTTCTATCAGGGCGATCTCTATCCGGCCTGGCAGGGCGACGTGCTGATCGGCGGCCTGGTGACCCGGGGCCTGATCCGGCTCGACCTCGAAGGCGAGCGCGTGATCGGTGAAGAGCGCATTCTCGAAGGTATCGGAAGGGTCCGGGACATCGCCATCGACGCCGATGGCAGCCTGCTGATCGCGATCGACGCCAACCCGGGCGGGCTGCTGCGCATCACCCCGCAGACCTCGGGCTGACCTGCGCTTCTTCTTGGCGCAAATACCTCGGGGGTTTGGGGGCGGCGCCCCCAACCTACCATAAAGAAAAGGCCGCCCACCCGGGCGGCCTTTGCGATTTGGTACGATTTGGTCGAAGCGACCTGGTCAGTGCGGTGACGCCTATTCGTCGTCCAGCGCCTCGACGGCCTTCTCCAGCGCGTCCTTGGTGGTCTCCTTCTCGGTGACCTCGGCCAACTCGAAGATGTAGTCGATCACCTTGTCCTCGAAAATCGGCGCGCGCAGCTGCTGCTGCATCTGCGGGTTCTGCTGCACGAATTCGAAGAACTGGCGCTCCTGGCCCGGGTACTGGCGCGCCTGCGCCATCACCGCCTGGGTCATTTCCTGGTCAGTCACGGTGACCTCGGCCTTCTGGCCCAGCTCGGCCAGCAACAGGCCCAGCCGCACCCGGCGCTCGGCGAGGGTCTTGTGCTCGTCCGTGGGCTCGATCTCGGGGTGATCGTGGCCCTGCACGTCCGGGTTCTCCTCGTGCCACAGCTGGTGCGCGATCTGCTTGGCCTCCGCCTCGACCAGGCTCTCTGGCAGCTCGAAGCTGACCTGCTTGTCCAGCTCGTCCAGAAGCGCACGCTTCGTGACGGCGCGGGCGGCGCCGGCATATTCGCCCTCGACCCGCTCGCGGATCTGGTCCTTGAGCGCCTGCAGGTCGTCGGCACCGTATTTCTTGGCCAGATCGTCATTGATCTCGGCAGCGACGGGCTTTTTCACGGCCTTCACGGTACAATCAAAGACCGCGTCCTTGCCGGCCAGGTGCTCTGCGCCGTAATCCTCGGGGAACGTCACCGTGACGGCTTTCTCTTCGCCCGCCTTGACGCCGACCAGCTGCTCTTCGAACCCGGGGATGAAGCTGCCCGAGCCCACGACCAGCGGGTAGTCTTCGGCCGACCCGCCTTCGAAGGCTTCACCGTCGACCTTGCCCACGAAGTCGAACACCACCTGGTCGCCGTCCTCGGCCGCGGCACCCTCATCGCGGTCCTCGAAATCCTGGGCGCTTTCGGCCAGGCTCTTGAGCGCGTCGTCCACCGCGCTCTCCTCGGCCTTCACGACCATCCGCTCGAGCTTGATCGCCTTGAGATCGACCTCGGGGATCTCGGGCAACGCTTCGTAGGTCATCTCGACATTGACGTCGTCGCCCTCTTTCCAGTCCTCGTTGGTCATCTTGACCTCGGGCTGGGCCGCCGGGCGATCGCCGGTCTCTTCGAAATGCTGGTTCATCGCGCCGTCGACCGCTTCCTGCATGGCCTCGCCAAGCATGCGCTGGCCAAACTGCTTTTTCAGCAGCGCGAGGGGCACCTTGCCCTTGCGGAAGCCCTTCATCTCGATCTCGGGCTGCGCTTCGGTCAGCTTTTCGTTGACCTTGGCGTCAAGCTCGTCTGCGGTGACGGTGATCGCATAGCCGCGCTTGAGGCCATCCTTGAGGGTTTCGGTGACTTGCATTGCGTCCTCTTCCAACAGGAACAGCCGCCCCGATCGGACGGCCGGATTTCGATTTGCGCCTTACTAGTTGGGGGCTTGGGGGGGATCAACCCTGATTCTCGGACGGGCCCCGCCCCGGCCTCCCAGGGTAGATCGTGGTGCGGGTGGAGGGACTTGAACCCCCACGCCTTGCGGCGCCAGAACCTAAATCTGGTGCGTCTACCAATTCCGCCACACCCGCATGAAACCACCCGCGGCCGACAGCCTCGGACGGTGGCGCGGTGATTACCAAAGCTTCCCCGCCGATGCGAGGGCAAAAAAGGCCGAAGCCGGGCGAATGCCATGCCCTTGCCATGCCCTTGCCATGCCCGCGGCCGGAAAAGCGGCAGCATGTCCGGCCCATCGACCCGGCCAATCTGGGCGAAACTGTGGCAAGGTCGGCCAAATGCGGCGGGCTGACGCCCCAAATCGCGGTTTTCGGGGCCTGGTGCCCCAAATAAGACCGCGACTTTTACCAATTCTTGCCGTATTCTAACGCAAAAACCAGAGGCAGAGATATAGCAGGATGAAGCCCATGGAACCCAAAGCGGTCGGGCACCTGTCCGGATATACCGGCGCAGCGTGCGACATCGAACAGCCCCGCGGTCTTTCGACCGGCACCATCGTTCTGACGATGAAAGGCGAAACCCCTGTGGAAGACATCAAGGCCGGTGATCGTGTCATCACTCGCGACAGCGGCATGGCCGTGGTCAAGGCGGCGCGCAGCCGCCGCATCACCACCCGCGCCGTGCGCATCATGGCAGGCTCGCTGGGCCATACCCGCCCGGAACGCGATGTCCTGGTGCCCGCGGCCCAGCCCATCCTGATCCGCGACTGGCGGGCCGAGGCGCTCTTTGGCCGCAAGCAGGCGCTGGTGCCCGCCGCACGCCTGGCCGATGGCGAATTCGTGACCCTGACCGGCGAGACCGAGATGATGGTCCACGAAATCGAGTTCGACACGCCGCACATCATCTATGCCGACGGGCTTGAGGTCGCCGCGCACATGCCCCCCGAAGAGATGGCCGAGGCCGCCTGATCCGCAGCGACGACCCTGCACCAAGGCATCGTATCCCGACACCCCGGCCCCAGCGCCGGGGTGTTTCGCACTTTGACGTGCCGTCATATGTCATATCAAGATCCCGCCCCGGCCAACGCGCCGGGGCCTCCCGATCGGAAACGCGCGCTCCGCCCCGG
The DNA here is from genome assembly GCA_913062865.1 of uncultured Paracoccaceae bacterium. GTDB lineage: Bacteria > Pseudomonadota > Alphaproteobacteria > Rhodobacterales > Rhodobacteraceae > CAJXWO01. The sequence continues at coordinate 51,898 of CAJXWO010000011.1, read as the reverse complement.
CGTTTTAGCGCAACGCCTCTGTGCGCTCACAGCCCGAGGTCGCGCAGAACGCCCGGCAAGGCCTCGGGCAGATCCTCGGCAATGAGCCCCGGGCCGACACGGCGGGCGGCCTCCACATGCAGCCAGACCGCGGCCTCGGCCACGCAGAAAAGATCCGGCGCGACGGGCGCGGCCGCCAGCCCGGCGATCAGCCCCGCCAACACGTCCCCCGCGCCAGCCGTGGCCAGCCAGGGCACCGCGCGATCATAGGCGGCCACGTGCACTGCCGCGCCGCCGCCGGGCTGGGCGATGACCGTGTCAGGCCCTTTGAGCAAAACAAGGCACCCCGCCCGGTCCGCCGCCGCCCGCGCCACATCCACTTTGGAGCGGTCGCCGCGCGCGGCCTGCGACAGGTCGGGCAACAGCCGGCCGAACTCTCCCTCATGGGGAGTCAGGATCGTGCGGGCATGGGTCATCCCGAAAAGCGCATCCGGGTCATCGGCAAACGCCGTTAGCGCATCGGCATCGAGCACCACCGCCGTCTCCCGTAACGCCCGGTCCCCGCCCGAATGCGCCAGCGCCGCGCGCACCAGGTCGCGGGTGCGGTCCTCGACCCCCAGCCCGGGCCCAAGGCAGAGCGCCGTCACCCGATCATCGGCGATGCGGCGAAAGCTGTCCGCGTCAGCACAGGCCCGCAGCATCACCGCATCGAGCCGCGCAGCGTTTTCGGTCAGCGCCTCGGGGGGGCAAAGCACAGTGACCAACCCCGCGCCCGCCCGCAGTGCCGTGCGCGCCGCCATGCGTCCAGCGCCCCCGCGGCCCGGCCCGCCCGCCAAAACCATGGCGTGACCGTGGTCGTATTTGTGGCCCACGCCGCGCGATTTCGCCACAGCGGACCCGGGCCAGACCCGCACCGGCAGGGCGCTGCCGGCGTAGACGGGCTCGACCAATCGGGCCCGCTCCGGATCAGGCGCAGTGCCGACCATGGCCCGTTCGGTCTGGCCCAGCCCGATATCCACGACCACGACCTTGCCGCAGAGCGTGGGCCCAAGCCCTAGGGCATGGCCGAGCTTGTGGCCGTGGAAGGTCACCGTGAGATCGGACCGATTCACCGCTCCGGTCCAGGCATCCGTCGCGGGCAGCATCCCGGTGTCGAGGTTGAGGCCCGAGGGCGCATCGACCGCCAGCCGCCGGATGGCATGGGCACGTGGCCACGCACCCATCGCCCGCATGTCGAGCGCCTGCGCCAAAGCGTCCGGCAAGGGCCGGGTCAGCCCGGTGCCGAAAACCGCGTCGACGACCAGATCGGGCCGGTCGCAGGTCATCAGCGCCGCTGCCTCCAGCGGCCGTACCGCCCCCATCGTGGCCCAAAGATCATGATTTACCTTTGCGTCAGGTGGCAGACCGTCCGCATCACCCCACAAAAACAGGTCCACATCCCAACCGCGGTCGCGCAACCGCCGCGCGATCACGAACCCGTCGCCGCCATTGTTGCCCGGCCCGCACAGCACCATGGCCCGTTGCGCGCCCGCGGCCAGATCCGGCCACTCGGCCAGCGCCGCCTCGACCACCCCTCGGCCCGCGCGCTCCATCAGTTGCAGGCCGGTGACCTGCCCGTGCTCCATCGCGGCCAATTCCAGCCCGCGCATCTGCTCGGCGGTCAGCAATTCAGTCATTTTCCGCCTCGCGATTCAAAAACTGCACAAAACTTGTGCGAGTTGCACAAAAATAGGAATTGCGCCTTCGAATTCAGCAGCGCCCCGTGGGCCGGTTCAGTCTAGCGGATTGTGAGCCCCCCTGAGAAGTGGTCTCACCACCCGGGACACATGGCGAGGGAGGCCGAGGGGCATGAAGAAAATCGAGGCGATTATCAAGCCGTTCAAGCTCGACGAGGTGAAAGAGGCACTTCAGGACGTCGGCGTGCAGGGTCTGAGCGTTGTCGAAGTGAAGGGCTTCGGCCGCCAGAAGGGCCACACGGAACTCTACCGCGGCGCAGAATACGTGGTGGATTTCCTGCCCAAGGTGAAGATCGAGGTCGTCTTGGACGACGACCAGGTCGATGCCGCCATCGAGGCGATCGTGGACGCGGCCAAGACCGACAAGATCGGCGACGGCAAGATCTTCGTCAGCCCCGTCGAGCAAGCCATCCGCATCCGCACCGGCGAGTCCGGCTCGGACGCGCTTTGAACCCAACCGGATCACCCCAGAAGAGAAAGAGGGAAGACACACCATGAGCAAGGACGCAGTTCTGAGCCAGATCAAGGATGAAGACGTCGATTATGTCGACATCCGTTTCACCGACCCGCGCGGCAAGCTGCAGCACGTCACGGTGATGGCGGACCAGGTCGACGAGGACTTCCTCGACGAAGGCTTCATGTTCGACGGCTCCTCGATCGCCGGCTGGAAGTCGATCGAAGCCTCGGACATGAAACTCATGCCCGACACCGAAAGCGCCTATATCGACCCGTTCTATGCCGAAAAGACCCTGTGCCTGCACTGCTCGGTCGTGGAACCCGACACCGGCGAAGCCTATGAGCGCGACCCGCGCGGCACCGCCGAAAAGGCCGAGGCTTACCTGAAGTCCTCGGGCATCGGGGACGTGTCCTACTGGGGCCCCGAGGCCGAGTTCTTCCTGTTCGACGACGTACGTTTCTCGAACTCGATCAACAAGGTGTCCTACGAAGTTGATGCGCTGGACGCGTCCTGGAACACCGACACCGAATACGAGATGGGCAACACCGGCCACCGTCCGGGCGTCAAGGGCGGCTATTTCCCGGTGAACCCGATCGACGACGGTCAGGACATCCGTTCGGAAATGCTGTCCACGATGAAGCGTCTGGGCATGAAGGTCGACAAGCACCACCACGAGGTGGCCAGCTGTCAGCACGAGCTGGGCCTGATCTTCAGCAGCCTGACCAAGCAGGCGGATGAGCTGCAGAAATACAAGTATGTCATCCACAACGTGGCGCAGGCCTATGGCAAGTCGGCCACCTTCATGCCCAAGCCGATCTATGGCGACAACGGCACCGGCATGCACTGTAACATGTCGATCTGGAAGGACGGCAAGCCGCTCTTTGCCGGTGACAAGTACGCCGACCTGAGCCAGGAAGCGCTGTATTACATCGGCGGCATCCTGAAGCACGCCAAGACGCTCAATGCCTTCACCAACCCGTCGACCAACTCCTACAAGCGTCTGATCCCGGGCTTCGAGGCCCCGGTGCTGCGCGCCTATTCGGCCCGCAACCGGTCTGGCTGTGTCCGCATCCCGTGGACCGAGTCGCCCAAGGCCAAGCGTGTCGAGGCCCGCTTCCCCGATCCCTCGGCCAACCCCTATCTGTGCTTCGCGGCCCTGCTGATGGCCGGTCTCGACGGCATCGCCAACAAGATCGACCCGGGCGAGGCGATGGACAAGAACCTCTACGATCTGCCCGCCGAAGAGCTGGAAGGCATCCCCACCGTCTGTGGCTCCTTGCGCGAAGCCATCGACGCGCTGAAGGCCGACCATGCCTTCCTGCTGGCCGGTGACGTGTTCACCAAGGACCAGATCGACGGCTATATCGAGCTGAAAATGGAAGAGATCGAGCTCTACGAGCACACGCCGCACCCGGTGGAGTTCGGCCTGTACTACAGCTGCTGATCTTCGGCACATAACAGATACGGATCGGGCGCCCCCAGCGGGGCGCCCTTTTTCATGGGGGCAGGTCATGCTCGCACAGTACCTGGTCACCAAAGCGATCGGTCAAAATCCCATTTGCGCCCTTTTTCCGGGGTCAGGAGATCCGAATCAGACCCGAAATAGCCAGCGGCGACGTCCAGAAAAATTAGGAAAGAATGAACACGACGTCGCGTCAGGCTGTTTGGGCGGTGTCGATTGGTGCCGTTAACCATTCCAGTGTCGGTGGACGGACTCGCATTGGTCTCGGGACGAAAACAAGGCCCAATTTCCGGCCACGATATGCCCGATTTGCGCCCAGATTTCCCGGCAAAAATGGGGCATCAACCAGTGAGGTTTGTGTCATGAAAGACCAAGTTCAGCCGGTGAACGCGTATCTTGTCTTCGAGTGCGAACAGACCCTTTACCCTGCGCTTCTGGCGCAACTGGCCACCGATGCCCTTGCCGCACAATCCAGCGCACCGCTGAGCGCGCCGTTGCTCCTGCGTCGCGGGGCAAACCTGGTGACAGCCGAGGCCTCCATCACCGTCACGGGCTGCGACTTGGCCCAGGACCGGCTTCCCCGCCGTCCCGATGGCGGGCTGGCCGAGGCAAAGATGGCGATCCGCGTCACTGTTGCCCCCCAAGCCAATAAAGCGGCCGAGGACAACGCGGCGGTGATGGCACGGCTGGCGGGGCTCGTGCATTCCCTTGCCTCGTATCTGTCGCCCGATTTCATTGCCTGGACCGGTGCAAAGGTGTTTGTCCCCACGCCCGATTTCCTCAAGGCCGTTGCGCCCGTGCGGCCCCGCCGTCCGCTGCGCAGCGCGCAGACCTACCAGAACACCGCCCGCGGCTGGCGCAAGACGGCGGCGAACGTGGACGTCCCCCTGACCGACCCCAAGACCGGCGCACCGGAGACGGTGAACGCGCATCTTTATCGCACCGAGCAGGAACTGCGCTGCGCCATGACATCCGAGATCGCCGAGACCGAGCGCGCCCATGCCAAGGCCACCCGGGGCGAGCCGGTCGAGCCCCCGGTCGAGGCGCGCCTGACCGGTTGGGCGCTGTCCCTGCCGGTCGCCGCGTCGCTGGCCGTTTACAATGTCGCGCGAGGCGAGGACGTGCGGGTGGCAAGCCTGGCCATGGGGGTCATGGGCCTGTTCGCATCGCTCAACAGCATGGGTGTCGAGTTCAACATCTTCGCCGGTCTGATCTAATTCGCGCAAAAACGGCGGCAGGCTCTAGGCCGAAACGGAATTTGGCGTTAATCATTCCGCAAGAGGATATCATTGCGGAGATGTGCCCATGATCCGGTTCGCGACGGCCCTTGCGGCGGCTTTTCTGACCGCGGCCCCTGCCCTGGCCCTGGAGTGCGGGAACACCGCGTCGGGGTTTGATGCGTGGAAGCGCGATTTCGCCCCGATCGCCCAAAGTCAGGGCGTTGGCCAGCGTGGCCTTCAGGCGCTTGCCAATGCGCGCTATTCCACCGGCACGATCAACGCCGACCGCAACCAGAAAGGCGTGCGTTACGCGCTGGACGATTTCATCCGCATCCGCCTCGGCTCGCTCGACAGCTTTGCCAACACCGCGCGCAAGCACAAGGCGCGCAGCCCCGACTTTTACGCCGCGCTCGAACGGCAGTACGGCGTGCCCGCGGGCATCCTGCTGGCGATCCACGGCATGGAGACCGGGTTCGGTCGCACGATGGGCAGTGTTCCGGTCGTGTCCTCCATCACAACCGTGGCCTATGATTGCCGCCGGTCCGAGTTCTTCATCCCCCATGCCATTGCCGCGCTGGTCATGGTGGACCGGGGCATGCTGTCGCCCGACCAGATCGGCGCCTTCCACGGCGAGCTGGGCCACACCCAGTTCCTGCCCGGCAATGCCCTGCGCTACGGCGTCGACGCCAACGGCGATGGCCGGGTGGATCTCTATTCGGTGGCCGATGCGATGGCCTCGACCGCGAATTTCCTGCGCCAGAAAGGCTGGCGGCCCGGACAGGGATACCAGCAGGGTCAGCCGAATTTCCGTGTCCTGAACGAATGGAACGCCGCCACGGTCTACCAGCAAGCGATCGCGCTGGCCGCCGAACGCATCGACCGGTAGCGGCTCAGACCGTCCAAATGTTACAATCCAGGGGCAATTGTTCCGTCGGGCCGCGATCCGCGCCCGAAATGACCCCATTGTTTCAGCCGTTAGCCAAATTTTCACCCTAGAGGCGAGGTAGCAAGACACTCAGTCAACAGCAGCAGGAGTGGTCCCATGAAAAGGGCACCTGAGTTTGAGGCTGTACTAGTGTCTTGTGGTTCCTACTCCGTTACGGCGGAGTCCCTGACCCCGATGATCGTCGACGTTCTGCGCGAACACGGGGAGATGATACCGGGCCTTCCGGTCCGGTCCGACGACGGAAAAACCGTCACCGGGCGCACGATCTGGGTGCAGGCCCGGGAACTGCCGGTGGCCGACGACCGGGCCGCCATGTCCGGGCGCACCGCTGCCCTGAACCGGCAGGCCGGTCTGAGCCAGGGTCGTCACAGCCGCGCGGCCGAAGCCCGCGGCAAGTTGTCGATCACCGTGGGCTGGCACGGCACCGATGGCACCGATCCGGGGCAGCGGCCCGCGGGCATCCTGGCCGACCTGATCTATGAAGTCGTCATGCAGGCACCGGTCGACTACGTCGCCTGGCTGTCCGAAGAGGTTCTGCTGACGCCGGGCGAGTTTCTGTCGGCCTATGAGGGCCCCTCTGCGGCTGCGAAACCGGCCCGCGCCGATACAGACCCGCAGGCCCATGCCGAACCGTCAGAGACATCCCTTTCGGATGGCGTGGAAGAGCCGCTAACCGAACGTCTGATGGACGAGCTGCCGCTGCGCGGCTTCGGTTCCGCGGCGCCCCGGTTCCGCACCCCCGAGACCGATGTGCCCGAGGCCGAGGAAGTGCCCTCGGACCAGCTTAGGCTGGCCTCGTGGGCCATCACCGGCACGGTGGCGACCCTGTCTCTGCCGGTGGCCGCAGCCGTGGCCGTCGTGTCGCTCGGGAAGGGTGAGGATTTCCGGCTGAGCACCCACGCCCTGTCGGTCACGGGCCTGTTTGCGGCCCTGAGCGCTTCGGGCGTCGACATGGCGCTCCCGTTCTTCTGACCAAGCCAATGTCCACGGCCGGGCACATCCACGATCCGCCCGGCCGTTCACAGTACCCGTTTTTTACAAGTCCCGGCACCGCCGCGTGCCCGTGTTTCAGAAAGGAACCTCCCATGTCGTCAAAAGTCGTATCCCACCGCCCCAAGGTGTTTCAGATCGGGTTCAACAAATGCGGGACCACGTCGCTCTACCACCTGTTCAAGAAAAGCGGCTACCGGGCTGTCCATGGCGGCGGGCGACATTGGCGCGAAACGGGGCATCCGGCCTTTCAGAGAGCAACATCCATCGCATTGTGCGCGACAATATCGAGGCGGGCCGTCCGCCGGTCGAGGGGTTTGAGGCGTTCGATGCGTTTTTCGACATGGAACAGACCGGCCGGAGCGAGCTGATCCACAATTACCTGCGCTTCGACGCCTTCGCCGAGGCCTATCCCGACGCCAAGTTCATCTTCAACTACCGGGACGTGAACGCCTGGATCCGCAGCCGTCTGAACCATGGGCGCGGCAGCTATTTCTACCGTATGAGCAGGTACTACGACACAGATGCCGACGGTCTGGCCGAGATCTGGCGCCACCAGTTCGAAGAGCACAAGGCGCGGGTCGAGACCTATTTCCGCGACAAGCCACATCGGCTGTTCGTCTTCCGCCTTGAGGAGGCACCTGTCGAGGCACTCTGCGCCTTCCTGCGTCCAGCCTACAAGCTGAAACCCGAATTCTGGAAAAAGACCCGCGTAGGCTCCGCGACCCAGGTCCATGCGGCCGAGTGACGGCACAGGGCCGGTTCAGGCTTTGACCACATAGGTGTGGATCGAAAACACCACCGCCTGCGTCCGGGGCAACCGGACCAGGCATTGCCGTTCGGACCGCAGGTAGGGGCAGCTATCGGGATCGCGCCGTTCGGGCCGCCGGTCATGGATCGACCGGGGTTGGTGGAGCGCCGGGTCCGCGTAGCGCAGTGCGTTGAACCGCCAGAGCGGGCGGCCCGGCCGGATCCCGTCGAAGAGCCGCTGCACCCGGCGGGCAAGATCCTCGGTATACACCTCGACCGGGTCATGGATGCCCAGAAGCGGGCGCATGAATTTCTCGTCCAGCCGCCAGCTGGCCGGAAAACACAGCACGGCACCGGTCAGCACATGCTCGGCACCGCGCGCCTCCATCAGGCACAGGTCCTCCTGCACGAGCCGCCCCAGCGTGCCCATCGGATCGTCGCGGTCGAGCGGGACCGTGACACCGTCGGGACGGCGCACGGCATCCGGGCCGACGTCGAAGCGCTCGGCATGATCCCGGGCAAGATGGTCCAGCACGACCTCGAGCAGTTCATCCGCCGCGGGCCGCGCCTCGGGCGCCAATGCGATCACCGCATCCGGTGCGGCGGCGATCAGCCGGTCACGCTCGGCCATCTGCGCGGCATAGACCTCGTCCACCTGCAACCAGTCGGCGGGATCGAAAGGCGCGACACCCGGCAGGCGCGGCTGCGGATCGGTGGCAAAGGGAATGCTGTGCTGCAGCGCGGTCATGGGCCCAGCTTATCCCAGCGGGCCGCACGCACAAGAGGTCGGAACCGATAGCGCCGCATGTCGCGATCCGGCAGGATTTGCCCGCCATTGGCGCCAAGACTGGTCCTGTCAGCCGTGGAGCGCCCCATGAACCGTCCCTTCCGAGACACACGCAAGATCGACCCGACGCGCGGGGCCCTTCTGGGCGACAACACCCCGAACGATGCCGACCGGATCGAGATCGGACCGACGCGGCTGGCCTATGACGAATGGGCGGCAGCGGGGCTGGACCTGCCCGACCTGCAGGCGATGCGCCGCTACCGCTGGCAGCGGCTGGTCGATCACATCGTGGCGCGGGACTACGCGGGGCTTCTGGTCTTCGATCCGCTCAATATCCGCTATGCCACCGATTCAACCAACATGCAGCTCTGGAACACGCACAACCCGTTCCGCGCGGTGCTGGTCTGTGCGGACGGCTACATGGTGATCTGGGACTACAAGAACGCGCCGTTCCTGTCGTCCTTCAACCCGCTGGTGCGCGAGGCGCGGTCGGGCGCGGACCTGTTTTATTTCGACCGGGGCGACAAGGTGGACGTGGCCGCCGACGCGTTCTCGAACGAGGTGCGGATCCTTCTGGAGGAACATGCGCCGGGCAACCGTCGGCTTGCCGTGGACAAGCCCATGCTGCACGGGCTGCGCGCGCTCGAGGCGCAGGGGCTCACGATCATGGAGGGCGAAGAGGTCACCGAGAAGGCCCGCAGCGTCAAGGGCCCCGACGAGATCAAGGCGATGCGCTGCGCCTCTCACGCCTGCGAGGCAGCCTGCCGGGCGATGGAGGATTTCGCGCGGAACATGGTGCCCGGCGGCGGCGTGTCCGAGGATGACATCTGGGCCGTGCTTCATTCCGAGAACATCAAGCGCGGCGGCGAATGGATCGAGACCCGGCTTCTGACGTCGGGGCCGCGCACGAACCCGTGGTTCCAGGAATGCGGGCCGCGGATCGTCCAAAACAACGAGATCGTGGCCTTCGACACCGACCTGATCGGCAGCTACGGCATTTGCGTGGACATCTCGCGGACCTGGTGGATCGGCGATGCACGGCCCCGTCAGGACATGATCGACACGATGCGCCACGCGGTCGAGCATATCCAAACCAACATGGCCATGCTGAAACCAGGCGTGAATATCGAGGACCTGAGCCGCAACACCCATACCCTGTGGCCACACCTGCAAAAGCAGAAATACGGCTGCCTGATGCATGGCGTGGGATTGTGTGACGAGTGGCCCCTGGTGGCCTATCCAGATCAGATGGTGCCGGGGGCGTTCGACTACGCGCTCGAGGCGGGGATGGTGCTCTGCGTCGAGGTGCTGGCCAGCCCCGAGGGCGGCGATTTCTCGATCAAGCTTGAAGACCAGGTGCTGGTCACCGAGGACGGGTTCGAGAACCTGACACGCTATCCGTTCGACCCGCGCCTGATGGGAGACTAGGCGCGCCGTTGCGGATGCCGCGCGGGCCGAGCGGGTGCGCCTGGGTATTTTTGCCAAGAAGAAGCCAGGGGACGTGCCCCTGACCCGAACAAGGCGCGTTAAGGTTGACTGCGGTTAAGGTTAACGAGGCGGCGGGCGCGGAGAACGACCCTGTTCCTTCTTCTTGGGGAAAATACCCCATAGCGCCCCCTGCCCCGGGCGCAGCGGTCATCCGCCGCGCGCTGGCGCCTTGGCCACGCGGGTCACCGCCCAGATCGTCGCCGCGGGCCCGATCAGTTCGAAGGCCACCGTCGTGCCGATGGTCAGCGTCAGGATCAGGTCGCCATGTTCGGGAAAGGTCTCAGCCGCGACCAGCGCCATGCCGACCGCGACCCCCGCCTGGGGCAGGAGCGCGACGCCGTACCACGGCCGCTCGCCCCTGGGTGCGCCGGCCAGCCGCGCGCCCAGCCAGCCGCCCGCGATCCGGGCCGCAATGCGCAGCCCGAGATAGACCGCGCCGACAAGCCCCAGCGCCGCCAAGGTCCCGATCTCGAGCGAGGCACCCGCCAGCAGGAAGAAGAGCATCATGAACGGCCATTGCAGATGCTCGATTTCATGAAACGCACGCTCGTGGTGGCGCGCGCGGTTGACGATCACCGCGCCCGCCGTCATCGCCGCGATCAGGTAGGACACCTCGAGCGCCAGCGCCGCGCCCGCGGTCAAGAAGACCAGGCCCAGCGCCTCGGTCTGCAGCGGCTCGCCCGGGCTCAGACGGCCAGTCATCGCCGCGCCTGGAATGCCGATGGCCAATCCCAGCGCGATGCCCCCGAGGATGTCCCGCGCGGCCTGAACCAGATGCGCGCCCTCCCCCGCCTGCCCGTTCATTCCGTGGAGCGCCGCGATGGCGAGGCTGAAGGCCAGCATGCCCCAGGCGTCGTCGATGGCCACGATCCCGCGCAGCGTGTCGGAAAACGGACCCGGACGGTTCGCCTGGCGGATCGCGTCCTGTGTCGCGGCGGGGGCCGTGGCAGTCGCGATCGCCCCGAGGATCAGCGCGGGCCCCATGGCCAGCCCCGCCAGCACGAGACCCGCGGTCACAAGGCCCACCGTCACCAGCACGATCGCTACCGAGATCGTCAGGATCGCCCGGCCATGGGCCCGCAGCGTCGCCACATCCAGCGCGCTGCCCAACAGAAAGGCCACCATGGTCAGCGCCGCGATGGCCAGGAAATCGTACAGCGCCGTGATCTCCTGCGGGATCACATCCAGCCCCGAGCGCCCCGCCAGCAGGCCCAGCGCCAGCAACAGCGTGACCCGCGGCATCCGGGTTCGCCGCCCCAGCTGGTCGGCCACGAGCCCGACCAGGAACAACGCGCCGAGACCCAGAAACATCACGGCCAAGATGCCGCCCTCGCCTTATCGCCCAGAACGCGCAGCGAGGGCACATCGCTCCACGCCTCGAGGCGGTCGATCGGCACCCAGGCCAGGCGGTCACCCTCCGGACCGACGCACAAGCCCGGATCCATGGGGGCCTCGAACAGATAGCGCATGTCGTAATGCCGATGGGCCGGCGCGTCGCCCCGCGCGGGGATGTCGATATCGAGGATCCTGCCCGGCAGGCAAGGCGTGGCCGCAAGGCCCGTTTCCTCGGCCACCTCGCGCGCGGCCGTCGCGGCCGCGTCGCGCAGGCCATCGCAATGCCCGCCCGGTTGCAGCCAGCGGCGCAGCCCGGGGTGATGGACGAGACAGGCATAGGCGCGGCAGGGGCTGACCACGAACCCCGAGCCGGTCACGTGGCCCATGGACGGGTCCCGGTCAAAGGCAAGGGGTTCCTCTGCGACAAAGCGGGCAGCCCGTTGCGCCATGGCGCGGTCGCGGACGGATACCGGCCGGAAGGACCCGCATCCCGGGATCCGAATGCAGTTCATGACGGCGCACACAGCATGGATCGCATCGCCGGCCTCCCCTGACATATCGCCGCCGTACCGAAGTGTCGGCCCAAACCCGGCACGGGGTCAAGGGCCGGTCAGGCGGCCCCGAGGCGGTCCCGGCGCGTCCCGTGGCGTGCCCCGCACCTGCCCCCGACCCGCCCCCGACGCATCTGTCACCATCCCGTGACGCGCATGACACATGGCTTGTGACACCGCGCCCGCGCCGCCACTCTCGGCCCGATCCGTCACAAAGCGAGGCCGCCATGTCCACCGAACGCATCACCTTTCCCGGCCATGACGGCCATGCCCTGGCGGCGCGTCTCGACTTGCCGGATGGCCCGCACCTGGCCACCGCGCTGTTTGCCCATTGCTTCACCTGTTCCAAGGACATCCCCGCCGCACGCCGCATCGCCGGCCGGCTCGCCGCCCTGGGCATCGCCGTGTTGCGCTTCGACTTCACCGGCCTCGGTCATTCCGAGGGCGAGTTCGCGAACACCCATTTCAGCTCGAATGCAGAGGATCTGCGGCGGGCCGCAGCCTATCTCGAAGGGCGCGGCATGGTGCCGTCGCTGCTTGTCGGTCATTCACTGGGCGGTGCCGCGGTGCTGCGCGTGGCGGGCGACCTGCCATCGGTCAAGGCCGTGGCAACGCTGGGCGCGCCCTTCGACCCCGACCATGTCACCCACAACTTCGGCGACGCGCTGGCGCGGATCCGCGAAGATGGCCGGGCCGAGGTCAATCTCGGCGGACGGCCCTTCACCATCACGCGACGGTTTGTCGAGGACGTGGAGGGCAGCGCGCTCTCCCCCCATCTCAAGGGGCTCAGGGCCGCGCTTCTGGTCATGCACGCCCCCCGGGACGCCATCGTCGGGATCGAGAATGCCACGCGCATCTTCACCGCAACCCGGCATCCCAAGAGCTTCGTGACGCTGGACAGCGCGGATCACCTCGTGAGCGACCCCGCGGACGCGGAATACGCCGCGGGGGTGATCGCGGCCTGGGCCACGCGCTACCTTGACCTGAAGGCCCCCGCCCCGCCGCCGGGCGCGCCAGAGGGCGTGATCCGCGTGTCGGAGGCCGATGCCCAGGGCTTTCTTCAGGACGTGGCGCACGGTCCGCACCACCACGCGCTTGCCGACGAGCCCGCGGCCTATGGGGGCACGAACCGCGGCATGACACCCTACGGGTTCGTCGCGGCGGGACTGGGCGCGTGCACCTCCATGACGATCCGCATGTATGCCCGCCACAAGGGCTGGCCGCTCCGTCATGTGCAGGTGGATGTCACCCATGACAAGGTCCACGCCCAGGATGCGCAGTCCTCGGGCACCGCCAAGGCCGATCGATTTCACCGGGTGATCACGCTCGAGGGCGATCTGGACGACGCGCAGCGCGCGAAACTGCTCGAGATCGCCGACAAGTGCCCGGTACACCGTACGCTCGAGCGCAGTTCGGAGGTGGAAACCGAACTGGCCTGAGGCACCAGACAGCCCGATCCGGGCGACGCCACACCCATGGCCCGGCTGCACAGAGGTCTTTTTGCCAAGAAGAAGACAGGGACGGCTTGTGCCCCGACCCGTCGATCAACCGCGGCCTGCCGGGCCGTGCGTCCCCGGGAAACCGCATCCCCCTGCTTCATCTTTCCAAAAATACTCAATTCTGGCGTCGCCACCCGCGCGCCGGTGGTCGGGCAGGTGCCCGAAACGAAAAAGGGCGCCGCGATGGGCGCCCTGTCCGATGTCTTGTGCCTGCCCGGCTCAGACGCGGGCACGCCCCACGAACCGCCACGCCGCGGGCAGGATAAGCGCCGCGAGCGCCAGCTTGACCGCGTCGCCCACCAGGAACGGCGTCAGGCCCCAGGCCAGGATCGGCTTGTCGAACCCGTAAAGCATGCCGAGCCAGATCAGGCCCGGCACATAGATCAGCGCGTTGCCGATCAGCATCGCGCCGGCCATCTTCGGCGCGCTCCGGTCCACGCCCGCCCGGGCGAGGAGGCCGAGGGCGACCGTGGCCGCGACATAGCCCACCAGGTATCCGCCAGTGCCGCCCATCATGTAGGTCAGGCCCGCCGCCTCGGCCGAGGAGCCCGCGAAGACGTCAAAGCCCAGCGCGCCCACCAGCATGTAGCCCAGGATTGTCGCCAGCCCCAGGCGCGCGCCATAGGCCGCGCCTATGGTCAGGACGGCGAAGGTACCCAGGGTGATCGGCACGGGCCACATCGGCACCTTGATCTTGGCCGCCACGGCCAGCGCCGCGATGCCCAGCACCACCAGCGCCACCTGCTTGAGGCGCAGTGCAGTGCCCTCGGAGGGGCCGAAAGCCTCGGCCAGTACCTTGTTGTTCAGAGCAAGCGCCATCTCGCCGTTCTCCTGTCCGTCAGAGTTTCTGTGTCGTGCATTCCTGCCCCAGCCCCGCGCTCCGTGCAAGGGCCTAAGCGCTAACGGGCCGGGTGAGCTGTGTCAGCATCGTGTAATCCTTGGCCGGCCCCTTGACGTCCCACCGGTGTTGCCAGCACGCCGGAAGGTCGAACGCATAGGTCACATCATAGGTGTCAGGATCGCACAGATGCCGTGCCGTGGCGCGGCCCTGCTGCACCGGCGCGAACGCGTGAAAGGGCCGGCCATCTCCATAGAGCACCTGCACACGCCCCCGGCCTTCCGGCACCCAGAGATACACACGGTGCCCCGCGAGTGCACCCCAGGGCGCATCGGCCCATCCGCCCGTCTCCTCCAGCCGCAGGCGACTGTTTTCGACGGTGACGGCCAGCCGCCCCTCGAAACGCAGCACGGTTCCCGACCGCCGGTCGGTCACCTGGCGGCTGAGCTGCCAATCGCCTTGAAACCACGCGGCCCAGTCCGGCAGGGGGGCGGCCGCCGCATCTGCAAATGGTCGCATACTCGGCCCTCCGTCTTGCCGCCGCGCGTTCCTCCTTCTATGACGCGCCCTGCCCGGCCTCCACCCCCGACGTCTCCAACCAAGAAAAGGTGTTCCCGATGATCCCCCGCTATTCCCGCCCCGAGATGGTCGCCATCTGGAGCCCTGAGACCAAGTTCCGCATCTGGTTCGAGATCGAGGCCCATGCCTGCGACGCCATGGCCGAACTGGGCGTGATCCCAAAAGAGAACGCCGAAGCGGTCTGGAAGGCGAAGGACGTGGAGTTCGACGTGGCCCGCATCGACGAGATCGAGGCGGTGACCAAGCATGACGTGATCGCCTTTCTCACCCATCTGGCCGAGATCGTGGGGAATGACGAGGCGCGCTTTGTCCACCAGGGCATGACCTCGTCTGACGTGCTCGACACCTGTTTCAACGTCCAGCTGACCCGCGCCGCCGATATCCTGATCGCTGATCTCGAGGGGCTTCTGGCCGCGCTCAAGCGCCGCGCTTACGAGCACAAGGACACCGTCCGCATCGGCCGGTCGCACGGGATCCATGCCGAGCCCACGACGATGGGCCTGACCTTTGCCCGCTTCTACGCCGAGATGGACCGCAACCTGAGCCGCATGCGCGATGCCCGCGCCGAGATCGCCACCGGCGCCATCTCCGGCGCGGTCGGTACATTCGCCAATATCGACCCGCGCGTCGAAGAGCATGTCTGCGACCGTCTGGGCCTCGTGCCCGAGCCCGTCAGCACGCAGGTGATCCCGCGCGACCGGCACGCCGCGTTTTTTGCTACGCTGGGCGTGATCGCCAGCTCGATCGAGAATATCGCGACCGAGATCCGGCACATGCAGCGTACCGAGGTGCTCGAGGGCGAGGAGTTCTTTTCCAAGGGGCAGAAAGGCTCGTCGGCCATGCCGCACAAGCGCAACCCGGTCCTGACCGAGAATCTCACTGGCCTTGCCCGGCTGGTGCGCGGCATGGTCATCCCGGCGATGGAGAACGTGGCGCTCTGGCACGAGCGCGACATCTCGCACAGCTCGGTCGAGCGCAATATCGGCCCCGACGCGACCGTGACGCTCGATTTCGCACTGGCGCGTCTGACCGGCGTGATCGACAAGCTGGTGATCTATCCCGACCGAATGCTCGAGAACCTGCACAAGTTCCGCGGGCTGGTCATGTCCCAGCGGGTGCTGCTGGCGCTGACCCAGGCCGGGGTGAGCCGCGAGGACGCCTATGCCCTCGTGCAGCGCAACGCGATGAAAGTCTGGGAAGAGGGCAAGGACTTCAAGACCGAGCTTCTGGGCGACCCGGACGTCACCAAAGTGCTCAGCAATGAGGCAATCGAGGAGAAATTCGATCTGGGATATCACACCAAGCATGTGGACACGATTTTTGCGCGGGTCTTCGGCGAAGACTAATTCTTGGAAAGATGCGGATCTGTGCTACCTTTCCCTCACCGAGAGAAAACGGGAGTGTATGACATGCGTATCAAGACCCTTCTGGTGGCCGCGGCCCTGACAACCGCGCCCGTGCTCGCACAGGCCGAATGCTCGTGGTCCAAGCAGACCGCCATGAGCTGCGCCCAGGGCATGGTGTACGACCACGACAGCGGCAGCTGCGTCAAGGTCACCGGCTGACGGACGATCATAGCCAAGACAGGGCCCCGCGGTTTTAGGAACCTCGGGGCCTTTTCTTTTTGGGACCCGGCCTGGCCCGGGGCAACGCGGGCCGATGATCTTCACCGGCTGTTCACCCGCTTGCGCTTATCTGGGGCCCAACGAACGGAGCCCCGGGGATGACCGACCAGACATCGCTGCCCGCCACAGCCCAACCGCACCCACCGAAGGGCACCGCTGCCGCTGCGCGTCTGACCCGGCGCCAGAAGGCGGCCATCGTGGTGCGCTTTCTTCTGAACGAGGGGGCCGAGGTGCCTCTGGGCGCGTTACCCGAGGATCTGCAGGCAGTCCTGACGCAGCAGCTGGGCGACATGTCCCTTGTCGACAGGCAGACGCTCGCCCAGGTCGTCGGCGAATTCGTCGAGGAGCTTGACGGGATCGGCCTGGCCTTTCCACGCGGGATCGCCGGCGCGCTCAGCGTGCTGGACGGCCGCATCAGCCCGCAGACCGCCGCGCGTCTTCGCAAGGAGGCCGGCGTGCGCGAGGCCGGGGACCCCTGGGACCGGATCCGCGCACTCGAGATCGAGGAATTGCTGCCCATCTTCGCCCGGGAAAGCACGGAAGTCGCGGCGGTGCTGCTGTCCAAGCTCGACGTGACCAAGGCGGCCACGCTTCTGGGGCAGATGCCCGGGGCGGATGCCCAGCGCATCACCTACGCGGTGTCGCGCACCTCGGCGGTGACCCCGGAGGCGGTGGATCGGATCGGGCTGAGCCTGGCTGCGCAGCTCGACGCGACGCCGGAACGGGCCTTTGACGAAGAGGCCGAGGCGCGCATCGGCGCCATCCTGAACTACTCGGCCGCAATGACACGGGACAGCCTGCTCGAGGGGCTGGAAGAGACGGATCGCGACCTCGCCGACCGCGTGCGCGCGGCGATCTTCACCTTCGCGGATATCCCCGCGCGCCTGGCTGCGCTGGACGTCCCGAAGATCATCCGCGAGATCGACCAGGCCGACCTGGCCACGGCCCTTGCCCATGGCGCGGAAAGCCAGCCCGACACGGTGGAGCATATCCTGGGCAATCTCTCGCGGCGCATGGCCGATCAGCTGCGCGAGGACATGCAGGACATGGGCCGTGTCAAGCCGAGTGTCGGCGAAGCCGCGCAGACCGCAATCGTCGGGGCGATCCGGCGGCTCGAGGCGGCTGGCGAGCTGACACTGCTGAGCGATGGCGACGAGGACGCGTGACATGCACGGCACGACCGGTGCACGGGCCCGTACTGGCGCGCCATTTTGAGTATTTTTGGAAAGATGAAGCGGGGGATGACGCACCGGTTCGATCGACGCGTCGCGGGGGCGGGCCAGATGGGCGGGCCGGGGTGGATCCGGGCCCGACCGCCCGGTCTGCTGTCCGAGGATGCGACGGCACCAGCGGGGCGGCGCACGCGGGGGGCGTCCTGCACCCTCTCCGGGGTTCGGGGCAATCCCGCCGACATCATCCTTTCGGAAATGGCCGATCTCGACGGGCGCGGCCTTCGCGCGCAGCCCGGGCGATGCCCTTGCGGCCCGGCGCGTCCTGCCCCGGCGGCAGGGGCGACACGGTGGCTTGCGCAAAAACCGGTTCCAATGGCCTCGCGGGATCGTGTAGCACACGGGCGATGACCCCTGCCCCTGCCCCCCTGTCGGCCTCCGGCGCCCAGACCCGCGCGATCCTGCTCATGATCGGCGCGATCCTGTGCTTTTCGCTCATGGATGCCTGTGCCAAGGCGTTGAGCCAGCGGATCGGCGTCTGGCCCACGCTCTGGACGCGCTACGTGGGCCAGGCCGGTCTGGTCCTGCTGATCGTGGCCCCGCGCCTGCACCGGGTGGTCCGGACCCGCTATCCGGGTTTGCAGGCCTTGCGGTCGCTGTTTCTGTTTCTGGCGACCATGTGTTTCTTCAACGGTCTGGCCCGGATCGACCTGGCCGAGGCCACGGCGGTCATGAACCTGAACCCGGTGCTCATCACCCTTGGCGCCGGTCTCATCCTCGGGGAGCGACTGGGCCCGCGCCGGCTGGCGGGCGTGGGCGCGGCCTTGATCGGCGCGCTGATCGTGATCCGCCCCGGCTCGGACGTGTTTTCGCCCTTTGCCCTGTTTCCGCTGGGCGCCGCGGTGTTCTACTCGGCCTATGCCCTGACCACGCGCTTTGTGGGGCGGGACGAGGATACCTGGACCTCGCTCGTCTATGCCGCGCTGTTCGGCAGCGTCGTGCTGACGGCGGTCGTGCCCTTTCACTGGCAGCCCGTGGATGGCACATCGGCGCTGTTGATGGCGGCGATCGCCTGCCTGGCCACAGGCGGGCAATTGCTGCTCATCACCTCGCTGCAACGGGGAGAAGCAAGCTTGGTGGCGCCCTTTGCCTATTCGGGCCTGATCTTTGCCGCGATTCTGGGTTTGGTGTTCTTCGGCGAGCTGCCCGATCTCTGGACCGTGCTGGGGGCGACGATCATCGCCGTCTCGGGGCTGTATGTCTGGCAGCGCGAAACGCGGCTGGCCCGCGCGGCCGAGGCGCGGCAATGAGCGACGCGCCCATCAAGGGCACCCCGGCGGATTGGCTGTCGGACCGTGCCGTGCGCGCGCTGATCGGCACGGCGCTGCTCTTGCCCCTGCGCCCGCGCCTGGCGCTGATGGGCGGGCTCGTGTCCCGGGGCATTGCGCCGGCCGTGGGCTGGCGGCGGCGCGCGATGGCGAACCTCGCCCATGTCTGGCCGGATTTGCCCGAGACGGACCGACGTCGCATCGCCGATGCGAGTGCCGACAATGCCGGTCGCACGATGATCGAGAATTACGACGTGGCGGGCCTGCGTGACCGCATGGCCAATGTCCCGTTGACCGGCGAAGGCGCGGCGGAGGTCGAGCGCGCCCGGGCCGAGGGCCGACCGGTGATGTTCGTGACGGGCCATTTCGGGAATTACGAAGCCCCGCGCGCCGCCCTTGTGGCGCGGGGGTACCGGGTGGGTGGTCTTTACAGGCCCATGAAGAACCCGTATTTCAACGCCCATTACGGCCGCAACATGCACCAGCTGTCGGGCCCGGTCTTCGAGCAAGGGCGGCGCGGCACCACGGGGCTCTTCCGTCACATGAAAGAGGGCGGGATGGCCGTGCTGTTGTTCGACGTTTTCGACGGCAAGGGCGCGGTGATCGACTTTCTGGGCCGCCCGGCGCCCACCGCGCTTTCGGCGGCCGAGATCGCGCTGCGCACCGGCGCTCTGATGATCCCGTTCTTCGGGGTGCGACAGCCGGACGGCGTCAGCTGTTCGGCCGAGTTTGAGGCACCCGTTCCCCACGGCGATCCGATTGACATGATGCGCGCGGCCACGCAAAGGCTCGAGGCCCGCATTGCGGCGCATCCGGGCCAGTGGTTCTGGATCCACCGCCGCTGGAAGCCCGAGCGTCAGCGCAGGCGCGCGGCCGAAAGGACCGGGCCGTAGCCCTTTTCCTGCAGGATGAAGACGACGGGTTGGTCACCGGTCACCTGCGCCTCGATCTCGAGCGGCACGCGGCCGTCCCATTCGGCAAGCGCCGTCCATTCGGTCACGATATTGGCATAGCTCAGGGTCTTGCCCGCGTTCTCGCCGCGCAGGATCTCGACCGTGGCCTGCGGACGGTAGCGCACCAGTTGCAGCACCGACCGCGGAAGCCCGCGATCGGGCTCTGCGCGCACGGTGACCGTTTCGCCGCTGCGCGACACGTCAAGAGAGACGCGCCCCGGCTGATCGCCATGGGCGTCGATGGTCTTGGCCAGGTCCATGGGATGGGTGCCGACCACGTCCTCGGCGCCATGCACGATCATCTGCGGCGTGTAGACCGTGCGCTTGTTGTGCGCGCGCGCCCAGCTTTTCTGCCGCGCGGTGAAGGCAGGGTCGGCAAAGCTGTCCTTCCAGCCGATGTAATCCCAGTAATCCACGTGCAAGGCCAGTGCGATCACGTCATCGCGGTCCGCAAGCTTGTGCAGCAGGGCATCCGCGGGCGGGCAGGACGAGCAGCCTTGCGAGGTATAGAGCTCGACCACCACCGGGTGATCATCGGCGCTGGCCGCGCCCGCGCCTGTCACCGCGATCGCAGCCGCGGCGATCCACTGCAGGAAGCGTGTCATGAGATCTCCGTCGTTTCCCCTTGCGCTGGATAGGTAACCAGCCCCCGGTGAAATAACCAATCAATGATTTGAGAGAGACGGTTGAGCGCGGCATGGGCGTCACAGGCCCAAAAGCGGTACACCACGGTATACAAAAATTGACGCACCCCCCTTGCGCGGGTGCCGGGCTTAAGTCAAAAGGTCCGGGAACGCGTCACTGCCAGGATATGGAGGCCCCATGCCCATTACCGTCGGACAGGACACTGCCAAGACCCGCAAAACCCTTTCGGTCAACGGCCAGTCCATTGCCTATTACTCGATCCCCGCCGCCGAAGCCGCCGGCCTGGGCGATTTTTCGAAACTGCCCGCCGCGCTGAAGGTGGTGCTGGAAAACATGCTTCGCTTCGAGGACGGCAAGACCGTCCATGTGGACGACATCAAGGCCTTTGCCGAGTGGGCGACCAAGGGCGGCAAGAACCCGCGCGAGATCGCCTACCGGCCCGCGCGCGTGCTGATGCAGGATTTCACCGGTGTGCCGGCGGTCGTGGACCTGGCCGCGATGCGCGACGGGATCAAGGCGCTGGGGGGTGATCCGCAAAAGATCAACCCGCTGAACCCGGTCGACCTGGTCATCGACCATTCGGTCATGATCGACGAGTTCGGCAACCCGCGCGCCTTCCAGATGAACGTGGACCGCGAATACGAACGCAACATGGAGCGCTACACCTTTCTCAAATGGGGTCAGACCGCGTTCAACAATTTCCGCGTGGTGCCGCCGGGCACCGGCATCTGCCACCAGGTGAACCTGGAATACCTCGCCCAGACCGTCTGGACCGACACCGACCAGACCGGTGAAACCGTGGCCTACCCTGACACACTCGTGGGCACAGACAGCCACACCACCATGGTCAATGGCGCGGCCGTTCTGGGCTGGGGCGTCGGCGGAATCGAGGCCGAGGCGGCGATGCTGGGCCAGCCCATCTCGATGCTGATCCCCGAGGTCGTGGGTTTCAAGCTGACCGGCGCCATGGTCGAAGGCACCACAGGGACGGACCTGGTGCTGAAAGTCGTGGAAATGCTGCGCGAAAAGGGCGTGGTCGGCAAATTCGTCGAATTCTACGGCGATGGGCTCGACAGCCTGCCGCTCGCCGACCGGGCGACGATCGCCAACATGGCGCCGGAATACGGCGCGACCTGCGGCTTCTTCCCGATCGACGACGAAACCCTGCGCTACCTGCGCAACACGGGCCGTGACGAAGACCGCATCGCGCTGGTCGAGGCCTACGCCAAGGAAAACGGCTTCTGGCGCGGGCCGGATTACAACCCGGTCTATACCGATACGCTCGAGCTGGACATGGGCACCATCGTGCCCGCCATCTCGGGCCCCAAGCGCCCGCAGGACTACATCGCGCTCGACCAGGCGGCCAAGGCTTTTGCCGAGTATATCAAGGGCCAACGCTCCGCCGAGGACGCCAGCCTGCGCGAGGAAGTCCTCTGGGAAGGCGAAGGCGGCCAGCCCGAGCCTGTGGACATCCCCGGCGACGAGGGCCACCACAAGCGCGGCTTCGTCAAGACCGACGACCATGGCTACCAGATGCATGACGGCTCGATCGTGATCGCCTCGATCACGTCCTGCACGAACACCTCGAACCCCTATGTGATGATCGGCGCGGGCCTTGTCGCCCGCAAGGCGCGCGAAAAGGGCCTGACACGCAAGCCCTGGGTCAAGACCTCGCTCGCGCCCGGGTCGCAGGTCGTGTCGGCCTATCTCGAAGCGGCAGAGCTGCAGGAGGATCTGGATGCCATCGGCTTCAACCTCGTTGGCTATGGCTGCACCACCTGCATCGGCAACTCGGGCCCGCTAGCGCCCGAGATCTCCAAGTGCATCAACGACAACGACCTGATCGCCACCTCGGTCCTGTCGGGCAACCGCAACTTCGAGGGCCGGATCAGCCCCGATGTGCGTGCCAACTATCTGGCCTCGCCGCCCCTGGTGGTGGCCTATGCGCTGGTGGGCGACATGAATGTCGACATCACCCGCGAACCGCTGGGCCAGGACCCCGACGGCAACGATGTCTACCTCAAGGATATCTGGCCAAGCCAGGCCGAGATCGCCGAACTGGTCGAGGCGACCGTGACACGCGAGGCGTTCCAGTCGAAATACGCTGATGTCTTCAAGGGCGACGACAAGTGGCAGGGCGTCGAGGTGCCGGAGCAGGAAACCTATGACTGGCCCGCGACCTCGACCTACGTGCAGAATCCGCCCTATTTCCAGGGCATGTCGAAAGAACCCGGCACGATCTCGAACATCGAGGGCGCGCGGGTTCTGGCGCTTCTGGGCGACATGATCACGACCGACCACATCAGCCCCGCGGGCTCGTTCAAGGAAACGACACCGGCCGGCAAATACCTGGTCGAGCGTCAGGTCAGCCCGCGCGAGTTCAACTCGTACGGGTCGCGCCGCGGCAACCACGAGATCATGATGCGCGGCACCTTCGCCAACATCCGCATCAAGAACGAGATGCTGGACGGGGTCGAGGGCGGCTATACCAAGGGCCCCGATGGCCAGCAGACCTCGATCTACGACGCGGCGATGGCCTACCAGGAGGCGGGCACGCCGCTGGTGATCTTCGGCGGCGAACAGTATGGCGCGGGCTCGTCGCGCGACTGGGCGGCCAAGGGCACGGCGCTTCTGGGCGTCAAGGCCGTGATCGCGGAAAGCTTCGAGCGCATCCACCGCTCGAACCTCGTGGGTATGGGCGTGATCCCCTTCGAATTCACCGGGGGCGACACACGCAAATCACTGGGCCTGACCGGCGACGAGACCGTGTCGATCTCGGGCCTCGAGGGCGATCTGAAGCCGCTGAGCGAGGTGCCCTGCACCATCACCTACGCGGATGGCAGCGAGAAGACGATCACGCTGAAGTGCCGGATCGATACCGCGATCGAGAAGGAATATGTCGAACACGGTGGCGTGCTGCATTACGTGTTGCGCGACCTGGCACAGGCACCCGTCGCGGCGGAATAACCCGCCCGGACAGACCGGCATCGCGAACGCCCCGGCCGTCTGGTCGGGGCGTTTTTCGTTTCACTGGGGTATTTTTGCCAAGAAGAAGTCAGGACGCCCCGCGCCGACCACACCGCCGCGCCCTGAGGGCCATAGCGCGAACGAGGCCTCTGAGAGCGAACCGATTGGGTCGGTTTTGTCCCCACTCTGACCCGACCAAAGCCCCAAGCCACAGGACATCCTGCGCCGACCCGTTGTACCCGGGCGTTAAGGATAACACACGTTAAGGTAAATGCCGGGCAAGGGTAGCCCGTCCACTGTAGGACCGTATGGCAGACCTCGCCATATGGCAGACCCTGTTGACGGGATCCCGTGGCCGGATGCTTCCACCGCCGCGCATTAAGGATAACGCCTGTTAAGGTTAATGCGGGAAAAGATGAGCGCGTTCCAAAGGTTGATCAGACCCGCAGGATCCCGTAGCCGCCGGCGCGGTCCTGCGAATGGCTCCGTCGCGGTCACACACCCGGCCCCGGGCCTGCGCAAAACCCCCTGCTTCATCTTTCCAGAAATACTCAAAAAATCCCGGCCTCTCAGCCCCAGCCATCGCCCAGATCGGCGCGGGCCCGGTCGATCCAGTGCTCCTGCAGCCAGTCGCAGGGGTGGGAGAATCGGATGAGCGATCTGCGATACCCTTTCACCGCCTCAGGCATCTTGGGGCGCCCATGGAAACATACGACCCGCGCATCCCGCGGCAGCCGCGGGGCATGCAGCCAGTTGCGCGGCGGCAGGCCCAGGCAATCGTATTTGAAACTCACGACCCACGGGCCCGGAATATAGGTGAACTCGCCCCGGTCCATCGCCTTGTGCGAGGTGTAGCGCTGTTCGGACCCGCGCGCCGCCTCGACCTCGGCATAGGGGTTGGCCGCCAGATCCTCGTAAAGATACCCGTGTCGCCGCGGATCGAAGCGAAAGACCGATCCGTGGCCCGTGGGGCGCCCCTTGCGCGCCTCGGTCCAGTCGTGGCGCATGGCGACCGTGCCGAGCGCCAGGTCCCAGATGGGGCGCAGATCGCCGGTGATCACCACGTCGAGATCGAAGCCCAGCACTGGCCCGTCCAGATCGGGCACCAGGCCGGGACGAAAGAGCGAGACCTTCCGCATCGCGCCCTGGCGGTTGGCCACGGCGAGGGCTGCGTTCATCTCGTCATGAAAGGGCTCCACGGGCAGGTCCAGCACTTCGACATCCGGGTGCAGCCCCTGGGCCCGTTCGGTCATGCAAAAGAACCGCACCGGCAGGTCGAGATTGCGCCGCACCCCGGAATAAAGCCGGTTCACGTATTCGGGACCGAAAAGCGTGCCCCATTTTATGCACATGATGTTGGCGGTGGTCATGGCGACCGCTTAGCCCAAGAGCGCGGGCCTGACCAGTCCGGCTTGCGGCGGACTGGCGCCGGGACTAGACTGCGGCGCAGATGGCCACAGGAGGATTGATGGAGCTTGCCGCATCCCTCCGGGCCGCGCGTCACTGATACGCGCCGCCCGATGATCGAAACGCCGCCGCCCCTGGGTACGCGGCCCAGTTTCTATTGCATGGGATAGCTCTATTGACCCAATTCACGCTTTCCGACCTCGGCTGGTCGGACCATTTCGCAAAACAACTGACCGAGGCCGACACAGACCTCACGCCTGCGCGCCTGTCCGAAGTGCAGCGCGACCGGCTGACGGCCTTCACCACGGACGGCCCCGTTGCCCTGATCCCTCGCGACAGCGCGGGTGAATACGCCGTCGGCGACTGGGTGCTGAGCGACGGGACCGACGCGGTCCGCAGGCTCGACCCCCGCTCCGACCTCGCGCGCCGGGCGGCGGGGCACACCGCCACGCGCCAGCGCATCGCCGCGAATATCGATACGATCGCCATCGTGACCAGCTGCAATGCCGATTTCAACGTGGCACGTCTGGAGCGGTACCTGGTGCTCGTCTCAAGCGCGGGGGCATTGCCGCTCATCGTGCTGACCAAGGCTGACCAGGTCGACGACCCCACCCCGTTTCTGCGCCAGGCCGAACGCCTGTCGCCGCTGGTCACCGCCCTGGCGCTCAACGCCAAGGACCCGGAAGAGGCCGCGCGCCTGGCCCCCTGGTGCCGGGACGGGCAGACGCTGGCGCTCTTGGGCTCGTCCGGGGTGGGTAAGACCACGCTGCGCAATGCGCTGACCGGTGAGACGGCCGCCACGGCCGGCATCCGCGAGGATGACGCCAAGGGCCGGCACACCACGACCTTTCGCAGCCTCGTTCCCACACCCATGGGCGGCTGGCTGATCGACACGCCGGGGATGCGCGAGTTGCAGCTGACCGAGGCGCAGGACGGGATCGAAGCGGTGTTCGAGGATATCGAGGATCTGGCCCGCGCCTGCCGCTTCAACGATTGTGCCCACCAGGGTGAGCCCGGCTGCGCCATCGCCGCTGCAGTGGCCGAAGGCACGCTGGACGCCGACCGCCTGGCGCGCTGGGAAAAGCTGCGGGCCGAGGATCGCTACAACAGCGAAACCATCGCCCAGGCCCGCAAACGCGACCGCGCCTTCGGCAAGATGGTCAAGGGCGCGATGTCACAGAAGAAACGCCAGCGGCGTGGTGCCGACTGATGGATCGGGCGGCCCGGATCGCGGGCCGCCCAAACCGCCTCAGGCGGCGGGCATCCGGGTCTCGACCAGTTCCGCCCACCACGAGCAGCCAGCCGGGATGGCCTCGTCGTTGAAGTTGTATTCCGGGTGGTGGACCATCGCAGTGTCGCCATTGCCGACAAGGATATAAGCGCCCGGGCGTTCCTCGAGCATGTAGGCGAAGTCTTCGCCGCCCATCACCAGGGGTGCGGTATCGCAACCGCCCGAGACCTTCTTGGCGATCTCGGCGGCGAATTCGGTCTGATCGTCGTGGTTCACCATGACCGGGTAGCCGCGGTGATACTGCACCTCTGCCGTGCCGCCATAGGTGGCCGCCGTGCCCTCACAGATCTCGGTCAGGCGCTTCTCGGCCAGGTCGCGCATCTCGGGGCTCATGGTCCGCACCGTGCCGCGCAGATGGACGCTGGCGGGGATCACGTTATGGGCCTTGGACGATGTCTCGAACGACGTGACCGAGACCACGACCTGATCGACCGGGTCGGCATTGCGGCTGGCGATGGTCTGCAGCGCCATCACCGTCTGCGCGGCCAATACGGTCGTGTCGACGGTTTCCTGAGGTTTCGCGGCGTGCCCGCCCTTGCCCTTCAGGATCACGTCGAACTGGTCGGCCGCGGCGAAGAAGGCGCCGGGGCGGATGGCGAAGCTGCCCACCGGGCGGCCCGGCCAGTTGTGCATGCCATAGACCTCTTGCACGCCGAAACGGTCCATCATGCCGTCGTCGCACATTTCCTTGCCGCCGCCGCCGCCCTCTTCGGCGGGCTGGAAGATGACAACGACTGTGCCATCGAAATTGCGCGTCTCGGCCAGGTACTTGGCCGCGCCCAGCAGCATGGCGGTATGTCCGTCATGGCCGCAGGCATGCATCGCGCCATCGGTCTTGGAGGCGTAGTCGAGCCCGGTCTGTTCGTGGATGGGCAGCGCATCCATGTCGGCGCGCAACCCGATCACCTTGCCCGATGTGTCCGACTTGCCTTTGATGACGCCCACGACACCGGTGCGGCCGATGCCGGTTACGATCTCGTCGCAGCCGAACGCCTTGAGCTTGTCGGCCACCAAAGCGCTGGTGCGGTGGGTTTCGAACAGGATCTCGGGGTTCGCGTGCAGATCACGGCGCCAGGCGGTGATCTCGTCCTGCAATTCGGCAAAGCGGTTCTTGACGGGCATCGTGTTTTCTCCTGTTGGTTCGGACGCATCCTGTGGCCGGGCTGGGCGAGAGTCCAGCGGGCGGTCGGCGCGATGGTCTAGCTCACGGGCATCCGGCGCTCGACCAGTTCGGCGAACCACGAACAGCCCGCCGGGATGGCCGCATCGTTGAAATCGTAGGCCGGGTGATGGCACATTGCCGTGCCCCCGTTGCCGAGGAAGATATAGGCGCCGGGGCGCGCTTCCAGCATGTAGGAAAAATCTTCGGCCGGCATGATGGGCGGCGTATCGCGATCGACGCGGCCCGCGACGATCTCGGCGCAGTCCGCGGCAAAGGTGGTCTGGTCCTGGTGGTTCACCGTGGGCGGATAGCCGCGCTTGTAGTCGATCTGGGCCCGCGCGCCGTGCGAGGCGGCGATGCCGCTGGCAAGCGCGGTCAGCCGTTCCTCGACCAGGTCGCGTACATCGGCGTCAAAGCACCGAACGGTGCCGCGCAGCCGCACGCTCTGGCTGATGACGTTCTGGGTGTCGCCCTCGGTCAGGAAGGTCGCGACCGTCAGCACCGCGTGTTTCACCGGGTCCACGTTGCGCGACACGATACCGTTGAGCGCAACCACGATCTGACTGCCCACAAGCACCAGGTCGATCGCCTCGTGCGGAACGGCGGCGTGCCCGCCCTGCCCGTCCAGCGTGATGGTGAACTCATCGGCCGAGGCCATCTGCGGCCCGGGCCTGATTGCGAATTCACCCGCGGGAATGCCTGGCGAGTTGTGCAGGCCATAAACCTCCTGGATGCCGAAACGGTCCATCATGCCGTCTTCGACCATCTCGAGCCCGCCTGCCCCGCCCTCTTCGGCGGGCTGAAAGATCAGCACGACGCGACCGTCGAAATTACGCGTCTCGGCCAGGTACTTGGCCGCGCCCAAAAGCATCGCGGTGTGCCCGTCATGGCCGCAGGCATGCATCGCGCCCGGGGTCTTGGAGGCATAGGCCGCGCCCGTCTGTTCATGGATCGGCAGCGCGTCCATGTCCGCGCGCAACCCGATAGCCTTGCCCGAGGTGTCCTGTCGCCCCTTGATCACGCCCACCACGCCGGTGCGGCCGATTCCCGTCACCACCTCGTCACAGCCGAATTCCCTGAGCTTATCAGCGACAAAGGCGCTGGTGCGGTGGGTGTCGAACAGGATCTCGGGGTGTTCATGCAGGTCACGGCGCCATGCGGTGATCTCGTCTTGCAGCTCGGCGAAGCGGTTCTTGACGGGCATCGCTTACTCCGTGCGCAGGTGGTCGATCAGGCGGGACATGAAGGCCTGACCTTCGTCCAGCTGCGCGATCTCGAGGAATTCGTTGGGCTGGTGCGCCTGGGCGATGTCGCCCGGCCCGCAAACGACGGCGCTGTAGCCGCCCTGCTGGAAATGCCCGGCCTCGGTCCCGTAGGACACGACGCGGGGCGCGTTGTCGCCGGTCAGCCGCCGGGCCAGTGCCTCGGCCGCGCCTTCGTGTTCCGGGGACAGGCCCGGCACATCGAACAGACGATCAACCACGATCTTCGTTTCGGGGCGGATCGCCTGCATCTCGGCTTCGACCTCGGCCACGCGGTCCATATAGGCACGGGCCCAATCCTCCGGGTCTTCGCCATCGACAACGCGAAAGGTCAGGACAAAGCGGCAATCCTTGGCCGTGATGTTATGGGCGGTGCCGCCCTCGATCATGCCCACATGCACGGTGGTGAAGGGCGGGTAGAAGACGCTCGCCCGCGGCTCGGGCGTGCGCGCCGTCAGGTCGGCGTTCACCTGGTTGGCCCAGTCGACCAGTTTCGCGGCCATCATCACCGCGTTCACGCCTTCGGGCAGAAGCGAGGAATGCACCTCGAACCCCTGCACATGGGTGTCGAAGCCAAGGCCTCCCTTGTGCCCGGTCACGACCTTCATCATCGTGGGCTCACCGACGATCACGGCCTCGGCCTTGGGCACGACGCCCTCCATGGCCTTGATCAGGGGTTCGGCCCCGATCACGCCTACCTCTTCGTCATAGCTGAGCGCGATCTGAAGCGGGCGTGTCAGCCCGCCCTTTTGCTGCGCCGCGACCATGGCCCAGATCGCCAGTGCATCGAAGCCCTTCATGTCGCAGGTGCCACGTCCATAAAGCCGCCCGTCCTTTTCGGTCACGGTGAAGGGATCGGTGTCCCAGGCCTGGCCATCGACGGGCACCACATCGGTGTGACCCGACAGAACCACACCCCCCGGCGCGTCGGGCCCGATGGAGGCGAACAGCGCCTCTTTCGGCTCGTCCAGTTTCTTGTGCCGGTGGCAGGTGATGCCGTGGCTGGTGAGGTAGTCCTCGACCCAGTCGATCAGGGGAATATTCGTGTCGCGGCTGACGGTCGGGAAGCTGACCAGGTGATCCAGGATGGCACGGGGGCCGAGGATGTCGGGCATGTCGGCCTCAGTACCCGCTATCGGTGGTCAGGACGAAGTGCCCAGGCTCGACCTCATCGTATTCCGACGGGGCGGGCTCATATTCCAGTGAATGAATGGGCGACGGGATCGGCTTGAAATTCAGGTCTTTTTCCGCCTTCCGCCTGCGCGGATCGGCGATGGGCACGGCCTTCATCAGCGCCTGGGTATAGGGGTGCTGGGGGTTCTCGAACACCCGCGCGCGGGGGCCCAGTTCCACGATGCGGCCCAGATACATGACCCCCACATTGTGGCTCACGCGTTCCACCACGGCCATATCGTGGCTGATGAACAGGAAGGACAGACCCAGCTCGGCCTGAAGCTCCATCATCAGGTTCAGCACCTGCGCCTGCACCGACACGTCGAGCGCCGACACGGCCTCGTCCGCGACGATGAGCTTGGGGTTGAGCGCCAGCGCCCGGGCGATGGCCACCCGCTGGCGCTGGCCGCCCGACAATTCGTGCGGGAAGCGGCGCAAGAAGCTGCGCGGCAGTTCCACCCGGTCGAACAGATGCGCGACCCGATCCTGCAATTCCGACCCCTTTGCGGTGTTGTAGTTGCGCATGGGCTCGGCCACCTGGTCCGACAGCTGCATCTGCGGGTTGAGCGACGCGAACGGGTCCTGGAACACCATCTGCATGTCGCGGCGCGCCTCGCGCAGGCCCTTTTGGTCCAGCGCCATGATGTCGGTGCCGCCCAGGTCGATCTGCCCCGAAAGGGGTTCGACCAGCCGCAGGATCGACCGCCCCGCGGTGGATTTCCCGCAGCCCGACTCGCCCACGAGCGACAGGGTCTGGCCCTTGTTGATCTCGAAGGACACGTCTTCGACCGCGTGGACATTGGCAACCGTCCGGCGGAAGAACCCGCCCTTGACCGGGAACCGTGTCACCAGGTTCTTCACGGTCAACAGCGTCTCGGTGCTGCCGGGGATCGGCTGGATGTCCTGGCTGTCCACGCCCAGAAGCTTCATGGGTTCTGGCAGCGGCTTGTTCTTCATCTCGCCCAGCTTGGGCACCGCGGCCAGAAGCGCCTTGGTGTAATTGTGCTGGGGGTTTTCGAAGATCTCCTCGACCGGGCCTTCCTCGACCTTGTTGCCGCGGAACATCACGACCACCCGGTCAGCCATTTGCGCGACCACGGCCATGTCATGGGTGATGAACATCACCGCCGTGCCCGTCTCGCGCTTGAGCCGGTCCATCAGCGCCAGGATCTCGGCCTGGATCGTCACGTCGAGCGCGGTGGTGGGCTCGTCCGCGATCAGCAGCCGCGGCTCGCAGGCCAGCGCCATGGCGATCACCACGCGCTGGCGCATACCGCCCGACAGCTCGTGCGGATACTGGTCCAGCCGACGCTCGGGTTCGGGGATGCGGACCTGGCGCAACAGGTCGAGCGCCTTTTCCCGCGCCGCCGATTTGCTCAGGCCCTCGTGAAGCCGCAGCCCCTCGGTCAGCTGGCGGCCCACGGTGAAGACCGGATTGAGGGCCGTCATCGGCTCTTGGAAGATCATGCCGATCTCGTTGCCGCGAATGGTGCGCATCAGCGACTGGTCGGTCTTGGCGATGTCGATCCGGCCTTCGTTCTCCTTGCGCTCGAACAGAAGCTGACCGCCCGCAATCTCGCCGCCGCCGTATTCCACCAGCCGCATCAGCGACAGAGACGACACCGACTTGCCCGACCCGGATTCGCCCACGATGCAGACCGTTTCGCCGGGATGCACATCGAATGACACATCCTCGACCCCGACGACGGGCCCGTCCTTGGTCTGGAATTCGACGCGCAGGTTGCGCACGGAGGCGATGGGCTGATCGAGCATGGTCGTCCTTCGAAAACGGGGAGGCCTGTTCAACGCTAGCGACAGGCACAAACGATTGTCAAACGCGCAGGCGGCGTAGCTGGCGCAAGGTCAAGGTCAATCGAAGTCTTGCTTTTTCACAAAGCGTGGTCTGTGATGATTGCAACCGCGGGGTACGGTTGCCGGTCTTCGGACCGCCCGACATCCGCGGGCCCAATGGTGCGGGTCGGCCCGGGGTCATCCCCCGGCGCGGGGCCGCCTGAATTCAACAGGGAGTACGACATGAAGATCAAATCGCTTCTACTGGGGGCTTCTGCGCTTGTGGCGCTGAGCCCGGCGGCCTTTGCCGCGGGGCACGAAGGCGAGCGCGGACGCGACGGCCAGGTGAACATCATCTACTGGCAGGCGCCCTCGACGCTGAACCCGTATCTGTCGGGCGGCACGAAAGAGGTCGAATCGGCCTCGCTGGTGCTCGAGTCGCTCGCGCGCTTCGACAACAACGGCAACATGATCCCGTGGTTGGCCGAAGAGATCCCGACTGTCGAGAACGGCGGCGTCTCCGAGGACCTGACCTCGATCACCTGGACCATCAAGGAAGGCGTGACCTGGTCGGACGGCACCGCGCTGACCGCCGAGGACGCCGTTTTCACCTGGCAGTACTGCACCCATCCCGAGGGCGGCTGCGCGCAGGCGAGCTATTATGACGGCGTCGAGAACGTCGAGGCCGTGGATGACCGCACCGTGCGTGTGAGCTTCGACTCGCCCAAGCCCTTCCCCTACACCGCCTTCGTCGGCTCCGAGAGCCCGATCCTGCAGAAGGCGCAGTTCGAGGAATGCCTGGGCGCCGCGGCCCCGACCTGCGTCGACGCCAACTTCGGCCCGATCGGCACCGGTCCCTTCGTCGTGACCGACTTCAAGGCCAATGACGTGATCCAGTTCGAGGCCAACCCGAACTTCCGCGAGGCCGGCAAGCCCGCGTTCCAGACTGTCCTGTTCAAGGGCGGCGGCGACGCGGCCGGCGCGGCACGCTCGGTTCTGGAAACCGGCGAGTTCGACTACGCCTGGAACCTGCAGATCGACCCCAACATCCTGTCGGACATGGAAGCGCGGGGCCTCGGCACCGTCGTGACCGCCTTCGGCACCTCGGTCGAGCGTTTGCACCTCAACCAGTTCAACCCCGATCCGGCCCTGGGCGACATCCGCTCGACCGCCGAGGCAGGCCCCCACCCGTTCCTGACCAACCCGGTCATCGGACAGGCCATGTCCATGGCGATCGACCGCGCGCTGCTGGTCGAAGTGGGCTACGGCGCAGGCGGCCAGCCGACCTGCAACGTGCTGCCGGCACCGGAAATCTATGCCTCCACCGCCAATGACGCCTGCCTGACGCAGGACATCCCGGGCGCCATCGCGCTTCTGGACGAGGCGGGCATCGTCGACACCGACGGCGACGGCATCCGCGAATACGAAGGCACGCCGCTCAGCGTGCTCTACCAGACCTCGACCAACGCCGTCCGCCAGGACACCCAGGCGCTGATCAAGCAGTGGTGGAGCGAGATCGGCATCGAGACCGAGCTGCGCAACATCGACGCGTCGGTCTTCTTCGGCGGCGACCCGGCCAGCCCGGACACCTTCCAGAAGTTCTATGCCGACATCGAGATGTACACCAACAACTTCGCCGGTGTGGACCCCGAGGCCTACATGGCGAACTGGAAGTGCGACGAGATCCCGGGCCCGGACACCCAGTGGCAGGGCTCGAACATCCAGCGTTTCTGCATGGAAGAGTATGACGCGCTTGTCGATCAGCTGGCGACCACCGCGGCCATCGAGGATCGCGCCGAGATCGTCAAGCAGCAGAACGACATGCTGATGCAGAGCTACTCGATCATCCCGCTGATCCACCGCGGCGGCGTGTCGGCCCATGCCAACACCCTGGGTGGCGTCCAGATCTCGGACTGGGATTCGGAGCTCTGGAACATCAAGGACTGGTACCGCATCAGCGAATGATGCAGGCCACTCGCAGCGTCGCCCCCACGGGGGCGGCGCCTTTCCTTGATACGCGGCCCGGCGTCGCGTTCACCTCAGACAAAGATCGGCAGGGACGCGCCTCATGCTGACATTCACCGCGAGACGGCTCGTCACGGCCGTGCCGACCCTCATATTCATTTCGCTCATCATCTTCCTGCTGCTCGATCTCGCCCCCGGCGATCCGACCGCGCAGCTGCCCCTCACGATTCCGCCCGAGGTGCGCCAGCAGATCCGCGAAAGCCTGGGCCTGGGCGAACCCGTGCACATCCGCTACTTCCTGTGGCTCAAACAGGTCGTCTGGACCGAGCCGTTGCATTATATTTCCGAGGCGACCGGGCTTTTCGCCGCGCCCGAGGGCGCGCGCCTGATCTCCTGGCAGACCCGCGCACCGGTCTTCGACACCGTGCTGGAGCGCCTGCCGCAGACCCTGCGGGTCGTGGGCCTAAGCTACGTTGTGGGCGTTCTGATCGCGCTGCCGATCGGTATCTATTCGGCCTATCGCCAGTATTCGGTCTTCGACCAGGCGGGCACCTTCATCGCCATGATCGGCTATTCGGTGCCGCCCTTCTTTTCCGGCGTTCTGGTCATCGTGATCTTCTCGGTCCAGCTGGGCTGGCTGCCGTCGATCTACGACACGACGCTGGTGGTGGACGACTGGGAAAGCTTCAAACAGCAGCTGCGCCAGATGATCATGCCGGTGATGGTGCTGGCCCTGCAGACCACCGCGCAGATCAGCCGCTACATGCGCGCCTCGATGCTGGACAACCTGAACCAGGATTACGTCCGCACCGCCCGCGCCAAGGGTTTGGGTGAATGGGTCGTGGTCATGGTCCACGTCCTGCGCAACTCGATGATCCCGGTGGTGACCGTGATCGCGCTGGGGGTGCCCGCGATCTTTGGCGGCGCCATCATCACCGAACAGGTCTTCAAGGTGAACGGGCTGGGCCAGCTTCTGATCACCGCGATCCAAGCCAGCGATATCCCGATGGTGCAGACGATCACCTTTATCTTCGCGATCCTGATCGTGCTCTTCAACCTGATCGCCGACGTACTTTACGGCCTTCTGGACCCGAGGATCCGCTATGACTGACCCCTCGACCCACGAAACCGCGCCCGACGCGCCGATCGAGGCCATCGCGGCGCTGACCGACACCAAGCCGCTGGCGCCCCCCCGGTCCAAATGGGCCGAGGTCTGGGACCAGTTCAAAAGCCACCGCGGCGCGCTGGTGGGCGGTATCATCTTCATCACCATTGTGCTGGCTGTCTTCATCGGTCCGTTCCTCTGGACCATCGACCCGACCTATATCGACATCCGCGCGCGCAATTCCGGGCCCAGCTGGGCGCATCCCTTCGGCACCGACCAATTGGGCCGCGACACGCTGGCGCGGATGATGGCGGGCGGGCAGACCTCGATCGCCGTGGGGCTGACGGCCATGGCGCTGGCACTGTTGCTGGGCAGCTTTATCGGCGTGGTCGCGGGGTTCTTTCGGCGGCTCGACGGGCCGCTCATGCGCCTTACCGACCTGTTCCTGGCCCTGCCGCTCTTGCCGCTTCTGCTGGTCATGGTGCTGTTGTTCCGCGAACCACTGAACAAGGCGTTCGGTCCCGAGACCGGCATCTTCATACTGATCGTGGTCGCCATCGGCATCACCAGCTGGATGCCCACGGCGCGGATCGTGCGGGGTGACGTGCTGGCGCTGAAGGAGCGCGAATTCGTGCTGGCCGCACGCTCCATCGGGACCACCAACTTCCAGCTGATCGCCCGGCATATCCTGCCCAACGTGATGAGCCCGATCATGGTCTCGGCCACGCTGGGCATCGCCAACGCGATCATCACCGAAAGCGCGCTGTCCTTCCTGGGACTGGGCTTCCCGCCAGATTTCCCGACCTGGGGGCGGCTGTTGTTCGACGCCACGGACTACCTGCAGCAATATCCCGAGCGGGTGATGTGGCCGGGCGCCGCGATCTCTCTGACGGTGTTGTCGGTCAACTACCTGGGCGACGGCCTGCGCGATGCGCTCGACCCGCGGATTCGCGGCCGCTGAGCCACTGCCCCCCCGGCTCGCCGAACCGGGCCGACAGGGAACGCCGGGCCAAATAAGGCCCGGCGTTTTGCTGTCCGACGCCCCGTATGACCCGCGTTTCGGCCCATGGCCAAGGATGGAACGCACGGTTTGCCCAAAGACATCATGGTGGAACGTCGTTCCAACCACGGGCCGCGTATGTCCGTGTGAGCGGATTGATCGTTCCGGCGCGGGGTCTTTATTGAGCCGGGTATCCCGTTCCCCTGCCCTGGAGAGGCTCCATGTACGAAACGCTCGGTCTAGATTTCCCGCCCCGCGCTGCCAGCGTGGGCTTTGCCCTGATCCTGGGCCTCGCCTTCGGCGTCCTGGCCGAGCGGACGGCCTTCTGCCTGCGCCGTGCGCTCCTGGGCGTGGACCGCCCTGCTGCACGCGCCGTCTGGCTGACGGCATTGGCGACCGCGGTTCTGGGCACGCAGGTTGCCGTGGCAGCCGGCCTTGTCAGTTTCGGCGATCACCGCTTTCACGCCGACACCCTGCCGCTGGGGCTGCTGGTCCTCGGCGGGCTTATGTTCGGCGCGGGCATGGTCCTGGCAAGGGGCTGCGCATCGCGCCTGACGGTGCTGGCGGGGGGCGGCAACCTGCGGGCGCTCGTGGGGATCGTCACCTTTGCGCTTTTTGCGCAGGCCACGCTCGAGGGCGTCCTTGCCCCGCTGCGCACGGGCCTTGCCGGGCTGAGCGTCGATGTGCCCTCGGCCCTGCCGCTGGGGCCGCTGCCGTGGGTCGCGATCATCCTGGCCGCCGCCATCTGGGCCATTCTGCGCGGCGGACGGCAACCGGGACGGTTGGTCATGGCCGCCGCGCTAGGGCTGCTCGTGCCGCTGGGCTGGGTGGGTACCGGATACGTCCTGTATGACGATTTCGACCCGATCGCGCTGGAAAGCGTGTCGTTCACCGCGCCCGCCGCCGACGCGCTGTTCTGGTCGGCAGCCGCAACGGCCGTGCCCGCGAGCTTCGGCACCGGGCTTGTCGGGGGCGTGGCCTTGGGCGCGCTGGCCGCATCGCTTTTGTTCGGCAGCTTCCGCTGGCAGGGCTTCGATGGCGCGGCACAGACCGGCGGGTCGCTGGGCGGTGGCGCGCTGATGGGCGTGGGCGGCGTTTTTGCCGGCGGCTGCACCGTGGGTGCGGGCCTGTCGGGCATCGCCACACTGTCCCTTGCGGCGGTGATCGCCCTTGCCGCCATCATCGCGGGCGCGACCATCACCCGCGCGCTTCAGCAGCGGATCAGTGATCCATCTTCTTCCGGATACGCCGGATCATCCACCACACAAGGCCGACAACCGGCAGAGTAAGCGCCGCAGTCAGCATCTCCTTGCTGAGCCCCGTGGGCTCGGTCAGGGGATAGACCACATAGCTGACCAGCGAGACCGCGTAGTAGCTGATTGCCACGACCGACAGCCCCTCGACCGTCTTTTGCAGCTGCAACTGCAGATCCGACCGGCGGTCCATGCTTTCCAGCAGCGCCTGGTTCTGGGCGCTGCGTTCCACATCCACCTGGGTGCGCAACAGATCGCCTGCGCGAATGGCGCGATCGGCCATGGCCTGCAGCCGCGTTTCGGTCGATTTCACGGTGCGCATGGCCGGATCGTAGCGGCGCGTCATGAACTCCTTGAACGTCTGCCGGCCGTTGAACCGCTGTTCGCGCAGCACGCTGACCCGCTGCATCACGAGCGCCTCGTAGGCACCGGTGGCACCAAAGCGGAAAGAAGCCTGCGCCGACAGGTTCTCCAGCTCGGCCGAGATGCTGAGGAGCTTGTGCAGAACCTCTTCGCCGGACCGGTCGTCCTGCGTCATGGAGGCCATGAGATCGGTCAGTTCGTTGTCGATCTCGCCCATCCGGCCCGACATCTGCCGCGCGCGGGAAAACCCCAGCATCGACATGGTCTTGTAGGTCTCGATCTCACACAGGCGCTGGACCACCCGGCCCACGCGCCGCGACCCGGTCTCGGGCCGGGTGAACACCGCAAAGCGCAGATGCCCCGCCGGGTCGATCCGGAAATCCGCGGCGATCACCGCGGCATCGTCCAGCACCCGGCTGACGGCCACGCTTTCGGGCACGAACCAGTCTGCGACCTTGTTCTTGATCGCGTCGTCATCGGCCCAGGTCTCGATCCGGATCTGCGCCGAAGTGATGCGTGCGCCGGGTGCCTCGGCCAGCCAATCCTCGGGGAAAACCTCGAAATCCGACGGGTCGAAGGGCCGGTCGCGCACCCCGTCGGAAAAGGCAGTATAGGTCACGAACTCGGTATGCTGTTCCCATTTCAGCGTATGCCGCCCCAGCTTGCCCGAATAATGCGTCGCACCGGGCTGCGGATGGGCCGCGCCGTACCGATCCAGAAGCGCGATCAGGTGGTCCATGTCCCGCTGACGGTCGCGGGCCACGGCCTGGTTGGGCTGCTTGATGGCGAGGTAGACCGCCGTGCCCGGCGTATCGATCGACGGAAAGGGGCGCGCGTGCAGCTCGTTGGCAAGCTTGTAACGCAGCGGGTGATCTTCGATGGGTGCCATGCCCGGCCTCCGGGATTTTTGCACGATATGGCGACGCGCGGCGCGATAGTAAAGGAAATTTCGTTATATTTCCGATATTTGCCCGCATGCGACGGTATTCTGCAACGCCTTTGTGCGGCCGGTCAAAAGAAGAGCAGCCAATTGCGCACCACGAAAATTTCGAGGCCCGCCAACAGGATCCAAAGCGCGCGCCAACCACGGGCGAGGTACCGGCGCCACAAAAGCACCGTCAGCGCCAAGGTCGCCGCCGCCTCGGCCGGGGCAACCCAGCGCGCGTGATGCGCACTGTCCCAGTAGGAGATCGGGCTGGCAAAGCGCCAGTCGCTCAGGGGCCAGAAATGCGCGCGGGCATCGTCGTGGTGCAGCGCGAAATCGGTGGCCAAGTGAATGAGCCCCGCCCCGGCAAAGGCGATCACCATGGCGTTCGACCGCCACCAGCCAAGGGCAAAGACCAGCCCCCAGACGAAGACCGAATTGTCGATGGCAAACACGGTCTGCCATGCGTCCGAGAAATACAGCTCATCGAACACGACCTGCGGCGGGATCTGCAGGATCACCAGCGCCACCCCGGCCATGAGGTAGAGCGACAGGTCGGGCGCAAGTCCGCCCAACAGCGCCGCCGTGGTCGTCCCCCGGCGCAGGGGATCACCAAAGGCCGCCGCGCCGAAGATCAGGTGTGCAGGCGTGTTCATGGACGGGAATTAGCGTGCGGTGGCCGAAACACGAGGGGCAAACGCGTCTTGGCTCACCTCGGTGGTCAAAACGATGGCGCCCCGGAGGACTTCAAAGCTGGTTGCCCCCGCACGGGCAAAGCGGATTGCCGTCATCCCGCGCCTTCGGGCGAGATGCCACATGGCCCCGACCAGAGCGCCCTCACCCCTTCAACACATAAGGCTGCCGCAGCCAGTCGCGCAGGGCATCCGTGACCTCTTCGGGGCGTTCCAAAGTGGGCAGGTGGCCCGCGCCCTCGATCACCTCGAGCCGGGCATAGGGGATCAGTTCGGCCATGAACTCGTGCCGCTTGACCGGACACAGCGTGTCGTGTTCCCCGCACAGCACCAGTGCCGGCACCTTGCAACGGCGCAGGGTGGCCTGCTGGTCTCGCCGGCGTTGAAGCGCGCGGGACTGGCGGATGAAGACCTCGGGGCCCAGCACCCGGGCCATCTCCATTACAAGGTTCAGCACCTCGAGCCTGCCGGGACCTGGGGCCAGATAATTCGGCTTGAGCTCTTCGCGCATCACCTCGTCCAGCCGCCCGGCCTTGACGCGGATGATCTGCGGCTCACGCTCAGCGGCCTTTTCCGGCGTCTCGGCCAGCGGGTTCGTGTCCAAAAGCGCGACCCGTGTCACCCGGTCAGGCGCGCGCCGCAGCACCTCCATCGCCACGATCCCGCCCATGGACAGGCCCGCCAGCGCGAATTTCGGCGGCGCCCAGGTCAGCACGTTCGACGCGATCTCCTCGATCCGCTCACCCTTGGTCATGGGGGCGACCATCACGGCCGTCTCGGACGACAACTCGGCGATCTGCGGGCCGAAAAGGCGCGCGTCGCACATCATGCCGGGCAGAAAGACGATAGGATCGAGCATGGATCAAAGCCGGGCCGAGG
This sequence comes from uncultured Paracoccaceae bacterium, assembly GCA_913062865.1. Lineage (GTDB taxonomy): Bacteria > Pseudomonadota > Alphaproteobacteria > Rhodobacterales > Rhodobacteraceae > CAJXWO01. The sequence continues at coordinate 12,326 of CAJXWO010000011.1, read as the reverse complement.
CAATCCGCGCGCCTTCGCAGAGCGCCCCCAGCTTGGCATAGGCGATCTCTGGATCGACCGCGCCGAAGCCCGCGAAAGTGCCGAAGCCGCAATCGCTGCCCGCGATCACGCGCTCGGCCCCGACGATGCCCGTGAACCGCTCGATCCGCTGGGCCACGAGTTCCGGGTGTTCCACGAAATTCGTGGTCGTATCGACGACGCCGGGCACCAGCACCTTGTCCTCTGGGATCTCGGCCCTGCGGTCGCGGAACACGGTCCACTCATGGGCATGGCGGGGGTTCGACGTCTCGAACAGGACATAGCGCGCGCGCGCGTCCATCAGCGTGGAAAACACCTTGTCCATCCCGATATCGCAGACATGCGGCCCTTCGTAATTGCCCCAGCAGATATGGATGCGCACGCGGGCCGGATCGATGCCGTCAAGCGCGTGGTTCAGCGCCTCCACATGGGCGGCGGCGATCTTGAGAAAGTCCTCGTCGCTCAGATCGTTGAAGAGCATGTGACGGCTGAGCGCCAGGTCCGGACAATCGAGCTGCAGATACAGCCCGCTATCGACGATGGTGCGGTATTCGTCGCGCATGGCATCGGCCAGCGCGGCCAGATAGGCATCGCGGGTGGGATAGAAGTCGTTCTGCAGGAAGAGCGAGATCACCCCGGGCGAGGCGGCATTCATGAAGCCCTCGGCCGCGCCGTGTTCGGCCATGCCCGCCTTGAGATTGGCGATGTCCTTTTCCAGCTCGCCCTGCCCTTTCGACCGGACCTCGCCCACGCACATGGGCCGGGCGTATTTCGGCGTGCCGCCATCGTCGGCCAGGCGTTTGAGAAAGGTCGGAAACATCTTCAGATCGGCCGGCGCATTGCGCGGGCTGTCGCCGTCAAAGCCTGTGTAGCGGTCCTTGACATAAGTGGCATAGCTGATCTTGGAGGTTTCGCCGTCCGACACGATATCGACCCCTGCCTCAACCTGGCGGCGCACGGTCTCGGCGCAGGCGGTGGCCATGCAGGCGTCAAAGGCGGCCGGATCATAGTCCTGCCCGTTCTCGCGGGCAAAGATGAAATCGACCACCTCCTGTGTGCGGGGCAGGCTGCCCACATGGGTCGTGCGAATGGTCATGCGATCACTCCTTTTCCTTGCGGGCCATCAGTACGGTATGGCTGGCACAGTCCGGGTCTTCGGACAGAAACCCGGTCAGGCGCAAGCCCACATCCTCGAGACGCGCGGCATATTCGGCAGGCGACAGGCTGGCATGGGCGACGGTCTGGCCCGCGACCGTGCCGGTCGTCTCTCCCGCCCTGGGCCCGACGGTCAGCATCAGGGCACCGCCCGGGATCAGGTGGCGGGCCAGGCGCGGGAACATCGCGCGCTGTTCCTCGGCGGCAAGGTGGAAAAAGCTGTTCCAGGCGATGATCCCGTCGAAGACCTCGCCCAGATCGAGGCTGCGCATATCGCCCACCCGCCAATCCCCATCGGGCCAGCGGCCCCGGGCGATCTCGATCATGGCGGGTGCGAAATCCACGCCCGTGACGGCATAGCCCTCGGACAGGAACCAGCGCGCGATGGGCTCGCCACCGCCACATCCCAGGTCGAGCACGCGCTTACCCGGCCCGAGCGCCGCACCAAAGCGCGACAACCACCGCGCCTCGAACAGCGCACGCGACCGATGGGCATCATAGATGGCCGCATGGCTGTCATAGACATCCAGCGTTTGGTCCGACAGGTCGCTCATGGGGTCCGGCCCTGGATTGCATACGCTTTCAAGCGCGACGCTATGACGTCTCCCCGGGTCTGTCCAGTGCCGCGGATGCGCCGCCCGTCCGGACCGCGCCGCCCTCGGGCACACGTCCCCGAAACGGTGGAAAATCGCCGTAACGCCTTTGCCGCTCGGCCAAAGGTACATCCGGTGCGGCCCCGGCTTTCAAAAGGCTGCCCTTGGGCGCAACATAGCTGTCGATCCGCCGCAAGGGCACGGGCCGCCAGGCGATATTGAAGGCGCAGAGCTTGGGAAAGAAATTGATCTCGGAATAGTCCAGGTGATCATGCAGCCACCAGGCCAGGTCGCGCCAGTCCCGGCCTGCGTCATGGCGGTCGGCGAACCACGGGATTACGATCGACGCGCCTGCCACGGGCATGTCTTCGTGATCCCAGATATGGCATTCGAGCGGATTGTCGTTGCGCGCGCAGTTCAACCCGTTTTCGTTGCCGAACCGGTTCAGCTCCGGCGACCGGTAGCCCGAGCGCACGAAGACCCGGCCGAAGGTCTCCTCCAGCGGGTCGAGAAGCGTTTCGCAAAACGCCCGTCCCCGGGCGATAGCCAGGTCCGGGTCCCGGGGCAGGTTCGGGATCCCGTGAAAATTGCCGATTTCCGAATACAGGAATTCGCGCATCCAGAAATAGCGCGACAGGCGCACGCGCCCCAGGGTCTCGAGCGACGCAACCGAACCAGGCCGTCTCATCGCTGACGCCCCGCGCGGATCATGTGTTTTCCGATCTTCTGCACCGGACCCTCCTGCTTCATCTTTCCCGAAATACTCCGGGGAGCGCGAGGGGCAGCGCCCCTCGCTTCCCGCAGCTCACAACCCCTCGATCCAGTCCCGCAACGCGGCCACGGCAGGTGCGGTCTGGCCCGGCGACAGGATGTCCCCCATCACCACATGGGCGGCCGGGTCGTCGCCCGACCCCATCTCGACCGACCACAGGGTGACCGGACCGCTCCAGCGCGCCGCCGCATCGCGGGTCGCATCGGCCGAGACGACCGTATCGGCATCGGCGAACCAGAAAAGCGCAGGCACGGTGACCCGAGACAGGTCGAGCGCGCCCACCGCCTTGACCAGCGCCGCCATCGGCAAGAGCGCGACCGTCGGGTACGCCTCGGTCCAATAGGCCGCGTGGGCATCGTTCACGGGCGCAAAGGCCCGCTCGGCCCCCGCCACCCAAGGGGCCCAGATCCGCGCGCCGGGCTGGGTCAGCAGCACCGCAGCCGGGGCCTTGATCCGGAAATTGGGCGAGACAAGGATCGCGCCCGCGACCGCCTTGTCCCCGCCCGGCTGGGCCAGTGCCGCCGTGACAAGCGTCCCGCCGGTCGAGGTGCCCATTAGGATCACCCGTTGGCCCACCGCCCGCGCGGCGGCCAGCCCCTCGGCCATATCGGCCATCCAATCGGCCACCGTCGCCTCGGCCAACGCCGCGCCACCCCGCCCGTGGCCGGTCAGGCGAGTGTAGACCAGGTTCGCGCCCAGGGCCTCGGCCAGGCGATCGGGCACCGGGCGGATTTCTTCCGACGTGGCGGAAAAGCCGTGGACATAGAGGATCGACAAGGGCGTGACGACCCCCGGCTCTCTGGCCCAGACCACGCGTTTTTCCACCCCTTCGATGCGGTTCGGCACCTCCGTCTCGACCTGGGCGAAATGCGCCGCGACCTCGTCCGGGGCCAGCGCCGGACCTTCGGGCAAGGTCAGGTCGGCCGGCTCGCGCGTGCCGAAGGCGAAGAGCGCGGCGACAGCCGCTGCAATGAGCGCCAACGCCCAGACCATGACGCGCCTCACGTCCCCGCCTCGCCCAAAACGTCCAGAATGGCGTCTTCGATCATCGCGAGGGTCGCAGGCTCGGAAAACCGGTGATCGGCCCCTTTGACAAGGCTCAGCCGGACATCCGGCCCGTCGATATGATCCAGAAGCCGCAGCGCCACCGCGCGCTCGACCGCCTCATCCTCGGTCCCCTGCAGCAGGCGCACCGGAAAGGGCATCGGCAACGGGTCACGCAGGACAAGGTTCTGACGACCATCCTCGATCAGTTTGCGGGTGACGATGTAAGGGTCTCCATAGTCTGAGGGCAGCGCGACCTGCCCCTCCTCCATGACCTTCTGACGGTCTTCCAGGCTGAAGCCTTCCCAGAAACTGTCTTCGGTGAAATCCGGCGCCGCGGCGATGCCGACAAAGCCCGCGACATTCGTAAATCGCTTGCTCATAAGACAGGCGATCCAGCCGCCCATGGACGAGCCGACCAGGACCACAGGGCCCGGGGCGATAGCCTCGATCACGGCAGCCGCATCCTCCGCCCAGTCGCCGATGCACCCCTCTTCGAAGACACCGCCCGATTGGCCATGCCCGGAATAATCCAACCGCAGGAATGCGCAGCCCTGCGCCTTGGCCCAGGCCTCCAGATGCACAGCCTTGGTGCCCTCCATGTCGGATTTGTAGCCTGACAGGAGCACGATCGTCGGCCCCGTGCCCGGCGTATGGGCATAGGCAAGCCGTCGGCCATGCGGACTGTCCAGAAAAGCGATCTCGGTCATGCATCCTCCTTGGTCGGTGGCAGCATACCCGCGCGCACCGGAATGCCAAGGAGGCCATGCCAAGCAAAGGCCAGGCCCATTGGATCAGGACAAGAGGTCGAGCCCCTCTTCGACCTCGCTCAGCCGCAGGGCCACGACGGCGCCTGCCACGGCGAGGGCTGCAAACACAATCAGCGTCGCCCCGGCACCGATGACCGATGCGGCGCCCCCCGCCGCGCCGGCGGCCAGCAGGATCACCCCGATCACCGTGTTGGACTGGGCGGCATAGGCGCTGCGTTTGTCCTTGGGGGCCATGTCCACGAGATAGGTCGACCGGCCCTGTCGCACCCCATGATAGGCCACCATCAGAACGAACAGCGTGAGGGGCATGGCCCAGATCGTCTGCGCAAGCCCGGCGGCTGCTAGCCCCACCGCCGCCAGCATCGCAAGCGCCGCCGCAACGCCCGACAGCGCCAGCACGGTTTTCGACGACCGGTCAGCAAGCCGCCCCCAAACATAGGAGCTGAGAAAGGATGCCCCCGCCGAGGCCAGCACAAGCGCCCCCAGCTTGTCGAGCGCGGCCAGACCCGCCTCGGAGGCCAGCAGGACCATGTAGGGCGGTGCCAGCGCGGTCGACACCAGAAGCCCCCGCGCGATGATGAAGCGGGTCAGGCGCGGGTCGTCCCGCAAGAGCGACAGGGAGACGCCGTCGGCCTGACCGTCGGTCTGGCTGGGCTGCTCGCTCAGGGTGGAGAAGAGCGCGGCTGCCGCCATCCACAGCCCCGCGGCCAGCGCGATGGCCCCGATCACCAGCCCGGTGTCCTGAAAGACGCCCGACAGCATGAGCCCGGCAAAGGCCAGCACCCCGACCGAAGACAGCGACCCCGCCGTGCCGGTGATGGCCCCGCGCCGGGTTTTGCCCACGGTCTTGCCCAGGATGTCCTTGAACGACACCGATGCCGCCGCGCGGGATACGGCCAGAAGCGCCAGCGCCCCGCAGATCGCCGCACCCGCCGCCCAGCCCGTGAGAGTGAGGGCCGCCAGCACGATCAGCGCCGCCGCGATCCCCTGGCCCAGCGACCCTGCCGCCCACATCCATTTGCGCGTGGGCATCCGTTGCAGGATCGCGGCCAGCCCGATCTGGGGCAGAAGCGCGCCCGCCTCGCGGATGGGCACCAGAAGCCCCACGAAATAGGCCGGTGCCCCCAACGCGTTCAACAGCCAACTGAGCACGAGTTTCGGGTCGATCAGACCATCGGCCACCTTGGTCATCGACAACGAAATGGCATGACGCAACCCGTTCCGGGCCTCGGCATCCTGAGCGGGTTTTGACAGATCGTCCGCCGGGTCTTCGGCGCCGGTCAGACGCTCGAACAGGTCCTCGGTGATGTCCTCACTCATATCCCGTCCCTCGTGTCTTGCCTGCATCATCGGGCCGCAGCCCGCCAAAAGGCCCTTGGCGAAGAGTTGACTTGACCCGCGCCCGGGGTCACATAACGCGCGACTTGATACCCGCAACCGGGCGTTCCGTGGGCGCCAAACCGACGAGGAGAGCCGATATGGCCCAGATCTCACTCACCTTTCCCGATGGCAATGCGCGCGATTTCGATGCCGGCGTGACCCCTGCCGAGGTCGCCACCTCGATCTCCAAATCGCTTGAAAAAAAGGCGATTTCGGCCGCTGTCAACGGCGCGCATTGGGATCTGCAATGGCCGATCGAGGCCGATGCGTCCATCGCCATCAACACCATGAAAGACCCTGAACCGGCGCTGGAGCTGGTGCGCCACGACCTGGCCCACATCATGGCCCGCGCCGTGCAGGAAATCTGGCCCGACGTGAAAGTCACCATCGGTCCGGTGATCGAGAACGGCTGGTATTACGACTTCGACCGCGCAGAGCCCTTTACCCCCGAGGACCTGGGCCAGATCGAAAAGAAGATGCGCGAGATCATCAATCTGCGCGACCCCGTTCGCACCGAGATCTGGGACCGGGATCGCGCGGTGCAATTCTACCGCGACAATGGCGAGCCCTATAAGGTCGAGCTGATCGAGGCGATCCCGGGAGACGAGCCCCTGCGCATGTATTGGCATGGCCATTGGCAGGACCTGTGCCGCGGCCCGCATCTGCAGCATACCGGCCAGGTGCCCGGCGACAGCTGGAAGCTGATGTCGGTCGCGGGTGCCTATTGGCGCGGCGACAGCGACCGCGCCATGCTGCAGCGGATCTACGGCGTGGCCTTCCTGAACAAGGAAGACCTGCGAAAATACCTCAACATGCTGGAAGAGGCCGCCAAGCGCGACCACCGCAAGCTGGGCCGCGAGATGGATCTTTTCCACATGCAGGAAGAGGCACCGGGCCAGATCTTCTGGCACCCGAACGGCTGGCGCGTCTACACCACGCTTCAGGATTACATGCGGCGTCAGCAGCAAAAGGGCGGCTATGTGGAGGTGAACACCCCCCAGGTCGTCGACCGCAAGCTCTGGGAACGTTCGGGCCACTGGGACAAATACCAGCAGAACATGTTCATCGTCGAAGTGGACGAGGACCACGCCCGCGAAAAGGCGGTGAATGCGCTCAAGCCGATGAACTGCCCCTGCCATGTGGAGATCTTCAAGCAGGGCCTGAAATCCTATCGCGACCTGCCCCTGCGCATGGCCGAGTTCGGGTCGTGCAACCGCTACGAACCCTCCGGCGCGCTGCATGGGATCATGCGGGTGCGCGGTTTCACCCAGGATGACGCGCATATCTTTTGCGAAGAAAGCCAGATCGAAGACGAGACCAGGCGCTTCATCGAGTTCCTGGACCAGATCTATCGCGATCTGGGATTCGACAGTTTCGCGGTGAAGTTTTCGGACCGTCCCGAAACGCGGGCCGGGTCGGACGATGTCTGGGATCGGGCGGAATTCGCGCTCAAATCCGCGACCGAGGCGGCCGGCTGGAGCTACGAGCTGAACCCGGGCGAAGGCGCGTTTTACGGCCCCAAGCTGGAATTCGTCCTGACCGACGCCATCGGCCGGGATTGGCAATGCGGCACGCTGCAGGTCGATTTCGTCCTGCCCGAGCGTTTGGACGCCACCTATATCGGCCATGACGGGGCCAAGCATCGCCCGGTCATGCTGCACCGTGCCGTGCTGGGCAGCTTCGAACGGTTCATCGGCATCCTGATCGAGGAACACGCGGGCAAGCTGCCCTTCTGGCTGGCGCCGCGCCAGGTGGTCGTGGCGTCGATCGTGTCGGATGCCGACGACTACTGCCGCGAGGTGGCCGAAGCGCTGCGCGCGGCGGGCGTGCGGGCCGAAACCGATCTGCGCAACGAAAAGATCAACTACAAGGTGCGCGAGCATTCGCTGGGCAAGGTGCCGGTCATCCTCGCCTGCGGCGCACGCGAGGTCGAAGAGCGGAGCGTGTCCGTCCGCCGCCTGGGCGAAAAGCAAACCGCGGTACAATCGCTGGACGAGATCGTGAGCGCGTTGCGCGTCGAAGCCACCCCGCCGGATCTTTTGTAACAAATCGCGCGGTCCTGTCGCAGGGATCGGGCTGGAAACGGCCCGATCCCGAAACATTTGTTAGCGCCTCCCTGAAAACACGTCACGAACCCATCACGCCGCATGACGCGTTTGTGTCGCACGGCCGTGTGAGTGGTTCGTGCAAGCGGCCTGCCGCTACGAATTTCCCTGTCGCCGCTGAGTGCGACGCGGTTTTGCAACCGAAAGGGAAGTTCCATGTCCACCACCGTTAAAGCTTTTGCCGTCGCAGGTGCCGTTGCCGCAGCCCTGAGCGCAACCGCCACCACCGCGCAAGCGCAGGAAAAGTGCTTTGGCGTATCGCTTGCCGGCGAAAACGATTGCGCCGCGGGCCCCGGCACCACCTGCGCGGGTTCGTCGACCGTCGACTACCAGGGCAACGCCTGGACCCTCGTCGAGGCCGGCACCTGCACCGAGATCGAGCTGCCCGCGATGGCCGATGGCACCGCGCGCATGGGCTCGCTGGAAGAGCTGGACCGCGATCTGCCCCAGTCGTAAGCGACCGGTTTCGGGCGCCAGGCCGCGCCCCTCGGGATGGGTGGCCGCACCCATCCCTCACCAAGATGTCAGGGGATCGCCCATGTTCGATACCGTTTCAGACGGCCTGCCCGCCCTGCCCGGCGTCGGCTACAAAGCCCAGCATTACAGCGCTATACAGGCCGACCCTGCGCCTGTGGGTTGGCTGGAAATCCACGCCGAGAACTACATGGGCGACGGTGGGCGCCCCATCGCGCAACTGCGCCACCTGGCCGAACGGTTCCCGATCTCGGTCCATGGTGTGGGCCTTTCCATCGGTGGCGAAGGTCGGCTCGACCCCGATCACCTGGCCCGGCTGAAGCACCTGTGCGGCTGGCTGAACCCCGCCAGCTTTTCCGAGCATATGGCCTGGTCCACCCATGACAGCCATTTCTACAACGACCTGCTGCCCCTGCCCTATACCGATGCCACGCTGACCCGCGTGGCCGATCACATCGACGAGGTGCAAGAGGTGCTGGGCCGCCGGATGCTGCTTGAGAACCCGTCAAGCTACCTGGCCTTTGCCGAATCGACCTGGGACGAGCCCGCGTTCCTGGCCGAAATCAGCCGCAGGACGGGGTGCGGGCTGCTGCTGGACGTGAACAACGTTTTCGTCTCGGCCACCAATCTGGGCTATGAACCGCGCGCCTATATCGACGGCTTTGCCCTTGATAAGGTGGGCGAAATTCACCTGGGCGGTCATGACGAGGACCAAGACGACCACGGCGCGCCCTTGTTGATCGACAGCCACGGTGCCAAGGTTGTGGATCCCGTCTGGGCACTTCTGGATCACACGCTGAACCGCGCGGGACCGAAGCCCGTGCTGGTCGAATGGGACACCGATGTGCCCGATTGGCCCGTGCTGGCCGCCGAGGCGCAGCGCGCCGCCGATGCGCTGGGCCGGGTGACGGTATGAGTGTCGATCAGGCCATGTTCCGCCGGGCGATGCTGGCCCCTGACCAGCCCGTGCCCGAGGGCCTGACAGATGGCGTGGGTCGCCCCGCCGGGCGCCGCTTTGCCGTCTATCGCAACAACGTGGCCGTCAGCCTGACCGAGGCGCTAGAAACCGGCTTTCCCGCCATCCGCGGCCTGATCGGTGAGGAAAACTTCAAGAAGGTCGCGGGGCTGTACCTGCGCGCCCACACGCCCGCATCACCTCTGATGATGCAGTACGGGGCAGACTTTCCGCAGTTTCTCAGTGACTTCCAGCCGCTGTCCCATATCGGCTACCTTGCGGATGTGGCGCAGCTGGAACTGGCGTTGCGCCAAAGCTACCACGCCGCCGATGCAGCCCCGCTGGACGCCGCCCGGCTGGACGGTCTACCGCCCGAGAGACTGTTCGCCGCCCGCTTCACGCTGGCCCCGGCGCTGCGGCTGATCCGGTCGCCCTGGCCGCTGCACGCGATCTGGGCCTATGCAACCCAACCAGGTGCCCCCAAACCGCACCCCACGCCGTAGGATGTGCTGATCACCCGGCCCGGGTTCGACCCGGTGGCGCAGCCCCTGCCCAAGGGCGGCGCAGCGTTCATCGCGGCCTTGTCCGAGGGCCAGACGCTCGGCGCCGCGCACGAGAGGGCCACGCAAGAGACACCGGATTTCGACCTTGGCCCGGTTTTCGCCCTGCTTCTGTCCGGGGCCGCCCTGACCGATTTGCATCACGAGGAGAATTGACATGATCCGCCTGATCCATTTGCACGACAAAACCTTCAACGCGGTTGAGCGCCAGACCTGGATCTTGCCCACGGCGGCGCGGGCGGTCTTTGCAGCCACGCTTCTGATGTATTTCTGGGCCTCGGGCCTGACCAAGCTGGGCGATGGAGTGCTGGGCTTTCTCCAGCCGTCGCTCGGCGCCTATGCGCAGATCTTTCCCAAGGCGATGGAGTCAGTTGCCTATGACGTCTCGCAAATGGGGCTGTATCACTGGGCCGTGGTCGTCGCGGGCACCTGGGCCGAGTTCCTGCTGCCGCTTTTCATCGTCATCGGCTTTGCGACGCGGCTATCGGCGCTTGGGATGATCGGATTTGTCATCGTCCAGTCGCTGACCGACCTTTACGGCCATGGCGGCCTTGCCCATGCCGAAACCCTGGGCGCGTTCTTCGACCGCATCCCCGACAGCCCGATCCTGGATCAGCGCCTGCTGTGGGGGCTGGTGCTGTTGATCCCTGTGATCAAGGGCGCCGGTCCGCTGTCAGTCGATGCCCTGCTCAGAAGTGGCTTTTTGGCTCGTCAGGACGCCCCGCAGCCAGCGCCATGAGCCCACCGAGCCCCGCAAAGGCGATCGGGAACATCGTGAAGACGTTGAACCCGAAGGCGTAGAACATCGCGCCTGCAGAGATCAGCAGCAAAAGCCCACCCCAAAGCGCGCGGGCTTTCGCCATGGCCCCACCCGCGATCGCCAGAAGCGGGCCCAGGATCGACACCGTGCGGATCAGACCGACATTGTCGAGCTGTTCGGCCAGTCCCTCCACCTCGCCGAAGCGGTTGACCGCCTCGGTATACCCATAGCTGAAAAAGCCGACGATCATTCCGATCACCCCGGCGATGATCCCCAGTGTCAGGGCCGCGTTGCGCATGCGCTTTCTCCTGCGTCTTTGGGGTCAAATATGCGGTTCAGGCCCGGTCGCCAAGAAGGGCGGCCTGCACATCCTTGCCCCAGCCCAGGTACAGCGTGCCGCCCGCGTCGATCAGCGGGCGCTTCATCAGGGTCGGATGCGCCGCCAAAAGCGCCGTGGGCGCGGCGGCGCGGTCCTGCTCGGACAGACCGCGCCATGTTGTGGACCGCGTGTTGATCAGCGCATCGCCGAACGTCGCAAGCGCCCGGTCGCGCAGGTCATCGGGCAGCCCGTCGGCCCGCACGTCGACGAAACCCGCCTCTGGCAGCGCCTTCAACGCCTTGCGGCAGGTGTCACATGTTTTCAACCCGTAGATGATCATGCCCACGCTTTCCTCTTTCCGTGGCGGTTCACGGGATCGTAAGCCCGCGCCCGGCTGTTTTCCTTGATTTTCACCTTCAACCTGCCACTCTCAAAACGTGGCATTTGCGTATCGAACCTCCGAATCCGTCACCACGGCCGGACAGTCTGATCCGCCGGTGGCACGGCGCCTTTAAAGGTTCTGGCGTCAGACTGGAAGACGAGAAGGAGAGACGCGATGCCCACTGGCACCGTGAAATGGTTCAACACCACCAAGGGCTATGGCTTCATCGCCCCCGAAGGCGGCGGCAAGGATGTGTTCGTGCATATCTCGGCGGTGGAACGGTCCGGGCTGACCGGGCTCGCGGACAACCAAAAGGTGTCCTACGAGCTGCGCGAAGGCCGGGACGGGCGCGAAATGGCGTCGGACCTCAAGGCCCTGTAACCCCCGACACACAAACCCGAAACGCTCAGCCCGCTCCGTTCCCGGGGCGGGCCATGGTCAACTCTTTGCCCATCGCGACGATGCAGGACGTGCCGTTGGCATAGGACATGACCAGCGTCCAACGTCCTGTCCGCTCCGAACTCCACAATTCCATGACCTCTTCCGGGCCGCGCAACCCGGTGACAAGCCGGTCCGACCCGAACTGTCGCGTCAGCCTGTCATGCAAGGCGGGCGACGGCGCGCAAAGCACCTCGGCAATTGGGGACTGGGCAGCGGCGGGGGAGCCCGACGCGAGGCACAGCAGAAACGCCGCGCCCGCTAACCCTGTGACGTTCGCTCTCATGAGCGGAATGTATCAGTTTTATGACAGGGGCGCGACCGCTATGTTCGGTCCCCCGGCCGGGCGCAGATGGCCGCCGGGATCACCAGTTGCCCTGGGGGCTTTTCGAATACTGGGTCGCACCGTAGCTGCGCCGCGGGGCGTGATAGACTTTCTTCTTCACGACCGGGTGGCGCATCACCTGCTGGTAGGTGTGCGGCTGGTTCGGCACGCCGCAGCAGATCACACCGTTCAGCGTGATGTGTAAAGCACGCGACTTGATCTGACATTTCTGCTCTTATGGAGCGCAACAATGAGTGTCGACCAATGACAAGCATT
>CAJXWO010000010.1 GCA_913062865.1 uncultured Paracoccaceae bacterium | reverse complement strand
CTGGAAGTGACATGCGCCCTCGGACTGAACCTGTCCTTAGACATTGCCGATGCGCGCGCGGCTTTCAAGTGGCCCCGCCCGGAAAAGGCGGGGCCGATGCGTGTTTTAGTGGCAGGCCGGGCGGGTGCCGGGCAGCAGAACCTTGTCCACGACATGGATCACGCCGTTGTCGGCCTTGATGTCGGCGATCACGACATTGGCCATCTCGCCGGTGCCGTCCGCGATCTTCACGCCGTCGCTGTTCTTGGTGATGCACAGCCGTTCCGAGGTCAGGATCGGCTTGAAGTAGTTCGACCCGCCCGGGATCATCCCGGCGGTCAGCTTGCGGTCATCCACGTGGTACAGCAGCACGTTGGTCAGCTGGTCCTTGTTTTCGGGCTTGAGCAGGGTTTCGACCGTGCCCTCGGGCAGGGCGGCGAACGCATCGTTCAGCGGCGCGTAGACGGTGAACGGGCCGGGGCCGGACAGCGTTTCGGCCAGACCGGCGGCCTGCACGGCGGCGACCAGCGTCGAGAACCGTTCGTCGCCTGCGGCGATTTCGACGATATTGGCGGCCTTGGCGCCGGTGGCCAGCAGGACAGCCGTGGTCGCGGCAGCGGCGATTTTGCGGATCGATGTCATGGGGTAAACCTTTCAGGTGTGTTTGTGTGTTGTGACAGGGGGTACGCGGCGCAAGCCCGCGCAGTTCACGACGTCACGCAGGCGTGACTTTGCGTGATGATCGCGTGGAACGTGGCTTGTCTCATCCGCGGCAAAGCCATAAACGGGGCCAAACACCCTGACCGATGAGGTTTGCCATGCGCCTGTCCCGCTATTTCGTGCCGGTTCTGAAGGAAACACCCTCCGAGGCGCAGATCGCCAGCCATCGCCTGATGCTGCGGGCGGGGATGATCAAGCAGGCCAGCGCGGGGATCTATTCGTGGCTGCCTCTGGGCTTCAAGGTGCTGCGCAAGCTGGAAAACATCGTGCACGAGGAACAGGTGCGCGCGGGCCATATCCCGATGTTGATGCCCACCCTGCAATCGGCCGACCTGTGGCGCGAAAGCGGCCGCTACGACGATTACGGCGAAGAGATGCTGCGCATCACCGACCGGCACGGGCGTGACATGCTGTACGGCCCGACCAACGAAGAGCTGATCACCGATATCTTTCGGTCCTATGTCGGCAGCTACCGCGACCTTCCGCTGACGCTCTACCATATCCAGTGGAAATTCCGCGACGAGATCCGCCCGCGTTTCGGCGTGATGCGGGGGCGCGAATTCTACATGAAGGACGGCTACAATTTCGACCTGACCAAGGACGATGCGCTGCACGCCTATAACCGTCACCTGGTCAGCTACCTGCGCACTTATGAGCGCATGGGGCTGCAGGCGATCCCGATGCGCGCCGATGGTGGTCCCATCGGGGGTGATTATACCCACGAATTCCTCGTGCTGGCCGAAACGGGCGAGTCGGAAGTGTTCTACGACAGCCAGATCACCGACCTGAAATTCGGCGACCGCGAGATCGACTATGACAGCGTGGACCAGTGCCAGGCGGTGTTGGAAGAGTTCACCAGCCGTTACGCCCGCACCGACGAAACCCATGACGAGGCGCTGTTCAACGAAATCCCCGAGGACCGCCGCCGAAGCGCGCGGGGCATCGAGGTGGGGCAGATCTTCTATTTCGGCACCAAGTATTCCGAGGCCATGGGCGCCACTGTCGCCACCCCCGACGGGGGCCGCGTGCCCGTGCATATGGGCAGCCACGGGATCGGCGTGTCGCGCCTTCTGGGCGCGATCATCGAGGCCAGCCATGACGAGAACGGCATCATCTGGCCCGAGGGCGTGACGCCCTTCCATTGCGGGATCGTGAACCTGAAACAGGGCGATGCCGCCGCCGACGCGGCCTGCGACGATCTCTACAAGGCGCTGACGGGCCACGGGCTCGACCCGCTTTACGACGACCGCGAGGAACGGGCGGGCGCGAAATTCGCCACCATGGACCTGATCGGCCTGCCCTGGCGGATCACCGTGGGGCCGCGGGGGCTCAAGAACGGAGTGGTCGAGCTGACGAGCCGCCGCACGGGCGAAAGCGAGGAACTGGCGCCTGAGCTGGCCGTTGCGCGCATCGCCGAGATCTACGCAGGCATCTGAGCATGTTGCTGCGGGCGCTGACACTGGCGGGCGGACTGACGGGCGCCGCGGGCCTGTCGCAGTTCCCGGAATACTCGCAGCAATACACCCAGCGCCTGGCGGGCGCGGTGGATGAGCTGAGCCGCGTGGTGGCCGATTTCGACGCCTCCGCCGCCGCCGAAGGGCTGAGCCGCGAGGCGGCGCTGGCGCAGATGACCGGCACCGATTTCGTGGAACGCCGCCGCGCGGACATGACCCGGACCATCGCCCGGGCCGAGCGGCTCTCGGCCGACCTCGAGGCGCTGCGCGCCGCCGGTCCCTTTACCCGCGCCGCCCATGCCACCCGCTTCACCGATCCCGAGATCGCCCGCCGCGCCTGGGACGATTTCAAACCGGCCGTGCCCGTGACCTTCGAAGGCGCGGTCTTTGCCGGGGTTGGGTTCCTTGGTGGGCTGGGGCTTTTGTCCGGGCTTCTGGCGCTTCTGCGCTGGCCGTTCCGCAGGCGCCAGGACGCGTGACCTGACCGGCGCGGCCCGCGTCAATGTCGCGCTCGCTCGGGCCGCTGCGCCGTTCGAGTATTTTTGGAAAGATGAAGATCAGGCGGGCGCGCCGTTGATCCAGACCGCGTGGATGGCACGGTCGTCGCCCATCATGATCGTCGGAAAGAGCGCCTCCCACAGACTGTCGGCCCGGGCCGCGCGCTGCGCGATATCGGGCGTCGAGGCCAGGTCGAGCACCGTGAGGTCGGCCTCGAAGCCCGGCGCGAGCGTGCCGATCCGATCGCCCAGGTTCAGCGCCTCTGCCGAACCGGCGGTGGCAAGCCAGATCAGCTGCGCGGGATGCAGCGCGGTGCCCGAGAGCTGCCCGATCTCATAGGCCGCCGCCATCGTGCGCAGCATGGAAAAGGACGACCCGCCACCGGTATCCGTGGCCAGGCCCACGCGCAGACCCTCGGCCTTGCGCGCCGCCATGTCGAACAGCCCCGACCCGATGAAGGTGTTCGAGGTCGGGCAATGCACCAGTGCCGCGCCGGTCTCGGCCAGCCGGGCCCGCTCGCGCGGCTCGAGATGGATGGCATGGCCGTAAAGCCCATTAGGGCCCAAGAGCCCGTGCGCCTCGTAGGTGTCGAGATAGTCGAGCGCCTGCGGGTAGAGCGACCGGACCCAGGCGATTTCATCGGTCTGTTCGCTCAGGTGCGTCTGCATCAGGCAGTCGGGGTGCTCGGCCCAAAGCGCGCCGAGGGCCGCAAGCTGCTCGGGCGTCGATGTGGGCGAAAAACGCGGCGTGATCGCATAGCCCAACCGGTCGACGCCGTGCCAGTGTTCCAGCAGGGCCTTGCTGTCGTCATAGGCCGATTGCGCGGTGTCGCGCAGCCCCTCGGGCGCGTTGCGGTCCATGCAGGTCTTGCCCGCGACGATGCGCTGCCCGCGTCGCTGCGCTTCGGCCATGAGCGCATCGACGCTGTGGGGATGGATCGTGCAATAGCTGCAGACCGTCGTGGTACCGTGCGCGCGGGTGAGATCGAGGTAGCGCGCGGCAATGGCGGCGGCATAGTCGGGATCGGCCAGGCGCATTTCCTCGGGGAATGTGTAGGTGTTGAGCCAGTCGATCAACCGCTTGCCCCAGCTCGCGATGATCGCGGTCTGCGGATAATGCGCATGGGCATCGACGAAACCCGGCAGGATGAGCCGGTCGCCGTAATCGTGCAACACGGCCTTTGGATGGGCGCGGCGCAGGTCGTCGGCTGTGCCCGTCGCGGCGATCTGTCCGCCGCGCAGCAGCACGGCACCGCGGCTGTCGATCCGGGCGACCGCATCGACAGGCGCGGCAAAGGGGTCGCCCGCCAGCGTCAGGGTCTGTCCCAGCAAGAGGTGCGTGTCAGGCATTGGCGGATCCCGGACCAAGCGGCGGAAATAGCGGTGCCGCCCCCTGTTTCTGCCGTGCCGCATCGCCTATTGTCCAGCCGAAGCAGGGAAAGGGCAGGGCATGGCCGACGAAGAGCTGACCGAAACGCCGGAGACCGAGGACGAAAGCGAGGCCTACGCGCTTGATCGCAAGGCGGTGGCGGCCATCCTCTATGCCGTCGATACGGGCGATGCCGAGGATCTGCGCCAGCGCATGGAGCCCTTGCACGCGGCCGACATCGCCGACCTTCTGGAACAGATCAACGCCTATGATCGCGGGCGGCTGTTGCGGCTTTATGGACGCGAGATCGACGGCGAGATCCTGTCGGAACTCGATGAGACCCTTCGCGAAGAGGTCATCTCGGTCCTGAGCCCGGAAACCCTGGCCGAAGCCGTCCGCGAGATGGACAGCGACGACGTGGTCGACCTTCTGGAAGACCTCGAAGATCACCAGCAAGAGGCGATCCTGGGCCACCTGGAAGAGCCCGACCGGGTGGCGGTGCAGCAATCGCTGACCTACCCGGAATACTCCGCCGGCCGCCTCATGCAGCGCGAGGTCGTGTTGGCGCCCGAGCATTGGACCGTGGGCGAGGCCATCGACTATCTGCGCGGCGAAGACGATCTGCCCGAACAGTTCTACCACGTCATCCTGGTCGATCCGCGCCACAAGCCGGTGGCCAATGTCACCTTGGGCAAGATCATGGGATCGCCCCGCACGACGCCGCTGAAAGAGATCACCGAGGACGTGTTCCAGGTGATCCCGGCGACGCAATACGAGGGCGACGTGGCCTATGCCTTCAACCAGTATCACCTGATCTCGGCCCCGGTGGTGGACGAGGACGGGCGCCTTGTTGGCATGATCACCATCGACGACGCCATGGCGGTGCTGGACGAGGAACACGAAGAGGACATCCTGCGCCTGGCCGGTGTGGGCGAGGGGTCGCTGTCGGACCGTGTGATTTCCACGACCAAGCGGCGCTTTCCCTGGCTGGCGGTGAACCTGGTGACGGCGGTTCTGGCCTCGCTCGTGATCGCGCAATTCGAAGACGCCATTGCCACCGTGGTGGCGCTGGCGGTGCTGATGCCCATCGTGGCCTCCATGGGCGGCAACGCGGGCACACAATCGCTGACCGTGGCGGTGCGCGCGATCGCCACCAAGGACCTGACCGGTGCCAATGTGTGGCGGGTGATCCGGCGCGAATGCCTTGTGGGGCTGGTGAACGGCGTGATCTTTGCCGTGGTGATGGGGATCGTGGGCCTTGTTTGGTTCGGCTCGCCCGCGCTGGGCTATGTCATCGCGGCGGCGATGGTGATCAACCTTGTGGTGGCAGGCTTTGCCGGCACGGTGATCCCTGTGATCCTGGATCGGATCGGGGTGGACCCGGCGCTTGCCTCGGGGGCCTTCGTGACCACGGTGACCGACGTGGTGGGCTTCTTTGCCTTCCTGGGCCTCGCGGCGGCGGTGTTGTTGTGAGCGATCTGGCGGAGCGCAAGGCCGCGGCGCGCAAGGTCGCGTTCGCCCGCCGTGCGGCGGCCCATGCGGCACGGGCCGCGGGCGCGGCGGGGCATCTGTCCTCGGTGCTGGCCGGGCATCGCGGCGTGCCGCTGGCGGGCTATGCCGCCATGCGCACCGAGATCGACCCGCTGCCCGCGCTGGCAGAGGCCGCGGCCCATGGCCCTGTCGGCCTGCCGGTGATCGAGGGCGTGGGGCGGCCCCTGCGGTTCCGCGCATGGAGCCCGGGCTGCACGATGGTCCCGGGGGCGTTCGGCGCGGCCATCCCCGAGACAGGCGACTGGATCACGCCCGAGATCCTGATCGTGCCGCTCGTGGCCTTTTCCCGCGCGGGCGGGCGGCTGGGCTATGGCGGCGGGTTCTATGACCGCACGCTCGAAGCATTGCGCGCCGCGCGGCCCACGCTGGCCATCGGCTTTGCCTATGCCGCGCAGGAGGCGGAGGACCTGCCGCTCGAGCCCACGGACCAGCCTCTGGACCTCATCGTGACCGAAGCGGGCGTGATCGAGCCGCGCGCGTGATCCGGAAGAGCGGGCCGCCATGGGCGACCCGCGCAGGATATCTCGCGGTCCGGCGGGGCCGGACCACTCGGGCTTTTGGGTATTTGGGCCAAGAAGAAGCCTCATGGGCGTTCAAAGACCTTGCCGTGGCGGGTCTTGCGGCCTACCCATCCGGTCCATGCGTATTCTGTTTCTGGGCGATGTGATGGGCCGGGCGGGCCGGGAGGCGGTGAGCGAACGCTTGCCTGCCCTGCGGCGTGACTGGAAGATCGACTTTGTCGTCATCAATGGCGAGAACGCGTCGAATGGCGCGGGCCTCAATGCCGAGCATGCCAAGACCCTCTTCGAGGCAGGCGCCGATTGCGTGACGCTGGGCGATCATGCCTTCGACCAGAAGGACATGCTGAGCCATATCGAAAGCGACAGCCGCATCCTGCGGCCGCTGAATTTCGCCAAGGGCGCGCCGGGGCGGGGGCACAGGCTGTTCTCGGACGCGCGGGGCCGCAAGATCCTGGTCGCCCAGGCGCTGGGCCAGGTCTTCATGAGCCGGCCCTATGACGATCCGTTCTCGGCCATCGACGCTGTGCTGCGTGCCCATCCCCTGGGCGGTCAGGCGCAGGCAATTCTGATCGACATGCATTGCGAGGCCACGAGCGAGAAGATGGGCATGGGCCATTTCTGCGACGGGCGCGCCAGCATCGTGGTGGGCACCCACACCCATGTACCCACGGCCGATGCCCAGATCCTGCCGGGCGGCACGGCTTTTCAGGCCGATGCGGGCATGTGCGGCGACTACAATTCGGTGATCGGCATGGAAAAGGCCGAGCCCATGCGCCGCTTCGTGACGGGTATGGGCAAATCGCGCTTCACGCCCGCGTTGGGCGAGGCGACCCTGTCGGGCCTGTTTGTCGAGACCGATGACAAGACGGGCAAGGCGGTGTCGGTCAGCATGGTGCGCCAGGGCGGGCGACTGGCGCAGGCGGGTCCGTGACGCGCCCCGAGACGGCGGGGCTTGTGGCCCTGCTGGTGATGCTGGGCGCGGGCTGGGGCCTGAGCCAGCCGCTGGCCAAGATCGCGGTCAGCGAAGGATACAGGCATTTCGGGCTGGTGTTTTGGCAGCTGGTGATCGGGGCAGTTGTTCTGGGCGCGATCACGCTTTTGCGCGGCAAGGGCTTGCCCATGGGGCGGGTCGATCTGGCCTTCTACACCCTGATCGCGCTGATCGGCACGGTTCTGCCCAACACAGCCTCCTACCAGGCGGCGGTCTACCTGCCCTCGGGCGTGATCTCGATCCTCTTGTCCTTGGTGCCGATCTTTGCCTTTCCCATCGCGCTTGGGCTGGGGATCGACCGGTTCAGCTGGCGGCGCGTGTTGGGGCTGGTGGCGGGGCTTCTGGGCGTGCTCTTGCTCGTGGGACCAGAGGCGAGCCTGCCCGACCCGGCCATGGCGGTCTTCATCCCGCTGGCGATCATCGCGCCCCTGTTCTATGGCCTCGAAGGCAATGTGGTGGCGCGCTGGGGCACGCGGGGGCTCGACCCGATCCAGGTGCTGTTCGGGGCGTCGCTGATCGGGTCCATGATCGCCTTGCCGCTGGCCGTGGGCACGGGTCAGTTCATCGACCCGCGCGGGCCCTGGGGCGCGCCCGACTGGGCGCTGATCCTGTCCTCGCTCATCCATGCCGCCGTTTATACCGGCTATGTCTGGACCGTGGGGCGGGCGGGGTCGGTCTTTGCCGCGCAGGTCAGCTACCTCGTGACGCTCTTCGGCGTGCTCTGGGCCATGCTGATCCTGGGCGAGCGCTACACCGCCTATATCTGGGCCGCTTTGGCGGCAATGCTGATCGGCCTGTTCCTGGTGCAGCCGCGCCCCAAGGCCGGGCTTGCACCGCCCGCACCCATCGGCAAGACTGCGCGCTAGGCAACGGGACCGGGCAGGCCAGATGCAGTTCTTCGAGTTCTCCCAGACGGGCGAGGCGGTGCTGACCCTTACGGTCGTCGTGGTCATGTTCATCCTGTTCGTGCGCGAGATCTACCCGACCGAGGTGGTGGCCATCGCGGGGGCCGCGCTGATGCTGGCGCTGGGGCTGTTGCCCTATGACAGCGCGCTTGCGGTCCTGTCGAACCCCGCGCCATGGACCATCGCGGCGATGTTCATTGTCATGGGGGCGCTGGTGCGCACGGGCGCGCTCGATGCGTTCACGAGCTTGGCGGATGCGCAAGCCCGCACCAATCCCAAACTGGCCATCGCGGCGCTGATGGGCTTTGTGGTGCTGGCCTCGGCCGTGGTGTCGAACACGCCGGTGGTGGTCGTGATGATCCCGGTCTTCGTGCAGCTTGCGCGCACCCTGGGCGTGTCGGCGTCGAAGCTGCTGATCCCGCTCAGCTACGGCGCGATCCTGGGCGGGACGCTCACGCTGATCGGTACCTCGACCAACCTCCTGGTAGATGGTGTGGCCCGGGCCGAGGGGCTGCCGCCCTTTTCCATATTCGAGATCACGCCGCTGGCGGTGGTGCTGGTCGCCTGGGGCATGGTCTACCTTTACGTCGTGGCGCCGCTGTTGCTCCCCGACCGGGACAGCATGGCGAACCTTCTGTCCGACAAGTCGCGGATGAAATTCTTTACCGAGGCGGTGATCCCGCCCGACAGCAACCTTATTGGGCGCGAGGTGACCGGCGTGCAGCTTTTCAAGCGCGAGGGCGTGCGCCTGATCGACGTGATCCGCGGGGACCTGTCGCTTCGGCGCGATCTCAAGGGCGTGACGCTGCAGGTGGGAGACCGGGTGGTGCTGCGCACGCAGATGACCGAGCTTCTGAGCCTTCAGCGCAACAAGAGCCTGCGCCGGGTCGACCAGGTCTCGGCGGTCGAGACCTCGACCGTCGAGGTGCTGATCACGCCGGGCTGCAAGATGGTCGGCCGCAGCCTTGGCAACCTGCGCCTGCGCCGCCGCTACGGGGTCTATCCGCTCGCCGTGCACCGGCGGAACCAGAATATCGGCCGGCAGCTCGATGAGCTGATCGTGCGCGTGGGCGACACGCTGCTGTTGGAGGGCGCACCCGAGGATATCCAGCGGCTGGCGCAGGACATGGACCTGGTCGATGTCTCGCGCCCCTCGGCCCGGGCGTTCCGGCGCACCCACGCGCCCATCGCGCTGGCGGCGCTGGCAGCGATCGTGATCCTGGCGGCACTGGGTGTGGCCCCCATCCTGATGTTGAGCGTGCTGGCGGTGGCGGTTGTGCTCGTCACCCGCTGCATCGACGCGGAAGAGGCGTTTTCCTTTGTCGAGGGGCGGCTACTGGCGCTCATCTTCGCGATGCTGGCCGTGGGGGCGGCGTTGCAAGCCTCTGGCGCGGTCGGGTTGATCGTGGGCGCGCTGGCCCCAGCGCTGTCGCTCTTGCCCGGCGCGCTGATCATCTGGGCCATATACCTCGTAACTTCGGTCCTGACCGAACTGGTGTCGAACAACGCCGTCGCGGTCGTGGTCACGCCCATCGCCATCGGGCTGGCCGAGGCGATGGGGATCGACCCGCGCCCGCTGGTCGTGGCGGTCATGGTCGCGGCCTCGGCCAGTTTCGCCACGCCCATCGGCTACCAGACCAACACGCTGGTCTATGGCCCCGGCGGCTACCGCTTCACCGATTTCATGCGCGTGGGCATTCCGCTGAACCTGAGCGTGGGGCTTTTGGCCTCGCTGCTGATCCCGCTGATCTGGCCGCTTTGATCCCTGATAGGTCTTGAGAACTAAGGGGGTGGCGCATTTTCTGCTGTCATGTTGATGTAATGTTATATTATCACATTAGTCGAGATCCCAATTCAGACGGAGACACCGATGACTGCGACGAAACTCGCCCCCGCGCTTTTGGCGCTGATTCTGGCCCAGCCGGTCTGGGCCAGCGAGGACGCGGGCCATGACGATCACGACCATGGCCACGGCGATGCGGCAGAGCACAGCCATGAGGAGGGGCACGATCACGGTGACGACCACGCCCATGACGCGGGTCACGACCATGATCACGACGATGACCATGATCATGCCGGGCATGACCATGTCCACGGCGCGGCGACGCTGCCGGGCGGTGATCTGTTCCCGGATGAGACCGCCGACGAGATGAAGACCCTAGTGACCGCCTCGGACCTGTTCGAGGCAGGAGGAACCGGGATCGCCCTGCCGGACGCGGCGGAGTGCGAACGGATCACCCTCGAGGTCTCGAAGTCCGAGATCGAGGAGGGCGGCCATGCCGGGCACAAGGACTACACGGCCCGTGACGTCCACCTTTGCCAGGCGCCCGAGGCCCTGGACCGGATCGGGATCACGGCCTTCACCGCATTTTCCAGCCTGTCGTCGGTCAAACTCTACCTCGACGCGCCCGATTACGCGGTCGAGGCCACGCTGGCCCCGGATGTGACCGCGATCCGGACCGCGCCGCTGACCAACTAGGTCAGCATGGCCGTCCTTCCCTCGGGATGAGGCCCCGGGGGCCGGCGGCCCTAGCCGTAGCGCTCCACGAAGCGGCGCAGCATCTGCGGCGGCACCGTGACCGGGGCGGAATGGCACAGATCGGTCAGGCGCTGGGCGTCCTCGGGCGGGAAATATCCGTGATCCTTGTAGATGCGGATGCGCGTGGCAAAACCGTCGCCATCGGCCTCGGGGTGGAACTGCGTGGCATAGACGTTTTGCCCGTGCCGGATCATCTGGAACGGGCAGGGGTCTGACGCGACAAGGTGCACGCAGCCCTGCGGCAGGTCCTGCACCGCCTCCTTGTGGCCTACCAGCGCCACGAAATCGCGCGGCAGATCCTGCAACAGCGGATCGGCCTGCCCATCCTCGGTCAACTGGCAAACCGTGGGGCCCACGGGCTCTCCGTATCGGTCCTTCGAGACGGTCGCGCCCAGGTGATGGGCCAGGATGCCGATGCCATAGCAGCAGCCCATGAAGGGATGATCGCGCGCGGTGATCGCGGGCATGAGCGACAGGATCTGCGCCTCGATCCGCGCCTCGACCGGGTGCTTCTTGTCCGCCGGGTCGCTGACACAGCCCGGCCCGCCGCCGACGATGACGCCCGCATACTCTTCGAGCCGCAGGTCAGCGGGCAGGTTTTCCTGATCCAGCCGGATGCGATGAACGCGGTCCGCGCTCAGGCCGCCCTTGGCAAGGATCGCCGCGAATTCGTCGTCGCTGGCATCGGTTTCGGGGCGCAGTTGCAGGATCAGAAACGGTTTCATAACCATCGCTTAGCCGATCCCGCGCAGCTCTTCACGCCTCAAATCGCCGCGGTCACGGGGTTCAAAGCGGCCAGACCACCAGGATGGTCGGAACCGTCACCGCGATGATCAGCGCCTCAAGCGGCAGCCCCATGCGCCAGTAATCCCCGAACTGGTAGCCGCCCGGGCCCAGCACCAGCGTGTTGTTCTTGTGACCGATGGGGGTCAGGAACGCGGCCGACGCCGCCACGGCGACCGCCATCAGGAACGGGTCGGGCGACACGCCCAAGGAGCGGGCCATCTCGATACCAACGGGCGCCGCGACAATGGCGGTGGCGGTGTTGTTCAGCACGTCCGAAAGGGTCATCGTGACCACCATCAGCACCGTCAGGATGGCCCAGGCGGGCCAGCCCGCCGTCAGTCCGACCAGCGCGCCCGCGATCAGCTCGGTCCCGCCGGATTCGTCCAGCGCGGCGCCCAGCGGGATCATCGAGCCCAGAAGCACGACCACTGGCCACTCGATATGGGTGTAGAGTTCGGAGGGCGGAACGATGCGCAGAAGCGCGTAGGCCACCACCACGCAGCCCAGAGCGATGGGCAGGTAGACCCAGCCGACGCTTGCCGCGATGACCGCAACGGCGAAGATGCCGATGGCCACCCATGTCTTGCTGTCTTCGGTCACCGTTAGCCCGCGATCGGCAAGCGGCAGGGCGCCCAGCCAGTCGACCACCTCGCCCGCGCTGTCCTTGGGTGCCAGGAGCAGCAGGATGTCACCGGGCCGGATCACGGTCTTGCGCATCTCCTTGCGGATCCGTCGCCCCTGCCGCGAGATGCCCATCAGCACGGTGCGCCGCCGCCAGCTGAGCCCGACCGCCTGCACCGTCTTGCCCGCGATGCGCGCGCCTTCGGGGACCACGACCTCGACCAGGCTCAGCCCGTCGCCCTCGGCCCGCAGCAGCGCGTCGTGCTTTTCGTCGGCGAAGGCGAGGTCGAGCGCGCTGCGAAACTCGTCCAGCGCCTCGGGCCCGGCCTCGAGCACCAGCGCATCGCCTGCGCGCAGGGTCACGTTGCGCGCGGTGCCATAGCGCCGCTTGCCGTCGCGGATCAGGCCCAGTATGGCCACGTCCGCCTTTTCGGCAGCCGGTTCCAGTTCTTCGAGCCGCTTGCCGATCTGCGGGCAGTCGTCCGGTACGGTCAGCTCGGCGATATAGGGCTCCATCTCGCGGATCTCGCGCCCGGCATCTCTGCGTTGCGGGATCAGCCGCCAGCCCACGGTGGCGACGAAGGCCAGCCCGGCCAGCGCGGCGACCCCGCCAACGGGGGCAAAGTCGAACATGGTGAAGGCCTCGCCCAGGGCATCCTCGCGCACGGTGGCGATGATGATGTTGGGCGGTGTGCCGATCAGCGTGACCATGCCGCCCAGGATCGTCGCGAAACTCAGCGCCATGAGGCTGAGCCCCGGCGCGCGGCCCGCCTTGCGCGCCGTGGCGATGTCCACCGGCATCAAGAGCGCCAGCGCGGCCACGTTGTTCATGAAGCCCGACAGCGCCGCGCCCACGCCGCCCATCAGCGCGATATGTCCGCCCAGGGGGCGCGCGCTGTCGATCAGGTTACGCGTGATCAAAAGAACCGCGCCCGATCGAACAAGCCCGGCGGACACCACAAGCACCAGCGCCACGACCAGCGTCGCGGGATGGCCGAACCCGTCGAACGCCCGATCGGCGGGCACCAATCCCGCCACCACCGCCACCATCAACGCGCCGAAGGCCACGATGTCATATCGAATGCGCCCCCAGATCAGCAGCGCGAAGACGATGCCGAACAGGGCGAACAGAAGGGATTGGTCCTGGGTCATCGGGCGCCTTTTGTGTCACGTCGGGGGCAACCTGACCCGAAGCGCCACCGGTGTCGAGGGGAAGACCCAACCCGCTTGCAGCCGCGCCCGGCGCTGGAATATAGAGACGCAGACCGAGGATCGTGCGCCGGAGGGACTATGGCAGGGCATTCAAAATGGGCCAATATTCAGCACCGCAAGGGGCGCCAGGACGCCGCGCGCTCCAAGCTGTTTTCGAAGCTCTCTAAGGAAATCACCGTCGCGGCCAAGATGGGCGACCCGGATCCCGACAAGAACCCGCGCCTGCGGCTGGCGGTCAAGGAAGCCAAGTCGAACTCGGTGCCCAAGGACGTGATCGAGCGCGCGATCAAGAAATCCCAGGGCGGCGATGCCGAGACCTATGAGGAAATCCGCTACGAGGGCTACGGCCCCAATGGCGTCGCGGTGATCGTCGAGGCGATGACCGACAACCGCAACCGCACCGCGTCGAACGTGCGCTCGACCTTCACCAAGAACGGCGGCAACCTGGGCGAGACGGGGTCGGTGTCGTTCATGTTCGAACGCAAGGGCGAGATCGTCTACCCGGCGGATGCGGGTGATGCGGACACGGTGATGATGGCCGCCATCGAAGCGGGCGCCGAAGACGTGGAGAGCAGCGAGGACGGGCACATCATCTACACCGCCGACACGGATCTCAACGAGGTCTCGACCGCGCTCGAGGCGGAGCTGGGCGAGAGTGAATCGACCAAGCTGATCTGGAAGCCCACGACCACGACCGAGATGGATCTGGACGGCATGCAGAAGCTGATGAAGCTGATCGACGCGCTGGAAGACGATGACGACGTGCAGAAGGTCACATCGAATTTCGAGGCCTCGGATGAGGTGATGGAACAGCTTTGAACCGGGCACAGCGCCGGTTTGATCCGGGCCCCTGCCGCGGCGGGGGCCTTTTTCTGTCGCGGCACCTGAAAAAACCGCGGGCCGCGGCTGACCTGCGGGCTAAGTCAGCTTTGTTCGGTAAAGAGGACCCTGAGATGATCACAACGGACGCGCTTGAGCAGATCGAGATCACCTCTGACACGGCTCTGTGGGAATGGCTCGGCCGCCATTGCGAGCAAGACGATAGTGTCTGGCTGGTCACCTACAAGGCCCACGCGCGCAACCGCTACCTGTCGCGCGAGGCGGTGCTGGATGCGCTGGTGGCCCATGGCTGGATCGACGGGGTGCGGCGCAAGCTGGACCGCGACCGCACCATGCAGCTGATCGGCCCGCGCCGCACCCGCGCCTGGGCCAAGACCTATTGCGACCGGGCAGAGCGACTGATCGCCGAGGGACGCATGCACCCCGCGGGGCTGGCCGGGGTCAACCGCGCCAAGGCCGAGGGCCAGTGGCGGTCGATGGCGGATGTGGATGCGCTGATCCTGCCCGAGGATTTCCGCGCGGCTCTGGCCGCGGATGGGGCGCAGATCTGGTGGGACAATGCCGCACCCTCCTATCGCCGCAACGTGCTGCGCTGGATCGCCATCGCGAAAAAGCCCGACACCCGCGCCGCGCGCATCCTGGCTGCAGCCCAGGCCTCGGCCCGGGGCGAAAAGCTACCGCAGATGTAAGGCAACCCTGGCGTGGAGGCCCCGGGTCAAGCCCGGGGCGGGCTCCCGAGTCAGGCCCGGGGCGGCGGGGATGCGGGGGCCCAGAGGTCCGGCCGTGGCTCAGCGCACCACGTGGACCGAGCAATGGGCGTGGCGCACGATCTGCGCGGCGGTGCTGCCGAGGAAATAGTCCTGCAGGCCCGGCCGATGCGAGGCGACCACGATCAGGTCCACATGGTTCGCCTCGGCCCATTTCAGGATCGAGCGCCCGGAATGCCCGTCGATCACCACCGTATGGCCGCCGGGGATTTGCGCCGCGCGGCCCTGCAGATCGCTGGTGATCGCCTTGCGGCTTTCGTCGAGATAGTCCTGCGGCATGTAGGAAATCGCGTAGCCGGGGATCTCTTCCATCACATGTAAGAACGTCACCTGCGTGCCCTCGCCGCTCAGGCGCCGCGCGATGTCGAGC
This sequence comes from uncultured Paracoccaceae bacterium, assembly GCA_913062865.1. Taxonomy (GTDB): domain Bacteria; phylum Pseudomonadota; class Alphaproteobacteria; order Rhodobacterales; family Rhodobacteraceae; genus CAJXWO01. The sequence goes on along the minus strand of CAJXWO010000010.1, from coordinate 45,901 downwards.
GCCTGCCGCGCGCCTTCTTCTTCGTCGAACGAGATCGGGACAAGGATATGGTCGTACACCGGGGCTCCTCCCATGTCGGTCCGTGTGACGGAAGTCGAGCACGAGGGGGCGCCCCGGTCCTTGATCCAGGTCAGCCCGGATCGGTGACGGTCAGTCCCAGCACCCGCCAGCTTTGCATGCCGCCGCGGTAGTAGTGGATGCGTTCGGCCGGGTAGCCCGCCTCGATCATGCGGCGGATGGCGCTGGGCGACTGGCCGCACCAGAGCCCGTTGCAGAAAAGCGCGACGGTCTGGGCGTTCTCGCAATCCCAGCCGTCGAAGTCGATTTCGCAGCCCAGCTCGGCCAGCCGATCCACGGCCTCGGTATAGGGCATGTTCACGGCACCGGGGATGGTCCCGCCCGCGTACCAGTCGGGCGTGCGGCTGTCGATCACGGTCACCTCCGGATCCTGGAGGAAGTCCAGAAGCTCCAGCTCGCCGATCGTGGTCACGCCGGGGGCGGGGGTCATGGGCTGGATGCAGAATTCGGGGCAGGGCCGCGAGGTGCGCGCCCATTCGCCGGTGACCTCGTGATCGGTGTCCTGGATGCGTTTGATCTCCATCGGGCCCGACAGGGTTTCGACGGTGACCGAGGACGTGTCGCGGGCGATATTGACCGGATCCTCGGCAAAGGCCGGCGCGGCCAGGGCTAGCGCGGTCATCAGGGGCAGGATGCGGTGCATGGTCTCTCTCCTCATAGCCAGGCAAATCGGTCCCCAGTATGCGCATCCCGGGGGCTGCCGTCACGGGGGTGTCTGCGGCGATCGTGCCGGGGCGCGGTTGCGTCTGGGCAGAGCGTCCCGCGGCGGCTAGGGTCCGGGCATGGAGACACCCGGCATCATCGGCGTGGATGGCGGCGGATCGCGCTGCCGCTTCGCGGCGCTGTGGCGCGGCACGCGGATCGAGCTGTCGCTGGGCCCAGCGAATGTCACCAGCGACATGCACGGTGCGCTGGCGGTGCTGCGCGCGGGCCTTGGCCAGCTTGCCGCGCGGATCGGGCAGCCGGTCGAGACGCTTCATGCCTGGCCCTCCCATCTGGGGCTTGCCGGGGTCACGACGCCCGCCCAGGGCTTTGCCGTGGCGCGTGCCCTTGGCCTCGAGCGGGCGGAGGTGGTCGAGGATTGGGTCCCGGCGCTACACGGTGCCTTCGACGGGGCGGATGGCACCCTTGCGGGTGTGGGCACCGGATCCTTTGTTGCGCGCCGGTCCCGGGGGGCGGCGCATGCACTGGGCGGCTGGGGGTTCGTTCTGGGCGACGAGGCGTCGGGGGCCTGGATCGGGCGGGCCTGTCTTGCGCGGGCGCTGCGGGTGCTGGACGGGATCGACCCGCCCAGCCCGCTGACCGATGCGCTTCTGGCCGAGATCGGCGGGGCAGCGGGCATCCTGAGCTATGTCGCAGATGCCGCGCCGCGCGATTTCGCCCGTCTTGCCCCCCGTGTCTTCGACGCGGCCGAGGCCGGGGATGCAGGGGCCCGTGCCCTGCGCGCGGGGGGGGCGGCCTATCTTGCGCAGGCCATCCGCGCGGCCGGCTGGGGGGCGGGCGAGGCGCTGTGCCTGTCGGGCGGTGTGGGCCCCCGATATGCGCCGGTCCTGCCCGCCGAGATGGCCGCGGCGCTGCGCGCGCCCCGCGGATCCGCCCTGGACGGCGCGCTGGCGCGCGCGGCCCGGCTGACGCACGCCCCGGGCACGTAAAGCGCGACATGTCGGCAAAGCGCGCGCCCGTGACGGAGGGCGGGCTGTTGTTGCGGTGCACAGGTGGCCAGAATTCCCCGAAAATTTCCTAGCGACTGTGTCAAAAAAACGGTAATGCTGTGGCAGAGCATAACAGGCGCACCGTCAAAAAGGCGGGCGCACGAGGCAGAGCGGTGTTATTATGAGCGCGATCGAGTTCGTGGTCCGTGCAAGTGCGGGCCAAGTCAGCAGCGATACAATCCATTCCGACCAGTTCGAAACGGTCGTCCCGATGGGGGCTGGAGAGGAGATCTCGCTCCATCTTCGTTAGGACCAGGTTCAAAGCTACACCCGCGACGGAAACGATCTGCAGATCACCCTGGCCGATGGTCGGGTCATCGTTCTGAGCGACTATTACGTCACGGTGGTCGACGACCCGAACCGACTGTTCCTCAGCTCGGACGGTGTGCTGTACGAGGTCACCTTCGTCGAAGGTGCCGAAGGCGTCCTGTATGCGCAATACGGACAGACCGAAGTCTGGGGCAAGTGGAGCCCGGACGACGCGCTGATCTTCACTGACCGCGCCGAGGTGATGGCCGCGGGCGCCGAAGGCAACGAGGTGTCGATGGGTGCAGCCGGCCTTCTGGGTGGTCTGGGTTTCCTGGGGAGCGGCGCCGGCGTGGCCGCCGCAGCCGGCGGCGGTGCCGCGCTGATCGCGGCGTCTGGAGACGGCGGAGAGTCCGAACCGGAACCTGAGCCCGAGCCGGAGCCGGAACCTGAACCGGAGCCCGAGCCGGAACCGGAGCCCGAGCCGGAACCTGAACCGGAGTGTGAACCCGAGCCGGAGCCGGAGCCTGAACCGGAACCCGAGCCAGACTGCTCGCCTCAGCCGGAGCCGGATGCGTGCGCGGACGGGGCGGCCGGTGGCGGCAACGGCCAGACATTCGCGGGCACCAACAACGGGTTGGTCGTGCAAGGCTTTGCCGAGCAGGGCTCCACGGTGCTGGTCGTGACGGGGGATCTGATCATCAACGCCAATGTCCTCTCGGACGGCAGCTGGATCGCCAATATCGACGACTCGCAGGTGTCCATGGACAACGACAGCGTCACGCTCACGGCCCACGCGATGCTGCCCAGCGGCGAGGTTGAAACGGTAACCCAGACGCTGGACGTCAGCGCCCTGAGCGTGAACGAAAGCAATTTCGTGGACGATGGCACGCAGGTTCAGTCCGACGGCGACATGGAGGGCACGACCGTTCTCCAGGAGAACCGCGAGACCGAGATCTCGGGCGACGGGGTGACCTATTTCGCGCCGGAAGTTTCGGCGCCGGACGGATCGGAACTGGTGGTGATGCCCGACCAGAACGCCGGTGGCACCGGAGATGGGTCGGTCGGCCCGATCGAGCTGAACATGGCCGGCGACGCCAATCTCAGCCTGAGCGACGCGCAGATCAACGCGCTGGCCGGCCCGCCTGACGGCGCGGCGTGCGACACGCCGGACGCGCCCGCCGCTCCGGCGCCGGGCAGCGATGGCGACGGCGATGCGGCCTGCACCGACCTGGGCTCGGACACGCCGGCGCTTCCGCATGACGATCCGGACCTGCCGATGACCTAGGTCCGCTCAGGATGGTCCGGCCCGCCACAGGGCCGGGCCGGTTTGGGACGAGTGGCAATGGAGGCCCGCAGACCGGGGCAACGCATGGGCAGAACGACACCGACAGCCGCAATTCCGATCATCGCCATGCTGGGCCTCACCGGCTGCATGGGGACGGCGGATGGCGCGGGCCCGGTGGCGATGTTCGCCTCGCTGCGACCGGGGGCCGTTGCCGGACCCGAAACGTCCGAGGCCCGCGCGGCCGAAACCGCGAGCTCCGAAATCATCTCGGACCTTCAGGCACGCCGGTCGGTCCTGCCCGCCGGAAGCGCCTATGACCGGGTCGCCTCGGCCGTGATGGCCGCGTCGGGCCGCGCCGCCGTGGCCGAACTGCGCGCCTCGCGGCTCAGGGCCGAGGCCGAAGCGAAGAACTGGCTGCCCTCCATCGGTCCCAGCCTGAGCCTGTCCAGCATGGGCGATTTCGTGGCCCAGTTGGTCGTCGAGCAGGTGCTGTTCGACAATGGCCGCAAGACCGCCGAGCGGGCCTTTGCCAAGGCCGATGTGGAGGTCGCCGCGGTCACGCTCAGCCAGGACATGAACGACCGCGTCGCCGAGGCGCTGACGCTCTACCTGACCGCCGCCGAGGCGCGCGACCGGGCCCGGCTGTCGCGCGAGGCGCTGGGCGAGATGGAGCATTTCGAATACATCATGTCCGAGCGCGTCCGGGGCGGCGTGTCGGACATGTCCGACCTGACCGTCATTCGCCAGAAACTGGGCGAACTGCGCGCTACGCGGGCCGCCGCGCAAGAGACCGAAGCGGCTGCGCTCGCGTCGCTCGATGCCATGTCCGCCGCCCCCCTGGGCGAGGTTCGCGGGCTGAGCGAGGTCGACATCCGCCTCGGCCCCGAACCTTTGACGGTGCTCAAGGCCCGGGCCGAGATGCAGCGCGACATCGAGGCCGCCAAGATCGAACGCGCGGGTCACCTGCCGGGCCTCAAGGCCGGGGGCAGCCTGGGCGAGGGGGGCAGCGGCATTGGCCTCCAGGTCAGCTCGGACAAGCTGTTCGGCCTCGGCACCGGCGCATCGCTCAAGGCGATCGAGGCCACTGAGGATGCCGCCCGTGCCCGTGTGGAAGAGGTGCGCGAGGACAGCGCGCAGGATCTTGCCCGGCTCGAGCGCGAGGATGCCGCGCTGATGCGCCGACCCGCGAAGCGCAGGACCTGGCCCGCCAGGCGGGCGATACGCTCGAGCTGTTCCAGCGCCAGTACCAGGCCGGTCAGCGACAGGTCATGGATGTCGTGGGCGCCTACGAAACCTACATCGCCCAGGAACAGGGCGTGCTTGACCTGAAATACGAGGCCGCGCGCACGCGGCTGGAACGGGCCCGGCTTCTGGGCTTGCTCGCCGACGGGAGCGACATTTGACCAAGCCGCCGCACCTGACCGTCGCCCATTCCGCCCGGCCCGTCCTGGCCACGGTGCCCGGCGGGGCCGAGGCCGAGTCGCGCGCGTCCCGGCCGGTGGACGCGTTTGCCGAAAAGGCAGCTGCGCGGGCACAGCTGGCCGCGGTCTACGGCGGCGTGCTGGGCGTCGAGGTCAAGGCCCGCGATCTTCTGGATGCGATGATGTCGGCCGACGGCGCGGCCCATGACGTACACGCCCAGATGATCGCCAACGCGATGGGCGCCAACGGCTTCGTGACCGAGGTTACGACCGTGTCGCAATTCACCGAGGACCAGTGGCCCGCGCTGGCGCACATGACGAGCGGCCAGTTCGTGCTGGTGCTGGCCCAGCGGCAGGACGAGCTGACGATCTACGATGCCACTTGCACCGACAACCGCGCCTTCGTGCCGATTTCGGATTTCGCGCCCTATTTCACCGGCCTCGTGGTGCGCGCCGAGGCGCCGCTGGACCGGCTGGCAGACACCCATGGCGCGCCGACCCGTCGGGCGCATTGGTTCTGGGGCGAATTCCACCGCTTCCGCAAAAGCTTTGCCGAGGTGGCGCTGGGCTCGTTCGTGGCCAATATCCTGGCCGTTTCGGTCGCGCTGTTTTCATTGCAGATCTACGACCGGGTGATCCCGCACCAGTCCGAGGCCACGCTTTGGGTGCTGGCCATCGGCGCGATGATCGCGCTGGTGATGGAGGCCGGGCTGAAACTGGCGCGCGCGCGGCTGATGGACGGGGCCGGGCGGCAGATCGAGCTGAATGTTCAGAAGGTGCTGATGGAGCGGCTTCTGGGCATGCGCTCGGATCTCAAGGGGCAAAGCCCCAGCCAGATGTTCAACGCCATGCGCGAGTTCTCGTCGGTGCGCGAGTTCTTCACCTCCTCGACCATCGGCACGCTGGCCGACATTCCGTTCATCTTCGTCTTTCTGCTGCTCGTGGCCTCGATCGCGGGCAACGTGGTCTGGGTTCTGATCATCGGCGGGATCCTCATGGTGGTGCCCGGTGTCATCCTGCAGAAGCGGATGATCGCGCTGACCAAGGAAACCCAGGGCGCCAACGCGAAATCCGCGCGGCTTTTGCACGAGGCGGTGTTCGAGCTCGATACGATCAAGGCCCATCGGGGCGAGGACCGGTTCCGTCGCCTGTGGTCCGAAATGACCGCGCTTTCGGCGATGAAATCCTCGGAACAGCGCCGGCTGGCCTCTCAGTTGACCTTCTGGAGCCAGGGCATCCAGCAGGCCACCTATCTGACGGCCGTGATCATGGGCACCTACCTGGTTTTTGCGGGCCAGTTCACCGTGGGCTCGATCATTGCGGTGGGCATCCTCACGGGCCGGACGCTGGCGCCGCTGACGCAGTTGTCGGCGGCCATGGCGCGCTGGGGCAACGTCAAGACCGCGCTCGACGGGCTGGGCGAGATCGCCGAGGCCGACCAGGACGAGGACGAGACCCGCAGTTACCTGCGCCGCGACACGCTTCAGGGCCGGTTCGAGTTGCGCGAGGTCTCCTACCGCTACGAGCCCGATGGCGCGCCGGTGCTGGACATTCCGGGGCTGGTCATCCAACCGGGGCAGAAAGTGGCCGTGCTGGGCGCCAACGGCTCGGGCAAGTCCACGCTTCTGAAGGTACTCTCGGGCCTCTACGCCCCCGAGGCGGGCCGGGTGATGATCGACGGCGTCGAGATGAGCCAGATCGCGCCGCGCGACCTGCGGCGCATGGTGGGCTACCTCGGCCAGGACGTCCGGCTGTTCTCGGGCACGCTGCGCGACAACGTGAACCTGCACATGCTGGAAAAGGACGATGACCGGCTTTACGCGGCGCTGGATTTCGCCGGGCTGGGCCAGTTCGTGAAGGGCCATCACAAGGGGCTCGACCTCGAGATCCGCGATGGCGGGCAGGGCTTGTCGATCGGCCAGCGCCAGTCCATCGGCTGGGCGCGGCTGTGGCTGCAGGACCCCAAGATCCTGCTGCTGGACGAACCCACCGCGGCCCTCGACCAGACGCTGGAAGCCACCCTGGTGAGCCGCCTGGCAGACTGGATGAAGGGCCGCACGGCGGTCATCGCCACCCATCGCGTGCCGATCCTGGCGCTGACCGAGCGCACGGTGATTCTGCAGAACGGTCGCCTGGCGGTGGACGGCCCGCGCGAGGCGGTGCTGGAACACCTGACCCGCGCTGGCGGCACCGATCTGCAGGCACGGGAGGCCTAAGGCGATGGCGCTGATCAGCACTAACCTGACCGGGCAGCTGCGCCAGCAATTCGCGGGCTCGAGCCTGGGGATCTGGATGTCCGCCGCAACGGTCTGGCTGTTCCTGATGTGGTCGGCCTTTGCCACGCTCGACCAGATCGTGCGCGCCGAGGGCACGTTCATCTCGTCCTCGCGTCCGCAGATCATCCAGAACCTCGAAGGGGGCATCCTGTCCGAGCTGCTGGTGCGCGAGGGCGAGGTGGTGATGCAAGGCGATGTGCTGGCGCGGCTGCACGGCACGCAGTTCCGCTCGACCGTCGACGACCTGGAGGACCAGATCGCCGCGCTCGAGATCCGCCGCATCCGGCTCGAGGCCGAGCTGGCGGGTCAGTTCGATTTCCAGGTGCCGCAGGAGCTCGAGGCACGCACGCCCGCGCTCGTCGCCTCGGAACGGGCGCTTTTGAAGGCGCGGCAGTCGGACTACGTGAGCCGCCGTGAGGGCGCGCAGCAGGTTCTGGACCAAGCCTCGCAGGAGCTGAAGCTGCTGGAGGATCTCTATGACCGCAACATCGTGGCGCTGATCGAGGTGACCCGCGCGCGCAAGGCGCAGGCCGATGCCCGGATCCGCTATGATGAGACGGTCACCCAGACCGAGCTAGACCGCGCGCAGAGCTATTCGGACACGCTCAAGGAATTGGCGACGCTCAGGCAGAACCTCAAGGCCAGCCAGGACCAGCTGAACCGGACGATCCTGACAAGCCCGATGCATGGTATCGTCAACAAGCTGGGCGTGACGACCATCGGCGGCGTGGTGCGCCCGGGCGAGGAGATCGCACAGATCATCCCGCTCGACGAGGAGCTGATCGTGGAGGCCCGCGTGCGGCCAGAGGACATTGCCAATATCCGCCCCGGCCAGGCGGCGACGATCAAGCTGTCGGCCTATGACTACACGATCTACGGCTCATTGAAGGGCCGCGTCGACGTGATCTCGGCCGATACGGTGCGCGAGGAAAGCCCCGTGAACGGCGAGGCCCGGCCCCATTACCGCGTCACCGTCCGCGTGGACCGCACGACGCTCACCGACCGGCAGGCGGGGATCGAGATGCGCCCCGGCATGCAGGCGCAGGTGGAGCTGCACACGGGGGAACGGACCGTGCTGCAATACCTGATGAAACCGCTTTACAAGTCGCGCGAGGCCCTGCGCGAGCCTTGAACGGGGCGTGACCGAAAGGAGCGCTTCCGCGCGCGGTTCATTCCGAAATCTGGACCGCGACGCGCCGACCTGATGCTGCGCGCAACAGGTCTGTTGTTCTGAGGTATTTTTGCCAAGAAGAAGCCAGGGGACGCGCCACCCCTCAGCCGTCGGTATCCATCCAGATCGTGACAGGGCCGTCGTTCAGGAGGCGCACCTTCATGTCGGCACCAAAGCGGCCCATGGCGACCGGGATGCCCTGGGCCTGCATCCGGCCCGCGAAATACTCGTAAAGGCGGCGGCCCTCGTCGGGCGGCGCGGCGGTGGAAAAGCCCGGGCGGTTGCCGCGGGCGGTGTCGGCGGCGAGGGTGAATTGCGAGATGACGAGCGCGGCCCCGCCGGTGTCCAGAAGCGCGCGGTTCATCTTGCCGTCCGCGTCCTGGAAGATGCGCAGCTTGGCGATCTTGGCGGCAAGCCTGTCGGCCTCGGCCTCGGTATCGCCCTGCATGGCGCAGACGAGGATCAGAAGACCCGGGCCGATCTCGCCCAGAACCGCGCCCTCGACGGTGACGGAGGCCTCGGAGACCCGTTGGATGAGCGCCCTCATGTCAGCTCCTGTGCCCAGGGCGGGTTGGCGCCCGCGCGCGAGACGGTGATGGCGGCGGCACGCATCCCGAGGTCGATGGCCGGGCGGAGCGCGTCCGGGTCGGCGGCGCGCAGGGCGGGTTTGTCCAATAGCCCTGCGCGGTCGAGACCGGCGAGGAGGCCCGCGTTGAACGTGTCGCCCGCGCCCACGGTATCGACCACCTGCGCCTTGTGGGCAGGCATGTCGAAGACGGTGCCGCCCATGTGCGCGGTGACGCCCTCAGCCCCGCGGGTTATCAGGATGAGCGCCGCGCCGGTGTCGAGCGCGGCCGGGTCGCGGCCGCCCATGAGCCAGTGCAGATCTTCGTCCGAGATCTTGACGATGTCGGCCTGGGCCAGCATCGCGGCGAGCCGGTCGCGGTAGCGGGCCTCGTCGGTGATGAAACCGGGGCGGATATTCGGGTCGATCATCGTGAGCCGGTCGGGCGCGGCGCGGGCCATGAGCGCCTTGTAGGCCGCGCCGCAGGGCTCCACCACGAGGCTGATCCCGCCGAAGAAGAGCGCGCGGGCCGCGTCGGGTAGGGCGGGCAGATCGGCTTCGGTCAGCATGCGGCCGGCGGTGTTCTCGTCATAAAAGGCATAGCGCGCCTGGCCCTCGGTGAGCGTCACGAAGGCCAGCGTCGTGGGCCGGTTCGAGCGCCGCGCAAGACTGGCGTCGACATTCGAGGACGCGAGCGCCCCGTCCAGCATCTCGCCGAACAGATCGGTCGAGATCCCGCTGTAGAAGCCTGTGGGCGCGCCCAGCCGCCCCAGTGCGATCGCGGTGTTGAAGACGGCACCGCCGGGATAGGGGGCGAAGGCCGTCTCTCCGGCCCCGGTCTCTCGGGGCAGCATGTCGATCAGGGCTTCGCCGCAGCACAGGATCATGGCGCACTCCATCGGGATGTTTGCGCGAACATGACCCGGTCGGCGCGCGGCGGCAAGGGGCGGATTTGAGGCGGATCAAGGTACTTTGGATGCGTCGATGGCAGACTCGGCGTCGTGGTTTCAACCAGGACAGGAGGGTTCAACGATGGTTGAGAAATCGCAAACCGGGGGCTTTTTCCCCTCTCTCGCCGATCCGCTGCGCCAGTTCGGAGCACGGGTGCATGACTGGCTGGCACCGGCCTCGGATGCTTCTTCGGACAAGGACGTCTATCGCATCAGCATGGAATTGCCGGGCGTCGCCGAAGAGGACGTGACCCTGACGGTCAAGGACGGTGTCGTGACCGTCGCGGGCGAGAAGAAATCGAGCCGCGAGGAAAAGGGCGACACATGGTATTTCAGCGAGCGGCAGTACGGCGCATTCAGCCGGTCCTTTCGTCTGCCCGCCGATGCCGATGACAGCAAGGCAGAGGCAGCGCTGAGGGACGGGATCCTGACTGTCACCGTGCCCAAAGCGCCCGAGACCGGCCCCGAGGGGGCGCGGAAAATCGCGATCTCGAAGGGCTGAGGCGGCCCGGGCTAGACCGGGCGTTCGAGCTTGGTCGCCAGGTGAATGAGGCTTTCGGAGCTTTTCACCCCGCCGATTTCACCGATCCGGTCGAGCGTGTCGTCCAGCTCGGCCGTGGTCCGGGCGACCAGCGTCACGATCAGGTCCACCCGGCCCGAGGTCGTGTGGACCGCGCGCACCTGATCGAGCGAGCGCAGCCGGTCCAGCACCGCGGGCCCCGAGCGCGGCTCGATCGACAGAAGTGCCGTGGCGCAAAGCGGCGGGCGCGCGGCCTCGCCCAGCCGCAGGGTGTAGCCCGCGATCAGGCCGCGAGCCTCTAGCCGTTCGATGCGCGCCTGTACCGTGGTGCGGGCAAGCCCCAGCCTGCGCGCGAGCGTGGCCACGGGCAGGCGCGCATCGTCGGACAGAAGCGCGATCAGGGCGCGGTCGGTATCGTCCATTTGCCACCTGCATGCGTCAATTTGTCAAATCATGGACTCGGATTCGGCGAAATGCCACTGCGATCTGATATCGGCCTGCGGCATCCTGTCAAAAAGTCAGGCAAGGCGGGAGCGCAGACATGGAAATCAAAACACCCCTTTGGCCCGATCCGGTGAGCCATCTGGCGCAGACCGCGCCGGACCGGCCGGTGTTCTATTTCGCGCCCGAGGCGCTCCATCGGACGGCACGCCGCTTTCTTGCGGGGTTCCCCGGGCTGGTGACCTACGCGGTCAAGGCCAATGACAGCCGTCCGGTGCTGCGCGAATTGGCTCGGACGGGGTTGGACGCCTTCGATGTTGCGTCGCCTGACGAGATGGCGCAGGTGCGCGCGGTCTGCCCGGGCTGCGACTTGCATTATCACAACCCCGTCCGGTCTCGCGACGAGATCGCCGTGGGCCGCGATTTCGGCGTGACCTCGTGGTCCGTGGACCGGATGCGCGAGCTGGACAAGCTCGGTGATCTGCCCAAGGGAACCGAGATCGCGGTGCGGCTGCGGCTGCCCGTCGCCGGGGCGGCTTATGATTTCGGGGCCAAGTTCGGGGCCGATCCAGAGCTTGCCACGGCGCTTTTGAGCGCGGTTGCGGCGCGGGGCTGGGTGCCGTCGATGACCTTTCACCCGGGGACGCAATGCACCGACCCGGCGGCCTGGGTCCGCTATATTGCGGCGACGGCGCAGATCGCGCAGGCGGCTGGCGTGCGGCTCTTCAGGCTCAATGTCGGCGGTGGGTTTCCGGCGGCGGTGGATGAACTAGCGCCCTTCTTTGCCGCCATCGCGGGCGCAGTGAATGACGCGTTTGGGACAAAGGCGCCAGACCTGGTCTGCGAACCGGGCCGTGCCATGGTGGCCGGATCGACCGCCCTGGCGCTGCGGGTGAAGGCCGCGGAGGATGGCGTGCTGACCCTGAATGACGGGCTTTACGGCGCGCTGGCCGAATGGCGGGACATGGGGCATGTGGGGCGCATCGCGGTCTATGGACCGGGCGGGGTGCCGCGCCGGGCGGACCTGCGCAACTGGCAGGTCTTTGGTCCCACCTGCGACAGTCTCGACCGGTTGCCCGCGCCCCTGTCGCTGCCCGCGGACACGGCAGAGGGCGACCACCTGTTGGTGTCCGACATGGGGGCCTATGCCGGCGCGCTGGCCACACGGTTCAACGGCTACGGCGCCGATCGGATGGTAAGCGTGGCCCAACTCGCGTCTGGACAGTCTGTCGCGGCCTACTAGTGTTCGGTGAGGTGACTCGCAGCAGGAATGACCCATGGAAAAGTTCGGAAAAAGCCAGCCCGTCAAGCGCGTGGAAGACCAACGCTTCCTGACGGGCCACGGCCGATACGTGGATGATATCGCACCACAAAACGCATTGCGCCTGTTCGTTTTCCGCGCGCCCGTCGCCCATGCGACGATCACCACGCTGGATGTGGCCGATGCGCGCGAGGCCGAGGGCGTGCACCTGATCCTGACCGCCGAGGACCTGGAGGCGGCGGGCGTCAAGATGGACATCCATGCCACGGTCGTTCCCAATCGTGACGGCACCCAGGGCGCCAAGCCCGAACGCCCTATACTGGCCCGTGGCAAGGTCCGCTTTGTCGGAGAGCCGGTCGCGGCCATCGTGGCCGAGACGCTGGCCCAGGCCAAGGATGCCGCCGACCTGATCGAATTCGATTACGAGGAACTGCTCGCGCATATGGATCTCGCCACCGGCGGCGCGGCCATCCATGACGAAGCGCCCGATAACCGCGCCTTCGACTGGGGCATGGGCGACGAGGCAGCGACGCAGGCAGCGTTCGATGCCGCTGCGCAAACTGTCTCGATGGAGATCGGCGACAACCGGATCATCGTGAACTCGATGGAGCCGCGCGGCTGCTATGCCGAATGGGAGGGCGACAAGCTGCACCTGTCGGTGAACGGTCAGGGCGTCTGGGGCGAGAAAAACCGCATGGTCAAGGCCTTTGGCCTGAGCCCCGACCAGGTGCGCGTGACCAATCCCGATGTCGGCGGTGGCTTCGGCATGAAGGGGATGAGCTACCCCGAACACTACATGGTCTCGCAGGCCGCGCGCGTGCTGGGCCGCCCCGTCCGGTGGATGGGCGAGCGGGGTGAATCGATGCTGAGCGACAATGCTGGTCGCGACCTTGTCTCGGTGGCCGAGCTGGCCTTTGACGCTGACAGCCGCATCACCGCCTATCGCGTCCGCACCCGCTGCAACCTGGGCGCCTATAACAGCCAGTTCGGCCAGCCCATCCAGACGCAGCTGTTTTCCAAGGTGCTGATGGGCACCTACGACGTGCAGACCACCTGGCTGCAGGTCGAGGGCTTCTACACCAACACCACCCAGGTCGACGCCTATCGCGGCGCGGGCCGCCCAGAGGCGATCTATGTGCTGGAACGCATCATGGACCAGGCCGCGCGCGAGCTGGGTGTCGACCCGTGGGAGCTGCGCCGCAAGAACTTTATCGCGCGCGACAAGTTTCCTTATCAGACCGCCACGGGCGAGCTGTACGACGTGGGCGATTTCCACAAGGTGCTGGACAGTGCCGAGCGCTTTTCCGACCGTGCGGGCTTTGCCAAGCGGCGGACCGCCTCCGAGGCCAAGGGTCATCTGCGCGGGCAGGGCCTGTGTTACTATATCGAAAGCATTCTGGGCGACCCTTCCGAGAACGCCAAGGTGGAGTTTCACGAGGACGGGACCGTGTCGATCTATGTGGGCACCCAATCGAACGGGCAGGGGCACGAGACGGTCTATGCCCAGTTCCTGTCGGACCAGACCGGCATTCCCGCCGACCGCATCCGCGTGATCCAGGGCGACAGCGACCTGATCGCCAAGGGCGGCGGCACCGGCGGGTCGCGCTCGGTCACCACGCAAAGCACCGCGACGCTTGCCACGGTCGACGCCATGATCGCCGCATTCACGCCCTATCTGGCGGATAAGATGGGTGTCGAGGAGAGCCGCATCACGTTCGATGACGAACGGTTCCGCGCCGAGGGGTCGAACCTGACCCCGACCATGCTCGAGGTGGCCGAGATGGCCCGCGCCGATGGCCGCGACGACCTGCTTGTGCACGCGGCCGAAGCCACCCTGCCGGGCCGGTCCTACCCCAATGGCGCCCATGTGGCCGAGGTCGAGATCGACCCCGAAACCGGCAAGGTCACCGTGGACCGTTACCACGTGGTCGACGATTTCGGGAACCTCATCAACCCGATGCTGGCCGAGGGGCAGGTGCATGGCGGCGTGGCGCAGGGCATCGGCCAGGCGGTGACCGAACGGGTGGTGTATGATGAGGATGGCCAGCTGCTCACGGCAAGCTTCATGGATTATGCCATGCCCCGGGCGGACGATATGCCTTGGGTCGCCTTCTCGACCGAGCCGGTGCCGTCGACCGCGAACCTCATGGGCATGAAGGGCTGTGGCGAGGCCGGGACGGTCGGTGCGCTGGCGGCGGTGGCCAATGCGGTGCTCGACGCGCTTTGGGACCGTGGCGTGCGGCAGGCCGACATGCCGTTCACGCCGCAACGCGTTTGGGAGATGTTGCAGGATGGTGCTATCGCGGCTGAGTGACCGGATCGCTGGATGGTTGGGCGCCCGCTGGGGCGCCGACCACAGCGCGCTGCATCACCGCCGCGGGCCACGCACCCATGTGATCATCCTCGACGGCACCATGTCCTCGCTCTGACCGGGAGAGGAGACCAATGCCGGAAACACCTTTCGCCTGCTCCAGGAAATGCCGGACGATGTGAACGTCTATTACGAGGCCGGTGTGCAGTGGCGCAACTGGCGCACCACGCCCGATGTCGCCATGGGCCGTGGCATCAACCGCCAGATCCGGCGCGCCTATGGCTACCTCGCCTCGCGTTACCGCGAGGGCGACCGCATCTTTCTTTTCGGCTTCTCGCGTGGGGCCTATGCGGCGCGCTCCCTCGCCGGTGTGATCGACATGGTCGGGCTCTTGCGCGCCGAAGACGCGACCGTGCGCAATATCCGCACCGCCTATCGCCACTACCAGACCGATCCGGGCTCGGAGGCGGCGCGGGCCTTTGCCCGGGTCCATTGCCTGCCCAGCGTCGAGATCGAGATGGTCGGCATCTGGGACACGGTCAAGGCGCTGGGCCTGCGGCTGCCGGTCCTGTGGCAATGGTCCGAAAGCCAGCACGCCTTTCACAGCCACGCCCTGGGCGCCAACGTCAAGCACGGGTTTCATGCCATCGCGCTTGACGAGACGCGCGAGGTGTTCGAACCGGTGCTGTGGTCCTGTCCGCCGGAGGGGGCCGCGCGGGTTGAACAGGTCTGGTTCCCCGGCACCCATGGCGATGTGGGCGGGCAGCTGGGCGGGTACAACAAGGCGCGGCCGCTCGCCAACCTGCCGCTCGTCTGGATGCTGGAACGGGCCGAGGAATGCGGCCTGCCGCTGCCGCCCAAGTGGCGGATGCGCTTTCCGACCGATCCCTGCGCGCCTTCGGTCGGCACCTGGCGGGGCTGGGGCAAGCTGTTCCTGCTGCGCAGGCGCCGCGACATGAGCGATGACCGGTCGGAACGGCTCCACGAAAGTGTCTACATCCGGCAGGGTGGGCCCGACGCCCTGGCCCATCTGCCCGGCGCGCCGTCCTGAGCGCTCCCGGCGCACCCCGTCCCGGACTTGATCCGGGACCTCTCGACGGGTGCCCCATGAGGCCCCGGGTCAGGCCCGGGGCGCGCGGGGAATTCAGTGCGACGGGGGCGCATTTTGTGTCGGTTGGGTTCGTTGTCACCCCGTCCCGGACCTGATCCGGGACCTCCTGGCGGGTGCCCCATGAGGCCCCGGGGCAGGCCCGGGGCGCGCAGGGATCAAAGTCAGCCGGCGGGCATGATCAGACAGGTGGTGCTGCCCGTGGCATAGAGTTTGCCATCCGCGACACCCCGGATCTCGCCATGGGCCACGCCGGTCTTGCGGCCCACATGGTCGGTCACGCCCACGGCTTCGATCTCCATCCCCACGGGGATCGCGCGGGTGATGTTGATCTTGTATTCCAGCGTTGTGTAGACTACGCCCCTGGGTACCTCGGTCATCACCGCGCAGGCCATGCAGCTGTCCAAAAGCGTGCCGTACCAGCCGCCATGGACCGTGCCCATCGGGTTGCAATGCGCCGCCAGGGGCGTGCCGCGAAAGCCCACGCGCCCGTCGTCGACCGACATAAGGTGATAGTTCATCCCCTCGCCGATGGGCGGATGGCCCAGCGTGCCGTCAAGAACGGCGCGCATGAAGTCGAGCCCCGACCGGCTGGTCAGGTCGTCGAAGCTTGAAACGGCAAATGTCCGGGTCATCGCAACACCTCCTGTCCGGCCCCAAGGCTCGGGCAGGGCAGGGGGCTGCGCAAGGCTTACGCGACGTCCCGCAGGCGCGCTTTCGGCGTGACACCCAGGGCGTGGCACACGTCGCGGGTCAGTTCGGGCCGGTTGAGCGTATAGAAATGCAGCGAATCGACGCCGCCCTCGATCAGGTCGCTGCAGAGCTCGGTACAGACGGCGGTCGCCAAGAGATCGGTGCGGTCGTCGCGCTGGGCCGTCTCGAAGGCCTGCGACAGCCAGTCGGGGATGGCGGTGCCGCAGGCGCGGGCAAACTTCGCCACCCCCGCCCAGTTCTCGATCGGCAGGATGCCCGGCACGATCGGCGCGTCGATCCCGGCCTTTTCGCAGGCATCGCGGAAGCGGAAAAAGGTCTCGGCCTCGAAGAAGAACTGCGTGATCGCCTCGGATGCGCCCGCGTCGATCTTGCGCTTGAGCCAGTCGATGTCGGCCTGCTGGCTGGCCGCCTCTGGATGCTTTTCGGTGTAGGCGCCCACGCGGATAGTAAAATCGCCCGTGTCCTTCAGCGCGCCGATCAGCTCGATACTGTTGGCAAAGCCCTCGGCGTGCGGCTTGAAGCCTTCGGCGCCCTTGGGCGGGTCGCCGCGCAGCGCCACGATGTCCCGGACCCCGGCTGCGGCGAAATCGCGGGCGATCTGCAGCGTCTCGTCGCGGGTGGCGTCCACGCAGGTCAGATGGGCTGCCACGCGCAGGCCGCTCGATTTGTGCAGGGTCGCCACTGCGTCGCGCGTCAGGTCTCGGGTCGTGCCGCCCGCGCCGTAGGTCACCGACACGAAACGTGGATCGAGGGGCGAGAGCACCTGCACCGTGTCCCACAGCCGGAACGACGCCTCGAGCGTCTTTGGCGGAAAGAATTCAAAGGATACGGCGGGCACGGGCATCGGGCGACTCCTGTTGGGTTCGCACCCCTTGTCGCAGACGCAGCATTGTGAGACAAACTCATAACTCTCAATATCAACATGAGGTAGGCCGCAGGGTGCACATCGAATTCCGCCATCTGCGCACGATCAAGGCCATCCACGAGGCGGGCAGCCTGGCACGCGCTGCGGACCAGCTGCACATTACCCAATCCGCGCTCAGCCACCAGATCAAGGGGCTCGAGGATCAGGCGGGGGTAGAGCTTTTCGTGCGCCGCTCGAAGCCCATGAAGCTTTCGGCGGCGGGGCAGCGGCTCTTGCGCGCGGCGGAACGCATCCTGCCCGAGATCGACATGCTGCAGGCCGAATTCACCGGCCTGCGCGACGGCAAGTCCGGCCGGCTGCATATCGCGATCGAATGCCATGCCTGTTTCGAATGGCTTTTTCCTGTGCTCGAAGCCTTCCGCAAAAGCTGGCCTGACGTGGATGTGGACATCCGCCCGGGCCTTGC
Organism: uncultured Paracoccaceae bacterium; assembly: GCA_913062865.1. Taxonomy (GTDB): domain Bacteria; phylum Pseudomonadota; class Alphaproteobacteria; order Rhodobacterales; family Rhodobacteraceae; genus CAJXWO01. Next base: position 28,508 of record CAJXWO010000010.1, on the reverse strand, counting down.
CTTCGACGCGCTGCCCGCGCTCGACAAGGAAGAGGTGGATCTGGTCGTGTCCTCCGACCCAGAGGACCTGCCGGGCATCACCTTCCTGCCGCTTTTCGACTATGCACCGGTCTTCGTTGCGGCCGCGTCGCATCCGCTGGCACAGAAAGAGTGGATCGAGGCCGAGGATTTCCGCGGTCAGACGCTGATCACCTATCCGGTGGAACGGTCCCGGCTCGACATCTTCAGCCAGCTTCTGACCCCCGCCAAAGTGGAACCGGCGGCGATCCGGCAGGTGGAGCTGACGGCTGTGATCCTGCTTCTCGTCGCATCGAACCGGGGCATCTCGGTCCTGCCCGACTGGGTCGTGCGCGAGGTGAAATACAGCTCGGACTACATCACCCGTCCCCTGACCCAGGCGGGCATCACCCGCAGCCTTTATGCGGCGGTCCGGACAGCGGATGCGGACAAGCCCTTCATGAAAGAGCTGGTGCAGCTGGCCCGGGACGAGGCACAGCGATTGCAGACGGCGTGAGCGCCCGCTTCCCATCGCGCGACTGTCGCGCTAGGAGGGAGCGATGGTGTGGACGATCCCGAATATCCTGACGTTCCTGCGTCTCATGGCGGCCCCCGGTGTCGCCATCGCGTTTCTGTATTTCACCCGGCCCTATGCGGACTGGTTCGCGCTGGTGCTCTTCGTCACCGCCGCCGCGACCGACTGGTTTGACGGCTATCTCGCGCGGGCCTGGGGGCAGACCACGAAACTGGGCGCAATGCTCGACCCGATCGCGGACAAGGCGATGGTGGTCATCGCGCTGATGGTCTTCATGGGCTATTCCTCATACTCGGCCTGGCTGGTGCTGCCCGCCACGGTGATCGTCTTCCGCGAGGTCTTTGTTTCAGGTCTGCGCGAGTTTCTCGGCGACACGGCGGGCACGCTCAAGGTGACCAAACTGGCCAAGTGGAAGACCACCACCCAGATGATCGCCATCGCGGTGCTTTTTGCGCAGGGCGTGTTCGAACACTATGTTGCTATGGGAGTCTGGGGCATGGATGACGCCATGTTCGAGGCGATCCTGGCCGGAGAGGTGGCCGACGAGGCCGGGCTGCGCTGGAAATACACCGCGATGATCTGGTCGGGGCAGATCGGCCTCGTTTTGTTGTGGCTGGCGGCCTTTCTGACCGCGATCACCGGGATCGACTATTTCCGCAAGGCCTGGCCGCATCTGAAGGAGTGAGGCGCATGGAAGTTCTCTATTTCGCATGGGTCCGGGAACGCATCGGCCTTCCCCGCGAAACCGTCGAGACGGACGCGAAGACCGTGGCCGATCTGGTCGAGGAACTGCGCGCGCGCGAGGCGCGCTATGCCGCGGCCTTCGAGGATTTGAGCGCTTTGCGCGTGGCGCTGGACCAGGAGTTGACCGATTTCGACGCCTCGCTTGACGGCGTGCGCGAGGTGGCGTTCTTTCCGCCGATGACCGGGGGCTGAGCGCGATGGATGTGCGCGTGCAGACCGGTGCGTTCGACCTCGGGGCCGAGGCCAACGGCTTTGCCGGGCGCGTCGACGGGGCGGGGGCGGTCGTGACCTTTACCGGCATCGTGCGCAACACGGCGGCGGGCGATCTGCAGGCCATGGAGATCGAGCATTATCCGGGTATGACCGAAACGGCGATCACCGCGATCGCCGAAGAGGCGCGCACACGCTGGGCGCTGGCCGATGTTCTGGTAATTCACCGCCACGGGCGGCTTGCCCCGGGCGAGACGATCATGATGGTCGCCACCGCTGCGCCCCATCGCACCGACGCGTTCGAGGCGGCGGAATACCTGATGGATTACCTGAAATCCCGTGCGCCCTTCTGGAAAAAGGAAATCACCGCCCACACGGCCGATTGGGTGGCCGCAAAGGACGAGGACGAGGCCGCGCTGACCCGCTGGTAGCGGGGGCAGGGTGCTTACTTCACCGCGGCGATCTTCGGCTTGGCTTCCTTGGCCGGCTTCGCAGGCGCGTCGCTGTTGGCGTCGATGAAATCAAGCACGAGGGGGCGGATGTTGTTGCGCCAGGACCGGCCGGCGAAGATGCCGTAATGACCCGCGCCGGGCTCCACATGGCTGGCCTTCTTCTCGTCCGGCAGGCCGGTGCACAGATCCAGCGCCGCGATACACTGGCCAGGGGCCGAGATATCGTCATTGGCGCCTTCCACGGTCTTGACCGCGACTTTGGTGATCGCGCCGATATCCACCTTGTGGCCGTCCACGACAAAGGCGTTCTTGGCGATCTCGCCCTTCTTGAAGATCCGCTCGACCGTCGACAGGTAGAACTCGGCTGGCATGTCCATGACCGCCAGGTATTCGTCGTAGAACCGGTTATGGGCGTCGTGATCGGACGCCTCGCCGCGGGCCACGCGCATGATCTGGTCGCGGAACGCCTTGCCGTGCCGGTCGGCGTTCATCGACATGAAGGAGGTCAGCTGCAGAAGGCCCGGATAAACCATCCGGCCCACGCCCTTGTACTTGAAGCCCACGCGCTGGATCATCGTCTCTTCGAGCTGGCCCATGGTCACGCGGCGGCCGAAATCGGTCACGTCGGTGGGGGTGGCATCGGGGTCGATGGGTCCGCCGATCAGGGTCAGCGTGCGCGGCTGCGCGTCCGGGTCCAGCTCGGCCAGGTAGGCGGTTGCGGCCAGGGTCAGCGGCGCGGGCTGGCACACGGCGATCACATGGGTGTCGGGGCCCATGTGGCGCATGAAGTTCATCAGGTAGAGCGTGTAGTCCTCGACATCGAACTTGCCCTCGGACACCGGAATGTCGCGCGCGTTATGCCAATCGGTGACATAGACCTCGCAATCGGGCAAAAGGGAGATGACAGTCGACCGGAGGAGGGTCGCGTAATGCCCCGACATGGGCGCCACGAGGAGAACCTTGCGCTTGCGCTCGGCACGGCCTTGTACGGCAAAGTGGATGAGGTCGCCGAACGCGCCCTCGACCACGGTGTCGACCTGCACCAAGTGGTCACGTCCGTCTTCGCAGGTGACCGAATGGATGCCCCAGTCGGGCTTGACGATCATGCGCTCGAAGGTGCGTTCCGTCACCTCGCCCCAGGCGGCCATCCATTGCAGGGCCGGGTTCGGCACCATGGCAAAGGCCGGGTAGGAGGCCAGCGCCTTGGCCGACGCACCCATCCACTGCTGGGTGTTCCGTGCGGTTTCCATCAGGTCATACGTCATCATGTAGCGCATGGAACACTCCTTGCATCGAACCGGGGCAGCACCGTGCGGCGGTTTGCCCCTTGCACAGGGCCGCGATATGCTGCGTAGCGGCGAGGATAGGGGGGAATTGTGAACATGACAACCAACGACGATGCCGCAGGTGCGAAAAGCGCCGAGTTGACCGCGAACCTGGCCAAGGTCGAGGAGCTGTCGCAACGCCTTGTCCAGGCGATGTCGCGGCGCACATCGGTCAATCCAGGCATCCAGGCCCCGTCCGGGGATCTGTTCGCCAAGGCGGCGACGGCCTACTGGTCCGAAATGATGCAGAACCCCGCCCGGCTGATCGAACACCAGGTGGAATACTGGTCGAAATCGGTGCAGCATTTCGTCGAGGCACAGCAGATGCTGGCCAAGGGCAAGTTCGAGGCGCCCGAGGATCCGACGCCGACCGACCGCCGCTTTGCCAATCCGCTTTGGCAGCAGCACCCCTATTTCAACTATCTCAAGCAGCAATACCTCATCAACGCCGAGGCGATCCGCAACGCCGTCGACGCGGTCGATGACATGGAACCCAAGGAAAAGCAGCGCCTGCGCTACTTCTCGCAGCAGATCATCGACATGATGTCGCCTACCAATTTCCTGGGCACCAACCCGGACGCGCTGGAAAAGGCGCTCGAAACCGACGGGCAGTCGCTGGTCGATGGGCTCGAAAACCTCGTGCGCGATCTGGAAGCCAACAATGGCGAGCTGGTCGTCAAGCTCGCCGATGACAGCGCCTTTGTGCTGGGCGAGAACATCGCCACCACGCCGGGCAAGGTGGTCTATCGCAACCGCATGATGGAACTGATCCAGTACGAGCCCGCCACCGAAGAGGTGCACGCCACGCCCATCGTGATCTTCCCGCCCTGGATCAACAAATACTACATCCTCGATCTCAAGGCGCAGAACAGCTTTATCAAATGGGTGGTCGAGCAGGGCTATACCCTGTTCGTCGTCAGCTGGATCAACCCCGATGCCACCTATCGCGAGGTCGGCATGGAGGATTACATCGAGGACGGCTTCCTGACCGCCATCCGCGAGGTCAAGGAGATCACCGGGCAGAAACAGGTCAACGCCATCGGCTACTGCATCGCGGGCACCACGCTCAGCCTGACCCTGTCGCTGATGAAGCAGCGCGGCGACAAGTCGGTGAAAAGCGCCACGTTCTTTACCGCGCTCACCGATTTCTCGGACCAGGGCGAATTCACGCCCTTCCTGCAGAACGATTTCGTTGACGGGATCGAGGACGAGGTGGCCGAAAAGGGCGTGTTGCCTTCGGCGGTGATGGCACGGACCTTTTCGTTCCTGCGCTCGAACGACCTGATCTACGGTCCCGCGATCAAGAGCTACATGATGGGCGAGACGCCCCCGGCCTTCGACCTGCTCTACTGGAACGGGGACGGGGCGAACCTGCCGGGCAAGATGGTGATGCAGTATCTGCGGGGCCTCTGCCAGTCGAACGACTTTGCCGAGGGCGGCTATGAACTGATGGGCACCACGCTCAAGGTCTCGGACGTGGACCTGCCGCTGTTCATGGTGTCCTGCGAAACCGATCACATCGCCGCCGCCCGCGACACCTATCGCGGCATGCAGAAGATGGGCAGCAAGCAAAAGACCTTTGTGCTGTCGGAATCCGGCCATATCGCCGGGATCGTGAATCCGCCGTCCAAAAAGAAATACGGCCACTACACCAATGATGACCTGACGCTGGACTGGGACGCGTGGAAGGCGGGCGCCACCATGCACGAGGGCTCTTGGTGGCCCCGCTGGGAGGCCTGGATCCGTCCGCGCTCGGGCAAGAAGGTGCCCCAGCGTCAGCCGGGCGATTCGAGCCATCCGGTGCTGTGCGATGCGCCGGGCACCTACGTGACGATCAAGGCAACCGGCTGATAACGCTTGCATCTTGCGGTTATGCTGCGGTGCAGAAAGTCACTCTTGAATTTCTGCACCGCAGCATGCATATTCTTTGCAGCTGCAGAAACACGGGGTGGGCCCGTACAGCTCTGAAAGGATCAAGATTATGGCCAAGCAAGCACAAGACATGACCGCGATGTTCAAAGACATGATGGGCGCGTTCCCGGTGGACACCGCCGCGATGGAAGAAGCGTTCAAGAACAGCGCGACGCTGAACGAAAAGATGGCATCGGTTGCTCTGGAAGCCGCCGAGAAGTCGACCGAGATCTCCTCGAAGTGGACCAAGGACGCCATCACCAAGATGACCGACATCTCCAAGGCAAAGGCAGAGCCGGCGGACTACGCCAAGGCGATGACCGATTTCGCCTCGTCGTCGGCCGAAATGGCTGCCGAGCACATGGCTGCCTTCGCCGAGGTTGCCAAGAAGATGCAGATGGACACCGTCGAGCTGATGATGGCCGCAGGCAAGGACATGACCGAAGACATGAGCGCCGCTGCCAAGAAGGCCACCGACGAGATGACCTCGGCTGCCAAGAAAGCCACCGCGGCTGCGAAGTAATCGTCTTTCGCTCCTGATCCTCCCTGAAGGAGCGCTGAAGGGCGGGCCCGTGCGGCCCGCCCTTTCCTTTTGCCGAAGGCTGCCCTAGGCTGCACTGCAGCGAGGGGATCGGGAGGACCATCCGTGGCCGATAAAGACACGCCGCTTTTGATCAAGCGTTACGCCAGCCGCCGTCTCTACAACACGGAAACAAGCGATTATGTGACGCTCGAGGATATCGCGGGCTTCATCCGGGACGGCCGCGAGGTCCAGATCATCGACCTGAAGACCGGCGATGACCTGACCCGCCAGTATCTTCTGCAGATCATCGCCGAACACGAAAGCCGGGGCGAAAATGTTCTGCCGATCAACGTGCTGACCGACTTGGTGCGCAGCTACACCACCCAGGCCACCAGCGTGGTGCCGCAATTCCTTGCGATGTCCTTTGACATGCTCCGTGACGGGCAGTCTAAGATGATGGAAAACATGACCAGCATGAACCCCATGACCAAGATGCCGGGGTTCGAAGCGATGCAGGCACAGCAAGAGGCGTTCATGAAGGCGATGACGGGCGGTCTTTCCGGCAATTGGCCCGCAGGCAGCTCGGGGCCCAGCCAAGACAGCCCGGGCCGGAACGAGGGCGAAGACCTCGACGATATCAAGAAACAGCTGGCCGAGTTGCAGGCCAAGCTGAACAAGATGGGCGGCTGACCGGGCCATGGCCGACACCCCCGGGCGCATCACGCTCTGGGGCGTGGAGGTTTTTGTGGCCGTCGCCGAAGAGGGCTCGGTCTCGGCCGCCGCAAGGCGTCTCGGGGCCAGTGCCTCGTCGGTCAGCCAGCAGATCACCAATCTCGAAACCGCGCTGGGCAGCCAGCTCATGCATCGCAGCGCGCGGCCGCTGACACTGACCCCCGCGGGCGAGATGTTCCGCCCCCGCGCGCAGACCATCCTCAACGAGGCGGCGCTGGCCCGGGCGGAGCTTGCCGCCGACGACCTCGCCGCGCTCACGCGGTTCCGGATGGGCGTGATCGAGGATTTCGAGGCCGACGTGACCCCGCGGCTGCTCAGCCGGCTCGCCGTGTCGCTGGAAGGCTGCCAGTTCCTGTTGGAGACCGGGGCGAGCCACGTTCTGCACGACCAGCTCGAGGCGCGGGCGCTCGATGCCATCGTCGCGGCCGAGATGGGCCCGCCCGCCGACGGGATGGAGGTGCATCCGATTCTGACCGAAGGATTCGTCGGTGCCGCGCCCAGGGGGCGGATCGACCTGAACAGGGATCTTTTGGCGCAGCTCTCGCCGCTGCCGCTGGTGCAATACTCCGCGCGCCATTTCATGGGGCGGCTTATTGCGGCGGAACTGGCCAAGCAGCGGCTGACCATGGCCCATCGCTACGAGCTCGACAGTTATCATGCGATCCTGGCGCTGGTGGCCGATGGGGCAGGCTGGACGATCCTGACACCGCTGGCGCTGATGCGCGCCCGGCGGTTCCTGCCGGATCTGGACGTGTTTCCGCTGCCCTTCGATCCGCCGGAACGCACCATCGCGCTAACGGCCCGGCAGGGCGCGCTCCGGCAGCTTCCTGGTCAGGTGGCGGGCACGCTCAAGGACATTCTGTCGGACACGGTCGTCTCCCCGGCGCAGGCCGAGTTTCCCTGGATGTCCCGGGTGCTGCGAGTTCTGTAGGCGGTCAAGGCGCGTCGACGCGCCTTGTTTCGCCCCGACCCGGGCGTTGCGCGACACGCGATTTCGAAATCGCGTGTCCAAGGGCTTTCGAAAGCCCTTCTTCCGCTCAGGTCCCGTAGGCGCGCACGGGCCCTGCGACCTGCGCCACGGCATCCAGCAGGATATCCGCCATCGCGTCGCATTTCGCCCGGGTCAGGCGCGCAGGCAGGCGCACGTCACAGGCCCGCATCAGCATCTCGCGCGTGCGCGGCAGCTCAGGCATCTCGGGCAGGAACTGCCAGTTCCAGTAGGCGCGGGCATTGTCCTGGCTCAATCCGAAAACCTGAACCTTCACACCCGCGGTCCCGGCCGCCTCGGCAAAGGCCCGGATCTCGGCCTCGTCGAGGCCCACCATGTTGAACTGGATCGAATCCGGCGCGCGCTCTTCGGGACCCAATGCTTCGGGCACCTCGATCCAGGGGCTCTGGTTCAGACGCGCCGCGACGTGGTCGTGGTTCGCCCGCCCGTCGCGCACCCGGCGCGGGATCTCGGGCAGCTGCGCGCGGATGATCGCCGCGGACAGGTTCGACAGGCGCAGGTTGTAGAGCGGCAGCTTGTTCTGCCAGCGCTGGAAGGCGTCGCGCAGATCGCTCGTGTTGTCGCCCGGGCGCGACTTGTGCTTCTGCCAGGTATGCTCATAGGCACCCGACATGATCACGGCGCGCGCCACCAATTCGGCATCGTCGGTGATCAGGATCCCGCCTTCGCCCGCGTTCACCAGCTTGTAGGACTGGAAGCTGAAGCAGCCGATCCGCCCGATCGTGCCAATCTTCTGGCCATGCCAGAGCGTGCCCAGCGAATGGGCCGCATCCTCGATCACCGGCAGGCCGCGCGCGTCGCACAGCGCCATGATCGCATCCATGTCCGAGGTATGCCCGCGCATGTGGCTGATGATGACTGCATCGACCTGGTCGAGCTTGGCCTCGAAATCGGTGATGTCGATGCGGTAGTTCTCGCCCACCTCGCAGAGCACCGGCACGCAATCGGCATGCACGATGGACGACGGCACGGCGGCAAATGTGAAGCCCGGGATCAGCACCCGCGCGCCGCGCGGCAAGTCCAGCGCCTTGAGCGACAGGAACAGCGCCGCGGAACAGCTTGACACCGCGAGGGCGTATTTGCTGCCCATCATCTCGGCGAACTCGGACTCGAGCAGCGACACCGGCGCGTCCTGGGGCGCAGTATAGCGGAACAGGTCTCCCGATTGCAGAAGGCGGTCGATCTCGCCGCGCACGGCGGCGGGGATCGGCTCGGCATCGTGGACATTGGGGGGGGTGACGGCGGGTGCGTGCATAGGTTCGGCTTTCCAAAAGATCGCTTTCGGGTTTCCTAAACGATCCCAGCGCAGAATGCCAGCACCCGGTGCATCTGTCGCAGATATCGTGATCGTGCGGCCTCAGACGCCCAGCCGGTCGCGCAGCGCGTACCAGCTCATCGCCAGCGCCAGGAGCGGGCTGCGCAGGCCTGGCCCGCCCGGGAAGGGGCCCACGGGCAGGCGGGACATGGTGTCAAAGCCCTCAGCCTCGCCGGCGATGGCATCGGCCATCAGCTTGCCCGCATGGGTGGCGGTGCCCACGCCGTGGCCTGAATAGCCCGAGGCCGACAGCACCCGCGAGCCGACCCGCGCCACGAAAGGCAGGCGTTTCATGGTGATGGCCAGCGTGCCGCCCCAGGCATAGTCGATGCGCACATCGGCCAGATGGGGAAAGATCTTGGCCATCGGCTTGCGCACCGTGGCGGCGATGTCGCGCGGAAAACGGTCGCCATAGCTTTCGCCGCCTCCGAACAGAAGCCGCCCGTCATGGGACAGGCGAAAGTAGTTCACCACGAATTTCGTGTCCGCCACGGCGATGTTGCGGGTCAGTACGCGCTTGGCATCGCTGCCCAGGGGCTCGGTCGCGATGACGAAATTGTTGATCGGCATCACCCGCGCGGCGACCTTGCGGTTGAGCGACGACAGATACCCGTTGCCCGCGAGGATGACATGGTCGCAGACCACACGGCCCTTGTCCGTGCGCACGACCGGCCGGTCGCCCTCGTCGATGTGATGCGCAGGCGTTCCCTCGTAGAGAATAGCCCCCGCCGCCTCGGCCGCGCGCGCCAGCCCCAGGGCAAAGCCCAGAGGGTGCAGATGCCCCGCGCCCAGGTCGAGCATGCCCCCCCGATAAGCGGGCGAGGGGCACAGCCCATGGGCCTCGGCCACCGACAGGGGCTGCACCTTGTCATAGCCGTAGCGGTCCCGCAAATGGGCGGCATAGCCGTTCAACTCGTCCGTCTCGGCATCGGTAAAGCCCAGCCAGGCCAGCCCGTCCACCAGGCGGCAGTCGATCCGGTGCTGGGCGATCAGCGACCGGACCAGCGCCACGGCCTCCAGACCCAGATCCCAAAGCTTGGCCGCATCTTCGGGGCCCATCATCTTTTCCAGGGCAATCTGATCCTGCCGCTGCCCGGTGCCAAGCTGCCCGCCATTGCGCCCCGAGGCACCGAAACCCGCGCGGTGGGCCTCGACGACAGCCACGCGCAGGCCCCGCTCTGCCAGGTGCAGCGCCGCCGAAAGACCCGTATAGCCCGCGCCCACGATGCAGACATCCGCCCGCGCCTCCCCGCGCAGGGGCGGGCGCGCCTCGGGCAGATCGACGCTCGCGGCATACCAGCTGTCGGGATACTGCCCCGGCCGGTCATTGGCGTAGAGAAGGCTCATCGCGCGACCCCTGTCTTCTTCTTGGTCCAAATACCCTAGTGCGCGGGCATGTCCGGGCGAAACGGCGGCCTTAGACGTTCAGCAGAAGATGCTCGCGTTCCCAGGGGCTGATCACCTGCAGGAACTCTTCGTACTCGGCCCGCTTCACGATGGCGTAGACGCGGGCGAACTCGGGGCCCAGCACCTCGTGCAGGGGGGATGCCTCTTCGAAAAGATCGAGCGCCTGGCCCAGAACATTGGGGATATCGCCTTCGCCTTCGTAGGCGTCGCCGGTGAACTCGGGCCGGGGTGCGATCTTGTCGCGCAGGCCCAGAAGGCCGCAGGCCAGCGACGCGGCAATGCCCAGATAGGGGTTGCAATCCATTCCCGCCAGCCGGTTCTCGACCCGGCGGCTGTCGGGCGAAGACAGCGGAATGCGGATGCCCGTCGTGCGGTTGTCGCGACCCCAGTCCAGGTTGATGGGCGCGGCGTGGTCCTTCACGTAGCGGCGATAGCTGTTCACATAGGGCGCCAGCACGGCGATGGCCGCAGGCAGATGCGCCTGCAGCCCGCCGATGAAATGACGGAACGCGTCGGTTTCCTCGCCCTCGGGACCGGCGAATATGTTCCGCCCCGTCTTCGTGTCGAGGATCGAATGATGCATGTGCATGGCGCTGCCCGGCTCATCGGCAATGGGCTTGGCCATGAAGGTCGCGAAACAGTCGTGGCGCAGCGCGGCCTCGCGGATGAGCCGCTTGAAATAGAACACCTCGTCGGCCAGCCGCACCGGGTGGCCATGGCGCAGGTTGATCTCGACCTGGCCCGCGCCGCCCTCTTGGGTGATGCCGTCGATCTCGAAGCCCTGCGCCTCGGCGAAATCGTAGATGTCGTCGATCACGGGGCCGTATTCGTCGACCGCGGACATGGAATAGGCCTGTCGCGCCGCCGCCGGGCGGCCCGAGCGGCCCATCATCGCCTCGATCGGTTTGCCCGGGTCGACATTGCGCGCGACCAGGAAGAACTCCATCTCGGGCGCGACCACGGGCGTCAAGCCGGCTTTTTCATAGGCCTGCACGACGCGCATCAGCACGTTGCGCGGTGCAAAGGGGATGGGCGCACCCTCGCGGTCGAAGGCATCGTGGATCACCTGAAGCGTCCAGTCCCCGGTCCAGGGCGCCGCCGTGGCCGTTGTCATGTCGGGGCGCAGAATCATGTCCTTTTCGATGAACCCGTCCTCGCCCGCGGCCTCGCCCCAGTCGCCCGTGATGGTCTGGAAAAAGATGCTTTCGGGCAGGTGGAACCGGCCCTGACGCGCGAATTTCGACGCGGGCACCGCCTTTCCCCGGGCAATCCCGGGCAGGTCGGCGATGATGCATTCCACCTCGTCGAGTCGCCGCCCCTCAAGATAGGCGCGGGCCGCCTCGGGCAGGCTGTCCATCCACTCTTCGGTCATGCGGGCACCTTGCCTTTCAGAAAATCGACCATGCGCCGGGCGATGCGGTCCCGGTCGAGAGGGGCGTCCAACTGCGCCGTCGCGATGCTGAGCAGATCGTCCGGGACAATACCGGGCCCCCGGCTTTCGATCAGGCCCTTGACCACGCCCGCGTCGAACTCGGGGTGCGGCTGATAGGTCAGCACGTGATCGCCGATGGCCAGTGCCGCGTTGGCGCAGAACCCGCTCGACCCGATCACGCGTGCGCCCGGGGGCAGGTCCACGACCTGGTCCTGGTGCCAGGCATTCAGCGCGGTGGGCTGTCCCTCGATCTCGTAGACCTGCCGGCCCACCGACCAGCCGCCCGCGAATTTCTCGACCTGTCCGCCAAGCGCCTGGGCGATGATCTGGTGGCCGAAGCAGATGCCAAGCAAGGGCTGGCCGCCCGCATGGATCGCGCGGATCAGATCCTCGAGCGGGGAGATCCACGGGTGATCCTCGTAGGCGCCGTGGCGCGAGCCGGTGATGAGCCATCCATCCGCCGCCTGCGGCCCTGAGGGAAAGTCCATATCCACCACGTTCCAGGTGGTGAAGCGCAGCCCGTGCCCGTCCAGCAGGCGGTGGAACATGTCGTCGTAATCGCCGTTCTCCGCTTGGATCGGATCCGGGGCGTGGCCGGTTTGCAGTATGCCGATATGCATGGAGCACCCATGTGAGCTGTGAAAACGGTAGCGATTGGCCCGGGCGACGGCAAGGGGGTCAGACGGCCTCGAGATAGAGCTTCCAGACGGCTTCGGGCGAAAGCTCGGCCAGACGGCCCAGTTCCTGTCGCTTGGTCATGAGAAGATTGTCGATCATCAGCGGCGTGAAGATGCGGGCGATGATCGGGTCGGTTTCGAACATCGCAATGGCGCTGGCCCAGTCGCCCGCCATCTGCGGCAGGTCGCAGTCATAGGCGTTGCCGGTGATGGGGGCAGGTGGGGTCAGCCCGTCCTCGATCCCCGTCAGCGCCGCGCCCAAAACGGCGGCCATCATCAGATAGGGGTTGATGTCACCGCCCGCCACGCGGTGTTCGATCCGCCGCGCCTGTGCCGGTCCCGACGGGATCCGGATCGCCGCCGTGCGGTTCTCATAGGCCCAGCCCGCGCCGGTGGGCGCATGGGCGCCGGGCGTGTAGCGGTCATAGCTGGGCCCGTGCGGCGCAAAAACGAGCGTCGAGGCGGGCATGGCGCGCAGGCATCCGGCCACCGCCTGGCGCAAAAGGTCGGTGCCCTCGGGCCCGCCATTGTCGAAGACATTGTGTCCGTCACGGTCCAGCACCGAGAAATGCATATGCATCCCGTTGCCCGCATCGCCCAGATAGGGCTTGGCCATGAAGGTCGCGGCCATCCCGTGCCGTCGCGCCAGCCCCTTGGCCACCGCCTTGAACAGCCAGGCATCGTCGGCGGCCTTCATCGCGTCGGTATGGGCGAGTGTTACCTCGAACTGGCCCAGCCCGGCCTCGGAAATGGCCGAGCCCGCGGGAATGTCCATGGCCGCGCAGGCCTCGTAAAGCTCGGTAAAGAAGGCATCGAAGGCATCGAGCTGCCGGATCGACAGGATCGCGGTGCCCTGCAGCGGGCGGCCCGTCAGGGGATTGACCGGCGGCGCCATCTCGGACCCGCTGTCATCGACCAGGAAGAATTCCATCTCGGTCGCCGCAACGACCTGCAGGCCGCGATCGGCGTAAGCGGCCAGCACGCGCGCCAGCGCCTGACGCGGGTCGCCGTCAAAGGGCGCGCCGTCTTCGGTCTGCATCCACATCGGCACCAGCCCCGCCGGGCTGTCGAGCCAGGGCATGGGCAAGACACCCCGCTCCGTGGGCACGAGCACGCCATCGGCATCGCCGGTCTCGAACACGAGCGGGCTGCCCGCGATATCGGCGCCCCAGATGTCGACGTTCAGAACCGACAGCGGCATGCGCACGCCCTTGGCGATGCCGTGCTGTTCGGCCATCGCCATGCGCTTGCCGCGCATCTGGCCGTTCAGATCGCAGGCGGCGGCACGCAGCGAGCGGTATTGCGAGAGATCCATGTCAGCCTCTTCGGACTTTTGATCAAATTAATCCCGGCGCGCGGGATTTGTCCATGGGGCCTCTGCGCGCGGCTGCCTACGCTTAGCGGATCACGTTCGGGCGGACACGAAGCGGGCGGCGTGCCTCTTGCGGGAGGTGGCGGTTGAGATGGCGGTTCACCAGGCCGAACACCCCGATCAGCGCCAGCGTCAGCAGGATGAAATAGCCTGCAAGGATCGGGTAGGGCACGAAGGGGTTGAAGGTCTTGTCGGCAAAGTAATTCGCGTAATACAGCGCGTCGCCCCGTTGCTGGAAGGCCGGAAAGCCCGAGAAGAAGACCAGCGTCGTGGCGTGAAACAGGAAAATAGCCTCGTTCGTGTAGGCGGGCCAGGCCAGCCGCAGCATGGTGGGCCAGATGATCCGCCGGAACCGCGTCCAGCCGGAAAAGCCGTAGGCATCCGCCGCCTCCACATCGCCGCGCGGGATCGAGCGCAGCGCGCCATAGAAGATCTCGCCCGAATAGGCGGCCGTGTTCAGAAAGAGCACGATCAGCGCGCCCAACCAGGCCGAGGTGAAGGCGTCGAAAAAGGGCGAGACCGATTTCAGCGACAGGAAGGCGAAATAGGCAAAGAAGAACTGGATGAAGAGCGGCGAGCCCCGGAAGATGAAAATAAACCATTCGGCTGGTTTGCGGATCAGCGGGTTCCGGGCGCTTTTGCCCATGGCCACGGCGGTGGCGAGGAAAAAGCCGAAGAACAGCGCGAACAGGCCGAAATAGACGTTCCAGATCATCCCCGACCCGATCAGGGTGAATTGCTGGCACAGCGTGAAATCGGACCTCGGCAGCAGCCGCTCCCCGATCCCGACGGAGCGCAGGGCGTAGTCGGCGATGGTCTGGGCGCAGCTCATCGGTGCGCCTCCGGCCGGGTTGGTCTGGCCGCGGCGCGGATGTGATCCGGGCGCGCTTGGGGCGCGCCGTGGAGGTCCCGGGTCAAGCCCGGGACTGCGGTGCGAGGGGTGCCGCTGTGGAGGTCCCGGATCAGGCCCGGGACGGGGGTGCGCGGGCTGGCCAGCGTCATGCCGCCGCCTTTCGCTGTGCTTCACCGCCCATCGTGGCCTGGCCGTGGGTGAGGCGCTGCATCAGGCGTTCCAGCACGATCTCGGAGAGCTTGGTGAATGCCAGGTAGAAGACGAGAAGGGCCAGAAAATACCACATCCGCCAGTCGGGATGGGGATAGTCCGTAAAGCGCGGGGTCTTGGCCCCGCCCAGCTCGCGCGCCCAATAGACGATATCCTCGACCCCCAGGAGGAACAGCAGAGGCGTGGCCTTGATCAGGATCATCCACAGGTTCGACAGGCCCGGCAGCGCATAGACCCACATCTGCGGCACGAGGATGCGCCAGAAGCTTTGCCGACGCGTCATGCCGTAGGCCTCGGCCGTTTCCATCTGTGCCCGCGGCACGGTGCGCATGGCCCCGAAGATGACATTCGCGGCAAAGGCGCCAAAGACGATCGCAAAGGTCAGCACCGCCAGCCCAAAGCCATAGGTTTCGTGGATCCATTGCGGCGCGGTGCCCAGCGGCAGCTTGGCCTCGGCACAGACGACGAAATCATTGCCCTGGCGGATCGGCTGATCCCAGTCGGGGCACAGCACCTTGTGCCGCAGCCATTCGAACGCCTGGTCCAGCGCGATGACGAAAAAGAGGAAAAAGGCGATATCCGGCACGCCGCGGACCACGGCGATATAGGCCCGCCCCAGTATCCGCACCGGCCAAAGCCGCGCGCGGGCGGCCATCGCGCCCAGAAAGCCAAAGCCCAGCGAAACCGGCGCCGTGATCGCCAAGAGCAACAGCACCGTCCCGAACGAGACGTAGAAGGCCATGTGCTTGCCCGTGGTCAGGTAGCAGGCCATCCACTGCCAGTCCGGCAGGATCGAAGGGTCGGTGCAGAAGGAAAACATGGCGTGTCAGGCAGGGCGCGCGCGCAGGCGCACCCTGCCGTATCTTGGATCAGAACGTGGCCGAGCCGGGCAGCCACTTTTCGATCAGCGCGTTGAGCGAGCCGTCATCCTTCATCGATTGGATCGCGGCCGAGAATTTCTCTTTCAGCTCGGTATCGCTTTCGCGGATGCCCATGCCGATGCCGCCGCCGATCAGAACGTCCTCACCGGTGAATTCCAGGTCGGCGTTTTCCTCGGCCAAGGGCTGAAGGAACGCCTTGTCGGCCAGAACCGCGTCGGCCTCGCCATTGCGCACGGCGGCGATGGTCTCGTCCGGCGTGGCGAATTCCAGAAGCGTGGCGCCGGTGCCGGTCACATGGGCCGCCTGGATGGTCGAGGCCTGCGCCGCGATCACACCGCCTTCGAGATCGGGCGAGGTTCCGGCGAGCGCCAGGTAGGCCGACGGGTCGGGCTGGGTGTAATTCTGCGTGAAATCAATGACTTCGTCACGCTCGTCGGTGATCGACATGCCCGCGATGATGGCGTCGTAGTTGCCCGAGACGAGGTTGGGAATGATCGAATCCCAGTCGTTGGTGACCCATTCGCAGGTCAGTTCGGCCCGTGCGCACAGCTCGTCGCCCAGCTCGCGCTCGAACCCGTCGACCTCGCCAGCATCGTTGATGAAGTTGTACGGAGGATAGGCGCCCTCGGTCCCGAGGCGCACGGTCTGGCCGTGGCCTGCGGCAAAGGCAAGGCCCGCGCTGAGCGCAAGCGCGGCAGAGGCAGTCAGAAGGTTTTTCATGGTGTTAGCTCCCTTTGGTGGTTCGTCAGTGTTCTAGGCGGCCATGGTCGAGGACAGAAAGCCCTGCAGCCGCTCTGATTTGGGCGCGCCGAACAGCTCGTCCGGGGCGCCTTCTTCTTCGATCAGGCCCTGGTGCAGGAACACGACGTGATCGGACACGTCACGGGCCATCTTCATGTCATGGGTGACGATGATCATGGTCCGGCCCTCGGCGGCCAGGTCCTTGATCACGCGCACGACCTCTTGTTCCAGCTCGGGGTCGAGCGCCGAGGTCGGTTCGTCGAACAACAGCGCCTCGGGCTCCATGCACAGCGCACGGGCGATCGCGGCGCGCTGCTGCTGGCCGCCCGAAAGCTGGGCGGGCCAGGCGTCGGCCTTGTCGCCGATGCCCACCTTGTCGAGATAGGCGCGCGCCGCAGTCTCGACCTCGTCCCGGTCGCGGCCCAGCACGGTGACCGGTGCCTCCATCACGTTTTGCAGGATGGTCATGTGGGACCACAGGTTGAACTGCTGGAACACCATCGACAGGTTGGTGCGGATGCGCAGCACCTGCTTGGGGTCCGACGGATGGCGGCCCAGCCCCTGGCCGCGCCAGGTGACGGGCTCGCCCTTGAACAGGATCTCGCCCTGCTGGCTGTCTTCGAGCAGGTTGGCGCAGCGCAGAAGTGTGGATTTGCCAGACCCCGATGAGCCGATCAGCGACACCACGTCGCCGCGATGGGCAGAGACGTTCACGCCTTTCAAGACCTCGAGCGCGCCGAAGCTCTTGTGGAGGTCGCGAATGTCGATGACGGGGGTCGGGTCTGTCACGAAAGGTCCGAGTCTGCTCAGGGTCGCGGCAGAATAGCACCGGATCAGGGGGCGGGCGCAACGGGCAAAACGCCTTTGCTGCCGCGAATTCGGGCAGGTGCCGCCGGGTTAGGCAGCGCGGGGCGGCGCGGGGATCGGCTGGGCGAGATAGGCCGCCTTGTCCGCGGGGACGATACCATGCAGGCAAAGAGTGTCGCGGTCTGCCGGGTCAAGGGCGGCAATCGCCGCGCCAAGCGCGCGGGTGATCGGGGCCGGATCGTTGCCCTGGGCCGTGATGAAGGGCAGGGCCGGTGTGGGCACCGTGCGGTCGATCACGCGCAGGCCTGCGGCAAAGGGGTCGTGGCGTTCCATCAGCGCCCAGCTGACCGCGTCGAGCGCGGCGCAATCGGCCCGCCCCTCGGCCACAGCCCGGGCCGAGGCGCGATGTGCGCCGGTCTCGACAAACGACCCGAAAGCGATGCCATGAGCCGCCGCATGGGCGCTGGGCGCGGCCCAGCCCGATTGGGACAGCGGGTCATTGTGAGCGAGGGTGCGGCCGTCGAGGTCGGCGAAGCCGCGCGCTGGGTCGTCGGCGCGGGTCACGATCACGCTGTGATACTGCCCCGGGGGCGTGTCCGGCTGGCGGTGGTCCGGCGCGGCCACCAGCGTGACACGGTCATGAAGCCTGGCGCGGTAGGGCAGGCCGCAGGTCTGGGCCAGCAGCAGATCGGGCGCCTGCCAGATCGCCCACAGATCGCCATCGCGGCTGAGCGCCTCTGGCCCTTGTCCCAGATGCGCCCGGATGCCCGCCCACAACCGGTCAACGGCAGCTTCCGTCTCGGGGCGGTCATACATGGGCAGGGCGGCGATCACGCCCGCGCCTCAGCCCTTGGCCACGCGTTGGCGGGCGAGCGCCGAATCGCGGTCGTTGACGCCCAGAAGCTTCGAGACGAGGCGCAGAAGCGCGTCCTCTTCCTCTTCGCGCTTGCCATCGGCCAGGACCACCGACCACAGCGCCTCGATCACGCCAAGGCGGTCCTCATAGGGGACCGCCTCCTTGATCGCGTTGGTGAAGCGTACGGTGTCCGGGGCCTCGGCCTCGAGCGCCTCGCCATCGCGGCGCAGCGCCGTGGCCTCGAAGGGCGACAGGCCGTAGCGTTTGGCCAGGAGGCTGTCGATCAGCTCCATCTCGGCGCGGGCATAGTCTTCGTCCGAGCGGGCGATGCGCACCAGAAGCGCGGTCAGCGCGAGGCGTGCATCCGCATCGGGCAGCATGGGCGGGTCGGGCTGGGTCAGCCGTTTGAGGAATTCTGCGAACATGGGTCGAGATATAGGCGGGCGGGGCGCGCTTGGCTATGCCCCGCCTTCAGGGGCGGATGTCATGTCATGGGAGGCGAGCATGCGGGCCTCTTGCGCATCGTGCTCGGACAGGCCCAGCACGTCGTCGACGATGTTGACCACGCGTTCCTCTTCTGCGCGGGTGATACCGTCGGCCAGGCTCACCTGCCAGAGCGCGCGGGCCACGCGCAGGCGGTCCTCGTAGCCCGTCGCATCGCGGATCAGCCGGGCAAAGGCGGGCGTGTCGGGCGCGGCGGCTTCGATCTTTTCGGCCGTGGCGCGCAGTTTCGCGGCCTCCACCGGATTGATCCCCTCGCGCTGGGCGAGGATGCGGTCGATGCGCGCGATCTCTTCGGTACGGTAGACGCCATCGGATTTCGCCACCCGGACCAGAAGGGCCGCCAGCGCCAGATGCGCATCCGGTTCCGGCAGAGGCGCGGGCGTGCTGTCGGGATGGAAGAGGGCCAGGATACGGTCGAGGATCACGGATCGTAGCCTTCGACGATGACCATGTCGGCCGACGAGATCGGTTCGCGGATCGCCTTGGCCGCCTGGTAGCCGGGGCTTTCGAAACAGGCGATGGCATCGGCATAGCTGGGAAACTCGATCACCACCGTGCGGCCGCGGGCCTGCCCCTCGCGCACCTCCTGGTCGCCGCCGCGCACAAGGAACCGCGCGCCGTATTCGGCAAAGGGTGCCGCATTGGCGCGCTTGTACTCTTCGTAGACGGCGGGGTCGTCCACATCGACATGGGCGATCCAGTATCCCTTGGGCATGGTGGTGGTCCTTCCTTTCCGTTCGGCGCCAGACTGCGCCGGGGCGCGGGGCTTGGCAACGGGGAAGGTGCGTCAGCCGATGGCCTTGGGGCAGCCGAAGCGCAGATCGTCGATCGTGATCCCGCCCGGGTCGCGGTTTTCGACCGTCATGGCGGCGATCCGGGCCTGCGCATCGAAAAGACCATGGGCGCTGATGCCTTCGGGCGGGGCGAGCTGAACCGCGGTGAGGCGCGTGCCGTCGCGGGCGTAGAGCGTGACGGTCACATCGCCCACATGGCCTGTATTGAGGCCCAGGTCATTGGTGAATTGCGTGTGGACCTTGAGCCCCACGGCGCAGGCATCTTCGGTCAACAGTACGGCGATGGCCCCTTCGCCCCGCGCCTGCGGATGGGGCTGGCCCAGCGGGCCCAGCGGGTAAAGTGCCATGGAGCCATGGGCGATATGCAACGACAGCGATACGCCCTGGCCCGGCGCCGCGGGGACGAGGGCGAGCGGGGTGGTTGGTGGGCCTGCCAGCGCATCATGGGGGCCGCCATCATCGGGTTGGACCTGTGTCAGCGTCTGCCCCGCCAGCCGTTCGCCCAGATGCCCGCCGGGAAAGGCGATGCCATGGTCGAAGCTGTAGCCCGGAAACGGCTTGGGCGGCAGCCGGTCGAAGGTGACGAGATTGGGCGCTGTATAGGTGAGATCCTCATAGGGGATCGCGGTGATCCCGTCCGCATGAGCCTGGGTGGCCACGAGGGCGAGGATGAGGGAGAGCGCGCGCATGGGGTCGATGATGCGGCGATGGGCGCGGTTGGCAAGGGGGCGTGTGGGCGGTGGGTTACAAACCCACCATCCATGCAGAGGCACCTGCGCCGAACGGCACCCTCACACCAACCTGCTGGTCTCCTTCGCCGCCCTGACAAAATCCTTGAACAACGGGTGCGGGTCAAACGGTTTCGACTTCAGCTCGGGGTGGAACTGGACGCCGATGAACCAGGGGTGGTCCTGCCATTCCACGATCTCGGGCAGACGGCCGTCGGGGCTCATGCCCGAAAAGCACAGGCCCGCCGCCTCCAGCGCCTCGCGGTACTTGATGTCCACCTCGTAGCGGTGGCGGTGCCGTTCGTCGATGGCGGTGGTGCCATAAATGCGGGCCACGTGGCTGCCCTCGGTCAGCACCGCGTCATAGGCGCCCAGCCGCATCGTGCCGCCCTTGTCGTCCTGCGCGCTGCGGCTGACCTTGGCGTTGCCCTGCACCCATTCCTTGAGGTGATAGACCACGGGCTCGAACCGCTTCTTGCCTGCCTCGTGGTCGAATTCCTCGGACCCGGCCGATTTCACCCCGGCCACGTTGCGCGCGGCCTCGATCACGGCCATCTGCATGCCCAGACAAATGCCCAGATAGGGGATCTTGTGTTCGCGGGCGTATTGCGCGGCCTTAATCTTGCCCTCGGTGCCCCGTTCGCCGAAGCCGCCGGGCACCAGGATCGCCTGGAAATTCTCGAGGTAGGGGCCGGGATCTTCGCGTTCGAAAATCTCGGCATCGACCCATTCGACCGAGACCTTCACCCGGTTGGCCATGCCGCCATGGGTCAGCGCCTCGGCAATCGACTTATAGGCATCTTCGAGCTGTGTGTATTTGCCGACGATGGCCACCTTCACCTCGCCCTCGGGGTTGTAGATGCGGTCGGCCACGTCCTCCCACCGGGTCAGGTCGGGGCGGGGCGCGGGGCTGATCTGGAACGCATCGAGCACCGCCTGGTCCAGCCCCTCGCGGTGATAGGCCAGCGGCGCCTCGTAGATCGACTTGAGGTCCTGCGCGGCGATCACGCTGTCGGGGCGCACATTGCAGAAAAGCGCCAGCTTTTCCCGCTCCTTTTGCGGGATCGGCCCTTCGGACCGGCAGACAAGAATGTCTGGCGCGATGCCGATCGAGCGCAGCTCCTTGACCGAGTGCTGGGTGGGCTTCGTCTTCAATTCGCCGCTCGCGCGGATGAAGGGCAGCAGCGTCAGATGCATGAAGATGCACTGCCCGCGCGGCTTGTCCTGGCTGAATTGGCGGATCGCCTCGAAAAAGGGCAGGCCCTCGATATCGCCCACGGTGCCGCCGATCTCGCACAGCATGAAATCGACCTCGTCCTCGCCGATGGCGATGAAATCCTTGATTTCATTGGTAACGTGGGGGATCACCTGGATCGTCTTGCCCAGGTAGTCGCCGCGGCGTTCCTTTTCGAGCACGTTGGAATAGATCCGGCCCGAACTGACGCTGTCGGTCTTGCGCGCGGCCACACCCGTGAAGCGTTCGTAATGCCCCAGGTCCAGATCGGTCTCGGCCCCATCGTCAGTGACGAAGACCTCGCCGTGTTCAAACGGGGACATCGTGCCGGGATCGACGTTCAGATAGGGGTCCAGCTTGCGCAGGCGGACGGAAAACCCACGCGCCTGCAACAGTGCGCCAAGCGCGGCCGAGGCCAGCCCCTTGCCCAGGGACGACACAACTCCGCCGGTGATAAAGATGAAACGCGCCATTTGGCGGCTAACCCCCGTGATCTAAGCAGCGATTTATGCAGCGATTCTTGCTTCGTCACGGCCCCGAAGACCGCAACACCACGGGATTTAAGCCTAACAGGATTCGGCCCCGCGGCGCAAGCCAACCGCAAGATGATGTTGGGCCTTTTCGCAGGCCCGCAACGTGTTGTGGATCAATCGGCGCGCGGGACCAGCGGCGCGTCGTCGGCCGTTGGCGGCAGCAGATCCTCGCCCGAAGGCGGGGTCAGCGGCAGCTCTTCCTCGGCCGCGGCGGGAGCCTCGCCGCCCAGCCGGTCTAGGACCGAGGATCCCGACGCGTTCTGCGCCGCGATGATCGTCAGCGTGAGCGAGGTACCGATGAAGGCGATGGCCAGAACCCATGTCACCTTGCCCAGTGCCGTCGCCGCGGCGCGGCCCGACATGACGCCGCCGCCGCCACCGCCGCCGCCCATGCCAAGGCCGCCGCCCTCGCTGCGCTGCATGAGCACGACGCCGATCAGCGCCAGCGCAAGAAGAAGGTGAACGATGAGGATGACGTTTTCCATGGGGGCCTTCGGTTCGCGTTCCGGATTTGGGCGGTATCTAGACACTTCGGGCGGGCGGGGCAAGGGCGGGTCTGGACAGGAGCGGCCTTGCGCGCCAGTCTTCAGTGTATGCCGCATGATCACCACGACCACGACGACCCCCATGCGCTCTTGCCGCCCGAGCCCGCGCTGCGTGTCAAGGCGCTCGAGACGCTGCTGACACGGAAGGGTCTGATCGACCCCGCCGCGCTGGACGAGATCATCGACACCTACGAGAACAAGATCGGGCCCAAGAACGGCGCCCAGGTTGTGGCGCGGGCTTGGAGCGATCCCGAGTTTCGCGGGGCACTTCTGGAGGATGCCACCAAAGTCGTGGCCGATCTGGGCTATTTCGGGCGGCAGGGCGAACATGTTGTGGCGGTCGAGAACACCGAAGATCAGCACAACATGGTCGTCTGCACGCTGTGTTCCTGCTACCCGTGGCCTTTGCTGGGCATCCCGCCCGGCTGGTACAAATCCGACGCCTACCGCGCCCGTGCCGTGCGCGCGCCCCGCGAGGTGCTGGCCGAGTTCGGCGTGACCTTGCCCGCAGACACGCGCATCCGGGTTTGGGATTCAACGGCCGAGGTCCGCTACCTCGTGATCCCCATGCGGCCTGACGGGACCGAGGGCTGGTCGGTCGATGACCTTGCCCAGTTGGTCACCCGCGATTCGATGATCGGCACCGGATTGGCGCGCCAGCCATGACCCGGGTGCACGATATGGGCGGCCGGTTCGGGGACGGGCCGGTGGTGCCAGAGCCCGAGGATGAGGTGTTTCACGAGGCGTGGCATGCCCGCGCGCTGGCCGTCACCCTGGCGGCCGGGGCGCTGGGCCAGTGGAACCTCGACATGTCGCGGCACGCGCGCGAATGCCTGGCGCCCAAGGACTACAGCCGTTTTTCCTACTACGAGAAATGGATGGCGGGTCTTGCCGACCTTCTGGTCGCCCGGGGCGTCGTGACCCGGGCGGAACTGGCGGGTGAAGACCCAGCGCCGTCCCCTTTGGCGGACCGCAAACTTGCGGCTGGGCAGGTCGCCGCCGCGCTGGCCAAGGGCGGTCCTGCCGATCGCGATGCGGGGCCGGCGCCTGCCTTTGCGCCCGGCGACCGGTTGGTGACCCGGTTGCCCGCCCGCAATGCCTTTGTGCCCGGCGGCCATACCCGTCTGCCGTCCTATGCGGCGGGGCAGGTGGGCACGATCCTGCGCTGTCACGGCAACCACGTCCTGCCCGATGCGAACGCCCATGGGCTGGGGGAGCAACCGGAGCCGCTCTATTCTGTCGTCTTCGACGCCGCGGACCTTTGGGGCGCGCCGGAACGGGCGGGCGACGAGGTAACGCTCGATCTGTGGCAAAGCTATCTGAGGCCCGCATGAGCGACGCGCGCCCCGATCCCGTATTCGAAGAGCCATGGCATGCGCAGGTCTTTGCGCTCACGGTGCATCTGAATGAAACGGGGCTGTTCGCCTGGCCCGATTGGGCCGCGCGCTTCGGCGCGACGCTGGCGCGGCATGGCCTCTCGAAAGAGCTGAACGGCGGGTCGGATTACTTTGCCGCTTGGCTCGAGACGCTCGAGGGGCTGCTGGCCGACCGGGATGTGGCCGATCCCACAACGGTCGAGACCCTGCGCGCGGCTTGGGAAGAGGCCTATCTCAGCACACCACACGGACAGCCGGTGCATCTGGAAAGCTAAGCGAGGGTTTACTCCTCCACGTCGTCCACATCCGCCTGGCCCGACAGCTTGCGCCGCACGATCGACCAGCTGAGCCCGATGCCCATCACCAGCGACATCGCGAAGATGCCGAGCCAGAGGTTCAGGTTGCGGTTCTGCAAATCGAGCAGCCCGAAATCGTAAGCCACCCACAAAAGCGCGCCGACCAGCGCAAGGATCAGCGCCATGCCGAAGCCGCCGATCGACCGGATCGTGGCGCGCAGGTAGATGATGTAGCCAATGAGCAGCACGAGCCCCGCCAGCACGATCAGCGACAGGCTGTCGGGATAGGTGGTCGCCGCCCAGCGGACATAGTTCACTTCGGTCGGATTGTAGGTCGCGGCCACGAGGACAAAGGCCACCAGCCATCTCAGAACGAACCCCATCTGCGCACCTTTCCCTGCCACTGGCCGGGATATGCCGCGCGACGAGGCCCGCTGTCCAGCCCCGGGGCGAGATTGTGGTTTCGCACCCCCGGTCCCGGCGCTATACCGGCGCGGGTTTGACCGCAGGAGGGGTTCCATCATGGCCAATGTCGTTGTTGTCGGCGCCCAGTGGGGCGACGAGGGAAAAGGCAAGATCGTCGACTGGCTGAGCGAGCGGGCGGATGTCATCTGCCGCTTTCAGGGGGGGCACAACGCGGGCCACACGCTTGTCATCGACGGCAAGGTCTACAAGCTGAACGCGCTGCCCTCGGGCGTGGTGCGCGGCGGCAAGCTGAGCGTGATCGGCAATGGCGTGGTGCTCGACCCTTGGCATCTGGTGGACGAGATCGCGTCGATCCGCCAGCAGGGGGTGGAGATCTCGCCCGAGACGCTGATGATCGCCGAGAACACGCCGCTCATCCTGCCCATCCATGGCGAGCTGGACCGCGCGCGCGAAGAGGCGGCGACCAAGGGCACCAAGATCGGCACCACCGGGCGCGGGATCGGCCCGGCCTATGAAGACAAGGTGGGCCGCCGGTCGGTGCGCGTGGCGGACCTGGCCGATCCCGCGACGCTCGAGGCGCGGGTGGACCGGGCGCTGCAGCACCATGACCCGCTGCGCAAGGGGCTGGGGATCGACCCCGTCGACCGCGAGGCGCTGATCGACAAGCTGCGCGCCATCGCAAACGAGATCCTGCCCTATGCCGCGCCGGTCTGGAAGGTGTTGAACGAACAGCGCAAGGCGGGCAAGCGCATCCTTTTCGAAGGGGCCCAGGGCGCGCTTCTCGACATCGACTTCGGCACCTATCCCTTTGTCACCTCGTCGAACGTGATTGCGGGGCAGGCGGCGACGGGGGTGGGCGTCGGCCCCACCTCGATCGACTATGTGCTGGGCATCGTGAAGGCCTATACCACCCGCGTGGGCGAAGGCCCGTTCCCGACCGAGCTGGACGATGCCGATGGCCAGCGGCTGGGCGAGCGGGGGCACGAGTTCGGCACCGTCACGGGCCGCAAGCGGCGCTGCGGCTGGTTTGACGCGGCACTGGTGCGCCAGACCTGTGCGACCTCGGGCGTGACGGGCATTTCGCTGACCAAGCTCGACGTGCTCGACGGGTTCGAGACGCTGAAGATCTGCGTGGGCTACGAGCTTGATGGCGACCGGCTGGACTATCTGCCGACGGCGGCCGAGGAACAGGCCCGCTGCAAGCCCATCTACGAGGAAATCGACGGCTGGTCGACATCGACCGAGGGCGCGCGCAGCTGGGCCGACCTGCCCGCCAACGCTATCAAGTATGTCCGCCGCGTCGAAGAGTTGATCGAATGCCCGGTCGCGCTACTGTCCACATCACCCGAAAGGGACGATACAATCCTGGTGACAGATCCATTCGCTGACTGATGTCCTTAAGTTACAAAGCCCGCCGCCGCTGGTCGCTCGTGATCCTGTTGATCGGGCTTCCGGTCTATGTCGTCACCTCGGTGACGATCCTGAACGCACTGGGGCGTCCGCCGCTTTGGATCGAGTTCTTCGTTTACGTGGCACTGGGCATCCTCTGGGCGTTCCCGTTCAAGTTCATCTTCAAGGGCGTGGGTCAGCCGGACCCGGACGCGGACCCCCAGGCGCGCAAAGACTAAGGGCAGGAAAAGTCCCGCCCTTTGCATGTATGGATGTGCGGACGCCTAGCCGGCGGCGCGTCCGTCAGGGCGGAAATTGATCCGGTCGGACACCGAGAAGCGGCCGTTGTTGACCTTCTTGACCTTGCCGATCAGTTGCGGACGCGAGAACTGGTCGCGGCCTTCGACGAAGGACAGGTAGGCCGCCGCGGCTTAGAGCAGGTCGGGCAGCTCGGTGGCCCCCACCGATTCGGCGTATTCCGCGAAACTGTCGGTATCCGCTGCCGCTTGTGCGGGTGCGCTTTGCGTTTCTTCCTCGACCTCGTCCACGGTGCTGACTCGGCGCGGCCGCACGGGTTCGGCGGGCTTGGGCGTATCGATGCGCTGTTCGGCCACCAGCTGCAGGGGCGCGGGCCGGCCTTCGCCCGGACGCGGGGTGCGGGTTTCGCCGGCCCGGGGGCGGCGCGGGCGCACCGCGTCGGCGAGATCCTCGCGGTAGGCGGCGGAGTGTTCCTCGCTCTGGCTGTCACGGCCGAGGCGGCGGTCGAGCCGCGTCGCGGCGACGGCGGCGCGCAGATGGGCGATGGCGCTGCGGCGGCGGTTGCCCTCGGGCTCGTCGAGCTGCGCGTCGGTCTCAGCCAGTAGCCGGTCCACATGCGCCTTGTCGTCGGGCATCCGGCCGATATCGGGCGCGCGGCCCAAGATATCGTCGGTGGCGCTTTCGGTGTCATTGAACGCCTGGCGGAGCGGGGACGCGGTGGCATCCGCATCCTGTGTCGCGGTTTCGGGCTGTGCCCGGTCCGTGTCCTCGGAGCTCAGCTCGGCCTCGACCGCGGCCAGTTCGCGGGCCAGCTCGTCCTCTTCCTCGGGGCTAAGGCTGGTCTTTTCGGGCAGGTCGGTCGTGCCGTCCTGCGTATCGAGATCGTCCTGCCGGTCGAAATAACCCTCGTAGGCGGCGTTGGCGCTGTCCTCGTCGTCGTCGCTTTCGTTGACTTCTTCGAGATCGCCCTTGGCCAGCGCGGCTTCGAAATCGGCGCGCTTGACCTTCATCACCCGGGGACGGACAGGGGCGGGCATGTCCTGCGCATCGACGTCAACGGCGTCGGCCTCGGCAGCGTCGTCGGGGGTGGGGGCGTCCGGGCTCGGCGCCTGATCAACCGGTGCTTCATCAACCGGTGTCTCGTCGGCGGGTGCTGCTTTGACCTGCCCCTCATCATCCGCTGCCATTTCGGCGGTGGCCGCATCGACCGGGGCCGCCTGCGCCTCAGCCTCGGCCTGCGTGGCCGCCGTGGTGTCGCCGTCGCTGTCGCCGACGGTGTCGGGTGTGTCGGCCGCGTCCGCGGTGCCGAGCCGATTGAGGATGCTTGAAATCGTATCCTCGCCGGTCTCTGCGGTGTCGAGGACGGGCTCGGACGGTGCTTCGGCCGGGTCCTGTTCGGGCCGGCCCAGGTCCTCGGCATGCTCGTCTTCGACATATTCGGGGGCCGGGGCCGAGGGCGCGTCGGCGCCCGACTTGGAGACCACGGCGCGGATGCGCTGCAGCTTTGCAGCGACGCTTTCCTCGTCGGGCAGGGAGAGGTCGGAGACCGGCGCGCTGAGCGTGACCTCGGGACCGCTGTCGTCGTTGTCGGATGCTGCCTCGGCCGAGGTTTGCTCCGTTTCGGCCGCGATATCGCCGGACGGCGCAGGGGTCGTGTCCGTGGCGGCCTCTTCCATGGTGTCGGCCACCGTGTCCGAGGCATTGGAGCCTTCTGCGTTGGACGCCTTTGCCCAGGCGCCCAGTCCTTCGGCGTCCTGTGCGACCTCGGCGGGGGCGTCGGCCACGGCGTCGTCCGGCAGGGCTGGGGTCACGGGATTGGCGACCGCCTCTTCCGTTGCGTCGGCGACCGTGGGTTCGGGGGCATCGGGCGCGGGCGCTGCGGCGGGCTCAGGCTGTGCGGGGGCAGGCTCTGCCGGAGCGGGCGCATCGCCGCGGTCAGACACCGCCTGGCCAGCGGCAAGCGCGCTTGCGATGCTGCCCGTGGAGACGGCCGGCACGATGGCCCCCGCGGACGACGTGTCGAGTGCTTCAAGGGCCGGGCGCAGAACAACGTTGGCACCATCGCGGCGCGCCTCGACCCGGCGGGCGATCTCGCGCTCGGCGATGCGGGCCAGCATCTCTTCGTCCGGGGTCGGCGGCTCGGCCCCGAAGTACCGGTCATCGGCGGCAAGGTCGCGGAAATACTCCGCGATGGCCTTCATGGTGTCGAAGGAATCATCGAACCCCTCGAGAGTGCACGAGAACGTGCCATACGAGACGGTGAGAATCTTGTTGTCAGGGCAATCGCGCTTCAGGAGCCTTCGATGAGTGTTTGCAGGAAGTCATTGCTCCATCCTGCCTTTTTGAACTTCACGCGGTGTGAGCCTTTTGCGGTATTCGCCTTGATGATGCCCAGTGCGATCCGTCGTAGCGCGGCGAAGTTGGCGGGCGCGTTGT
>CAJXWO010000009.1 GCA_913062865.1 uncultured Paracoccaceae bacterium | reverse complement strand
CTCGAAGCTCCATCTGATGATGAAACCTCAAGAATCCAGTTCTGCACAACTGTCAAAGCTCAAGTGCGATTCACCTGATCTTGTTGTTGCCAACCATGACGGACCCTTTCAGCCGTATAACACTTACTTTTTTAACATCATTGACTCGTCGAAACCTGAACGAAGATGTGCTTTTTGGCGTTTTATTTCGTGTCCAGATTATGGTCTGTTTCGAAATCGGAGGGAATTTAGCATGACATCGGCGATTGTTGATACACCCCGGGCGGTGACGCTCGTGGGCGGCGGCGACGCGTCGCCGGCGGATCTGGAGGCGGCGCTGGCCCTTGCGCCCGGGCTGGTCGCGGCCGATGGCGGTGCAGCGCTGGTGCATGAGACCGGCCGGGTGCCCGATGCGGTGATCGGCGATTTCGACAGTTTTCCACCCGGGCTGCACGACCTCTGGCCCGCCGACCGCCTGCACAGGATCGCTGAACAGGACAGCACCGATTTCGACAAATGCCTGCGCAACATCAAGGCCCCCCTCGTGATCGGCGTGGGCTTTACCGGTGCCCGGATGGACCACGCGCTGGCCGCACTCAACACGCTGGTGGCCCGGCCCGACCGGCGCTGCGTGATCCTGGGGCGCGAGGATCTGGTGTTTCTCTGCCCGCCCGAGATCGCACTGGACCTGGACCCCGGCACGGTGGTGTCGCTCTTTCCCATGGGCCCCTGGCAGGGACAGTCCGAAGGCCTGCGCTGGCCGGTCGAGGGGATCGCGATGGCCCCCGATGCCCGCGTGGGCACGTCGAACGCGGCCCTGGGTCCGGTGCGGCTGACCTCGCTCGAACCGGTGATGCTCGTCATTCTGCCGCGGGCGTGTCTGGCGCAGGTGCAATCGGCGCTGGCCGCGGCGTCCGGGCGATGGCCCGCTCGCGCAGGATGATATAAAGCCCCGCCGCCACGGTGACGCAGATCCCCAGCGCCGCCAGCCCGTTGGGTAGGTCGCTGAAGATGATGAAGCCCAGAAGCGTGGCCACCGGAATTTCGAGATACTGCATCGGTGCCAACGTGGCCGAGGGCGCGTAGCGCAGCGACCAGGTCATCGCCAGATGGCCCAACGTGCCTACGACCCCGATGCCCACAAGCAGCCCCCATTCGCGCCCGTCGGGCATCTGGAAGCTGAGCGCAGGCAGCCCCGCGCCATGGGTCACCAGCATGAGCGGCAACAGAACCGCCGTCGCCATCAGGCCGCTGACCGCCTGCAGACCGATCGGATCGGTCTCTTTTGCGATCTGGCGGGTGACCAGCATGAAGAACGAAAAATTCACCGCCACCACCAGCGGCAAAAGTGCGGGCCAGCCGACCTCCTGAAAACTGGGCTGGATCACCATGAGCGTGCCGAGGAACCCCACCGCGCAGGCGGCAAGGCGGCGCCAGCCCACCTCTTCGCCCAGAAAGAACCAGCCCAGCAAAAGCATGATGAACGGCATGACAAAGGCGATGGCCACCGCATCGGCCAGCGGCAGGTATTGCAGCGCCGTGAACATCGCGCCGATGCCGAAGATGTGCAGCGCCGTGCGCAGGGCGGTCAGCCGCAGGACCCGTCCGCGCATCCGCCAAAGCCGCCCGGTGGCCAGCACCAAGGGAATCAGGATCGCTGCCTGTACGGCGAACCGGACCAGCAACAGCTGGCCCAGCGGCATCGTTTCGCCCAGCAGCTTCGCGATGGAATCGCCCAGGGGGGCCAGAACGCAGAACGCCAGCATGAGCGCGATGCCCAGAAGGGGGCGATCTGCGACCATGGGGGTACGCTAGGCACGGGGCGCGTCTTTGGCAAATGCTACGTTCGGCCGCCCCTCAACCGGCGGAAGAGCGCCATAGTGCCCTTGCACGCCAAGGCGCAGCGCGCCCCTAGCAGTTCGGCACGTTCACCGCGAGCCCGCCCAGCGAGGTCTCCTTGTACTTCTCGCTCATGTCGAGACCGGTCTGGCGCATCGTCTCGATACAGGCATCGAGCGGCACGAAATGTGTGCCGTCGCCACGCAGGGCGAGGCTTGCCGCCGACACGGCCTTGACCGCGCCCAGCCCGTTGCGTTCGATACAGGGCACCTGCACCAGCCCTTTGACCGGGTCGCAGGTCATGCCCAGGTGATGCTCGAGCGCGATCTCGGCCGCGTTCTCGATCTGCTCGGCCGTGCCGCCCATCACGGCACACAGCCCCGCCGCGGCCATGGCGGACGCGCTGCCGACCTCGGCCTGGCACCCGGCCTCGGCCCCCGAGATCGAGGCGTTGTATTTCACCAGCCCGCCGATGGCGGCGGCGGTCAGCAGGAACTCGTCGACCCGCGAGGCGCTGGCCCCCGGCACATGGTCGAGCCAGTAGCGGATGACCGCAGGCACCACGCCCGCAGCCCCGTTGGTGGGCGCGGTCACGACCTGCCCGCCGGCGGCGTTTTCCTCGTTCACCGCCATGGCATAGACGCTCATCCAGTCGTTGATCGTGTGCGGCGCGTTCAGGTTCATGCCCCGCTCGGCCATCAGCGCATCGTGAATGCCCTTGGCCCGCCGTTTCACGCCAAGACCTCCGGGCAGGGTGCCCTCGGTCGCAAGGCCCCGTTCGATGCAGTCGTTCATCACGGTCCAGATACGGGTCAGCCCCTTTTTCAGGCTGTTGTCGCAACCGCGCGCGATCTCGTTCGATTTTTTCATGCCCGCGATGGTCAGCCCCGAGGTCTTGGCCATCTCCAGCATCTCGGCGGCGGATTTGAAAGGGTACGGGACGGGCGGGCCGGTATCGGTGTCCTTGCCCTGGGCCAGTTCCTCTTCGGTCAGAACAAAGCCGCCGCCGACGGAATAATAGGTCTCTTGCAGGATCACGTCGCCCTGGGCGTCGGTGGCCATCAGGATCATCCCGTTGGCGTGGCCGGAAAGGGGCGGGCCGTAGTCGAAGACCAGGTCGCTGTCTGGATCGAAGCGCAGGGGGCTCAGGCCCTCCGGCGTGACCCGATGCTCGGCCCTGATGCGGGTCAATGCCGCCTCGGCCTTCTCCGCGTCGTAGGTTTCAGGGTCGAAGCCTGCGAGGCCCAGTATGGTCGCGCGATCCGTGGCGTGGCCCACGCCCGTAAAAGCCAGCGAGCCATGAAGCGACGCGCGCACGCCATGGGCGGTAAAGGGCGCGGCCCGCAGACGGTCGAGGAACCGCGCAGCCGCCACCATCGGTCCCATCGTGTGGGACGAGGACGGGCCGACGCCCACCTTGAACATGTCGAAGACGCTGAGAAACATCAGGTGGCACTCCCCTCGGGCGGATTGCAGTAGGTAGGCGCGGAAAACGGCGTGGGCCCCAGCCCCTCGGCCGCGCTGGCCCTCTGGGCGGCGGGCAGGGTCTCGATCCGGCGGGCAAACTGCGCGAGGTTGGGCCAGGCCGACAGGTCGAACCAATCCTTGTCGCCCACGGGATAAAGCGCGGCCCATCGCAAGAGCACGGCCAGATAAAGCCCGACGATGCCGGGCCTTTCGGGGTCGATCCATGCGGGCGTGCCGGCAAGCCATGCCTCGACCCGGTCCAGATGGCCCGTGATCCGGTGCCGGGTGATCCTTAAAAACCCCGCGCTGTCCGGACCGGGCACGAAGCGGTCGGCGTAAAAGGTCATCCGCAAATCCGCATGCAGCGTGTTCGACAGAAAGAACAGCCAGCCCAGGCACGCGCCGCGGTCGGGGCTGTCGGGCGTGGGGGCCAGCGCCCGGTGCCGGTCGGCCAGCCAGAGCAGGATCGCAGCCGTCTCGAACACCGGCCCGTCGGGCGTGTCGATCACCGGGATCAGGCCATGGGGATTGCGCCGCAGATAGGCCGGGCTGCGCTGGCCTTGGGTCTTGCGGTCCATCAGCACCGTCTCATAGGCCACGCCCAATTCCTCGAGCGCCAGGCGCACGACAAGCGAGGCGCTGTCGGGCGCATAATAAATGCGAAGAGGCGGCGTTTCCGAAGACATGGGGCGACGTTAACCGGTTCTTGGCGGGGATCGTGCAAGAAAACCGTCATGCTGTCTCTTCAATCCGGCCTTGGTCAGAAAAACAATCAACGCAGTCAGACCAGCGCTGTTTCGGGTCCATGCAAAGTGACGCGAAATCGTCGAAGGGCTGCCGCTTAAACGGCGTTGTTCTCGGTCACAACACAAACCGTGCGAGCGATTTCGTCTGTTTGAGTTTCAGTGACCCAAAGGTGCGATTATGCCAACCTATTCCTTCGTGGGCTTCGGGCTCGACCAGCTGGTGACCACCGGCCCAAACCCTTTCAGTTTCGACAATTCGCGCAATTTGGCGGCCATCGGCAACAGCACGATCGCACTGCAGCCGGGCGCGAGCTTTTCGCGCATCACCATGGATGACAACGATGCGTTTTTTCAAGACGCCGATGGCACGCAAGACAACGTTGGCAGCTTCACAATCAACGGCACCACCTTCGGCGACAACACCGCTATCGAGACCGAATACAGCTATGTGATCCGTCCCGTGGGGTCGACTGACCCGGCCGAGCAGATCACCATCTACAATCTCGACATCAATGGCGACCGCCAAGGCATCGTGGCCGACCGGATGCTTCAAGAGAGTGTCACCTACGAGATCATCGCAGGCGGCAGCGACGATCCGTCTGTCGCCTATTCCAACCTGACCGTCTGTTTCCTTGAAGGCACGGCAATCGCCGTGCCCGGCGGGGTCCGCGCGGTCGAAACGTTAAGGCCGGGCGACCGGGTCGTGACGCTGGACAATGGCCCGCAAGAGGTGGTCTGGGCCGGCTGGCAAATCGTGTCGGGGGCCGAAGCCCACGCGCCCGTTCGGATCGACGCCGGCGTGCTGGGCAACGACGCACCGCTGTGCCTGTCGCTCCAGCACCGGGTGCTCTTGCGGCAGAACGGGTCGGACCTGCTTTTGCCCATAACCGCGCTGGTGGGGCAGCCCGGTATCTCGCAGATCCCGATGCGCCAGGCGCGATATTGGCATGTGCTGCTGGACGGGCACCACGTGCTGATCGCCAACGGCGCCCCGGCCGAAAGCATGTATCCCGGACCCATGGCGCTGCGGTCCCTGCCGCGCCGGGACCGTGAACGCGTAACAGGTTACTTCCCTGACCTTGCCCTGGGCGCAGAATGGACGCCCGCGCGCCCTCTGGTGCGGCCGGGCCTGTGGCAGCGGTCGCAGAGGGCCGAGCCCCGCGCGATTTCCGTGCCGCTGGTGTGATCCAAGCGGCCTTCTGGACGGCGCCCGCGGCCTCGGCTAGGCAGGCGCGCAGGTAAAAAGGCTCGCGTGCCCATGACAACGCCCTCTGTCGCACTTCTGTCCTGCATGAAGGACGAAGGGCCCTTCATCCTCGAATTCGTGGCGCATCACCTGGTCGTGGGCTTTGACCGGATCGCCATCGCCTCGAACGCATGCCGCGACGGGTCCGAGCGGCTGCTGGACGCGCTGCATGCCGGGGGCGCCATCGTCCATGTCCACAACGAGGTGCCCGAGGGCGAGGCACCCCAGCACGCGGGCTACCGGCAGTTGCGCGGGGCCGCCGGCATTGATGACTTCGACTGGGCCATGGCGCTTGATGCCGACGAGTTCCTGAACGTGCATGCGGGCGATCACGGGGTGCAGGCGCTCATCGCGGCCGCGCCCGAGGCGGCGGATATCATTGCGCTGAACGGCATGACCTTCGGCGATGGCGGGCGCGATGCCTGGGCCCCGGGCCGGGTCTGTGCGCAGTTCACACGCCGCTTGCGGCCGCGCCACCGGGCCAATGCCTCGGTCAAGTCGCTGACACGCGGCCCTGCGCGGTTCAAGGCGTTCCACAACCATTCCATGGTGGGCTTTCGGGGCGACGCCCCCTTGCGCGTCATGTGGGCCGATGGCCGCATCGAAGAGCTGCCCCCGCGCGCCAAGCTTTGGCAGCATCTGCGCCGCGTGGCACCCGAGGAGATCCGCCACGACTTGGCGCAGTACAACCAACTACGCCGTCAAGACCTGGGACAGTTTCCTGCTGCGCCGCAGCCGGGGCAACGGGGCCAAGCCCGAAGGCGGCACCGACCGCTGGGACCGCGCCTATTTCGACACGCGCGCAAAGGGCGGGATCGAGGATACCACCATCCTGTGCCACGCCCCTGCGGTCGAGGCGGCACTGGCAGACCTGCGCGCGCTGCCCGGCGTGGCCGAAGCCGAGGCAGAGGTGCATGCCCGCTACCGCGCGCTTTTGCAGGCCGCCTTGCGCGAGGCCGGTTAGGCAAAGGGGGCGATTTGCCCCTCGCGCGGACGCGCCGCTTTGCCTATACCCGGCGCAGCACCAAAGGGAGATGCCCCATGACCGGAGAATTGTCGCCCATCGACAAGGCCAAGTTCGTGGCCGCAAAACGCGCCGCCGATTTCGTCGAGGACGGGATGCGCGTGGGGCTGGGCACCGGCTCGACCGCCGCCTGGCTCGTGCGCTGCCTGGGCGAGGCCGTGCGCGAGGACGGTCTGCGGATCAAGGGCGTGCCCACATCGACCCGCACCGCCGAACTGGCGCGCGAAGTGGGGATAGACGTGATCAGCCTCGACGAGGCGCGCTGGCTCGATCTGACCATAGACGGGGCCGATGAATTCGACGGCGACCTCAGCCTCATCAAGGGTGGCGGCGGGGCGCTTTTGCAGGAAAAGATCGTGGCGACCGCGTCCGACCAGATGGTGGTAATCGCCGATGTGGGCAAGGAGGTCGAAACGCTGGGCGCCTTCCCGCTACCCATCGAGGTCATCCCCTTCGGCTGGCAGACCACCAAGGCGCTGGTCGAGGAAACGCTGATTTCCATGGATGTTCTGGGCCGCGACGTGTCGCTGCGCATGAACGGCGACCGGCCCTATATCACCGACGGAGGCAACCATATCCTGGACCTGCACCTGCGCCGCATCGGCAATCCCCGCCAACTGGCCATGGTGCTGAACCAGATGCCGGGCGTGGTGGAGAACGGGCTGTTCATCGACATCTGCGACAAGGTCGTCGTGGGCTACGGCGACGGCCGGGTCGAGGTGCGCGACATCAATGCCGGCACGATCGAGGAAGAGCGGCTGGATTTCGTCGAGGAAGAGAACCTGTTCAAGGACCTGGGCGACTGACGACAGGGGCCTCGGACCCGATCCGGGGTTTTCCGGGCCCAGAGGCCCCGGCGCGGAGGCCGGGGCACGGGGTCGCGGACTGATACCACGCGTCTCGGTCCGATCCGATTGCCCCGGCGTGGCTTAAGCCGGGAGCCTGCCCCGGGCTTGACCCGGGGCCTTTGCTCCCAACCCCACCACCGCCCAAGCGGCTGGCCATCCGCGACCGCGCGTGACATACCTTGCCCCGACCAATCGACGGGGGCAGCACATGAGCGCATTCGACTACGATCTTTTCGTCATCGGCGGCGGCTCTGGCGGGGTGCGCGCGGCGCGGGTCGCGGCGGGCGAGGCCGGAGCCAAGGTCGGCCTGGCCGAGGAAAGCCGCTATGGCGGCACCTGCGTGATCCGGGGCTGCGTGCCGAAAAAGCTGATGGTTTTCGCCAGCGAATACGCGCACATGCCCGACGAGGCGCGTGCCTATGGTTGGGACATCGCCGACGGAAGCTTCGACTGGACAACCTTCAGCGGGCATCTGAACACCGAGCTCGACCGCCTGGAAGAGGTCTACCGGGGGCTTTTGCGCGGCTCTGGCGTGGACATGTACGACGCCCGCGCGGTCCTCAAAGACCCCCATACCGTCGCGCTCAGCACCGGCGAGACGATCACGGCCAAACACATCCTCGTGGCCACGGGCGGGCGGCCCGTGCGCCCCGATCTGCCCGGCGCCGATTGCGGTATCGTCTCGGACGACATCTTTCATCTGCCCGAGCTTCCGAAATCGGTGCTGATCGTGGGCGGCGGCTATATCGCCTGCGAGTTTGCCTGCATCCTGCACGGGCTGGGCGTCGAGGTGACGCAATACTACCGCGGTGCGCAGATCCTGCGCGGCTTCGACGAAGAGGCGCGCGGGCTGATTGCCGAGGCCATGCGCGAGCGCGGCATCGACCTGCATACCGGCACCAATATCGTCGAGGCCCGGCCCGCGGCCGAGGCCGAGGGCGACGAGATGACCGCGCCCGTCGAGGCCCGCCAGTTCGGCCGGGCCGAGCATGGCACCGAAGGCTATGACGGCCCCGTCTGGGTCAAGGCCACGAACGGCGACACCAAGGTGTTCGACCGCGTGCTGTTCGCCACGGGTCGCAAACCCAACACGGACGGCATGGGCCTGGAAGACCTGGGCGTGGAGCTGGGCCGCAACGGCCAGATCGTGGTCGACGCGTACTCGCAGACCAAGGTGCCGTCGATCTACGCCATCGGCGACGTGACCGACCGGGTCAACCTGACGCCGGTCGCGATCCGCGAGGGCATGGCCTTTGTCGAAACGGTGTTCAAGGGCAACCCCACCCCCGTCGATCACGACCTGATCCCGAGCGCCGTTTTCACCCAGCCCGAACTGGGGACAGTGGGCCTGTCCGAGGAGGCCGCCCGCGATCAGGAAGAGGTCGAGATCTACGCGACCTCCTTCCGGCCCATGCAGACGGCCTTCGCGCAGAAGCCAGACCGGGTGTTGATGAAACTCATCGTGTCCAAGGCGACGCGCAAGGTGCTGGGCTGCCATATCGTGGCCCCCGGCGCGGGCGAGATGATCCAGCTTGCGGGCGTTGCGATCAAGATGGGCGCCACCAAAGAGGACTTTGATCGCACCGTTGCGGTCCACCCGACCATGTCCGAAGAGATCGTGACCATGCGACAGCCCGTCCGGACGGCTTGAATTCCGCGCATGGCTGCACAGTTTATGACCCAATCTGATTACGAACATCAAAGGAAGGCTTAGATGGCTGGAAATAGCGGCGGCCCCTGGGGCGGCGGTGGACAAGGCAGCGGCGGCAATCGCGGCTCTGGCAATGGCGGGGGCAACGGCGGTGGCCGGCGTCCCGACGATGACGGCCCCCAGATTCCCGAGATCGACGAGCTGGTGAAGAAAGGCCAGGAGCAGCTGCGCGTCCTGATGGGGGGGCGCGGCGGGTCTGGCGGCAACGGCTCGGGCGGTGGAGGCTTCGGCGATGGCGGCGGGCCCAAGCTGACCCGCGGCACCGTGCTTCTGGGTGCGGTCGGCGTCTTTGCCCTGTGGCTGTTTGCCAGCTTCTACACCGTGAAGCCCGAAGAACAGTCTGTCGAATTGTTCCTGGGCGAATACATGGCGACCGGGCAGCCCGGTCTGAACTTCGCCCCCTGGCCCGTGGTGACCCGTGAGGTCGTCAACGTGACCTCGGAACGGACCGAGGACATCGGCATGCGCCGCGGGTCGCAGGATGCGGGCCTGATGCTCACCACCGATGCGAACATCGTCGACATCGACTTTCAGGTGGTCTGGAACATCAACGACCCGGCCAAGCTGTTGTTCAACATCCGCGATGCGCAGCTGACCGTGCAGGCCGTGTCCGAATCGGTCATGCGCGAGATCATCGCGGCCTCGAACCTGGCGCCGATCCTCAACCGCGACCGTGGCATCATCGCCGACACCGCGCGCGAGAACATTCAGGCCACGCTCGACGAGTATGACAGCGGTATCAACATCGTCCGTGTGAACCTCGACCGGGCCGACCCGCCGATGGAGGTGATCGACGCTTTCCGCGAAGTGCAGGCCGCCGAACAGGAACGCGACCGTCTGCAGCGTCAGGCCGACGCCTATGCCAACCGCGTTCTGGCCGAGGCGCGCGGTGAAGCCGCGCAGATTCTCGAACAGGCCGAAGGTTATCGCGCCCAGACCGTGAACGAGGCGATCGGTGAAGCCAGCCGCTTCGAGGCGGTCCTGGCGGAATACCAGAAGGCGCAGGACGTCACCCGCAAGCGTCTGTATCTCGAAACCATGGAGCGTGTGCTGGGGAGTATGGACAAGACGATCCTCGACACCGCGCTGACCGGGTCCGACGGGGGTGGACAGGGCGTCGTGCCCTATCTGCCGCTTAACGAACTGCGTCGCACGTCCAACGCTCAGGGGAACTAAGTCATGAAGAAAGCAACCTATCTTCTGCCGATCCTCGTCATCGCGGTCGTGGGCGTCCTGTCTTCGATCTTCGTGGTCGACGAGCGTGAAAAGGCGCTGGTCCTGCAATTCGGCCAGATCCGCGCGGTTCAGGAAGAGCCCGGGCTCGCCTTCAAGATCCCGCTCATCCAGGAAGTCGTGAAATACGATGACCGCATCCTGTCGCTCGATACCGAAACCATCGAGGTGACGCCTTCGGACGACCGCCGCCTCGTCGTGGATGCCTTTGCCCGCTACCGCATCAACGATGTGGTTCAGTTCCGGCAGGCCGTCGGTATCGGAGGCCTGCGCGCCGCCGAGGACCGTCTGTCGTCGATCCTGAATGCACAGATCCGCGAGGTGCTGGGTGCCGATCAGGTGACATCGGACACGATCCTGTCCGAAGACCGCCGGGACCTCATGAACCGGATCCGCGACAGCGCCCGGGCCGAGGCGCGCTCGCTGGGGCTCGACGTCGTCGACGTGCGGCTCAAGCAGACGAACCTGCCTGCCCAGAACCTCGAGGCGACCTTTGCCCGGATGCGGGCCGAGCGTGAACGCGAGGCCGCCGACGAGATCGCCCGCGGTAACGAGGCCGCGCAGCGGGTGCGCGCACTGGCGGACCGTACAGTGGTCGAGACCCTGTCGGAATCCGAGCGGGAGGCCCAGATCATCCGAGGCGAGGCCGATGCCGAACGCAATGCGATCTTCGCCGAAGCCTTTGGCAGCGATCCAGAGTTCTTCGCCTTCTACCGCTCGCTCCAGGCGTATGAGCAGGCGCTTCAGGGCGGCAACTCGACCATGTTCCTGACCCCGGACAGCGAGTTCTTCGACTATCTCAAGTCCGATCAGGGCGCCGCACTCGCCGCGCCGGAATGATCGAAACTGCCATCCTGGCCCTTGGCCTGGTACTTGTCGTGGAGGGGCTGGTGTACGCACTGGCCCCTTCGCTTGTCGAAGAGCTGTTGGCGATGCTCAAGGCGCTGCCCGAAGAGACCCGCCGCCTGATGGGCCTTGCCGCCCTGGCGCTGGGCCTCGCGCTGGTCTGGATCGCCAAGAGCCTTGGCGCGTGACCGGACCAGTGGCCGGCCCGCCGGGCTTGACGCCGCGCCGCTCCGCCCTGTTTGCTGTCACAAGAGGGTGAAACGCCGTGAGCCCCTTTGTGCTGGCACAGGAACCGCCCTACATTGCAGGCATGAAACAGTACAGGCGGAAAAGAATGCCTCGTCTCTTGACAGGTTTTGAATGAGGAGACCAACGCGTTGACCCCACAGGCACAAACCCAAACCCTGCCGCGCCAGAGCCAGGCCTTTCGCTGGCTTGCCGTGCTGGCCTTTTCGGTCCTGTTCCTTCTGGTGCAGGCCGCAGGCAGCATCGCGCGTGCGGCCCCCGAAAGCTTTGCCGGACTGGCCGAACAGGTCAGCCCGGCGGTGGTGAATATCACCACGTCGACCACCGTGGCCGGGCAGACCGGTCCGCAGGGCATCGTTCCCGAGGGCTCGCCCTTCGAGGATTTCTTCCGTGAATTCCAGGATCGCAACGGCCCGGACCGTCCGCGCCGCAGCTCGGCGCTGGGCTCCGGCTTCGTCATTTCCGAGGACGGTTTCGTTGTCACCAACAACCACGTCATCGAAAATGCCGACGAAATCCTGATCGAGTTTTTCGAGGGCGAGGAACTGCCCGCCGAAGTGATCGGCACAGACCCCAACACCGATATCGCCCTGCTCAAGGTCGAGGCGGATGCGCCGCTTGACTACGTCAGCTTCGGCGACAGCGACACCGCGCGCGTGGGCGACTGGGTGATGGCCATGGGCAACCCGCTGGGCCAGGGCTTTTCGGTCTCTGCCGGGATCGTGTCGGCCCGGGGCCGGGCGCTGTCGGGCAGCTATGACGACTACATCCAGACCGACGCCGCCATCAACCGCGGCAACTCGGGCG
This sequence comes from uncultured Paracoccaceae bacterium, assembly GCA_913062865.1. Lineage (GTDB taxonomy): Bacteria > Pseudomonadota > Alphaproteobacteria > Rhodobacterales > Rhodobacteraceae > CAJXWO01. The sequence continues at coordinate 49,175 of CAJXWO010000009.1, read as the reverse complement.
GGCCGCTCTTCAACATGGATGGCGAAGTGATCGGCGTAAACACCGCCATCCTGTCGCCCAATGGCGGCTCGATCGGCATCGGCTTCTCGATGGCGTCGAACGTGGTGACGCGCGTGATCGACCAGCTCAAGGAATTCGGCGAAACCCGTCGCGGCTGGCTGGGTGTGAGCATCCAGAACCTGACCGATGACGTTGCCGAAGCGATGGGGCTGGACAGCACCGATGGTGCGCTTGTGACCAACGTGCCGCCGGGCCCGGCCGAGGATGCCGGGATCGAGTCGGGCGACGTGATCGTCACCTTCGACGGGCGCGATGTCGAGGATGTGCGCGGCCTGGTGCGCCAGGTTGGCAACACCGAAGTCGGCAAGACCGTGCGCGTCGTGGTCTTCCGCGATGGCAGCACCCAGACCCTGCGCGTGACCCTGGGCCGCCGCGAAGAAGCCGAGGCCGCGATCCCCGCCGCCCAGCCCGGCGGCAGTGAAGAGCCGACCGAACGCGAGCTTTTCGGTCTGACCCTCACGCCGCTGACCTCGGAACTGCGCGAAGAACTGAACCTGTCCGGCGACGCGACCGGCCTTGTCGTGCGCGACGTGGACCCGTCCACGGAAGCCTATGAAAAGGGCCTGCGTGCCGGTGACCTGATCACCGAAGCCGGCCAGCAGCAGGTGCAAAGCATCTCGGAATTCGAGGATCGCGTGGACGAGGCGCTGGAGGCGGGGCGCAAGTCGCTCCTGCTCCTGGTGCGTCGTGCCGGCGACCCGCGTTTCGTCGCACTGGGGATCGAAGAGTAAACGATCCCGCCAAAGCTTTGGAAAGGGGCGCCCGTTGCGGTGCCCCTTTTTCTTGGGCCTGAAAAGGCGTGGATTGGCCCGCGCGCGGCCTACAGCGCGGCGCTGTCGGGGATCTCCGCCGGGGTCGTGCCGTCGTCATCCTCCACGGGCAGGTCTACCCCCACCAGTCCCAGCTTGCGCGCGGCGGCCAGCGACAGGATGCCCGTCGGCACGCCCTGGGGTTCCTGATAGGCGCGCACGGCGCGGCGGGTGCGGGAATCCATCTCGCCCGTGATCGGACCACGGTAAAGCCCCCTGGCCGCCAGCGCGCGCTGGACCGAGGCCACGAAGTCGGGCGTCATGTCCGTGGCGCAAGGCGTTTCGAACCACAGCTCGCGGCGTTCCTCGACGATCACCTGCTTCGTCTCGGTCTTGTAGACGGGGGTCGACCGGATCGTGCCATCCACGCCGATCTCGGCCGGTTGCAGAAGCACATGCTCGGTCACCGTCTCGATCGTCGCAGGCGTGACGTATTTGCCCCAGCAGCTGCCCGGATCGGCGCCCGGCGGCGCCGCGCCCAGGCTGCGGCTGACCTCGGGTTCCGACGGCGCAAGCGCGCCGGTTGGCAACTCACCGCAGGCGGAAAGGCTGGCCAGGGCGGCCAGCGCGGTCAGGAAATGTCGGGTCATTGCTCGATCTGCCCCGGTTGTTTTGCCGCAGTCTACCCCGGATCGGCGCCGGGCGATAGATCCGATGCGGGGGGCGGGGCCACCAGCCGGTCAAGAAGCGCCGACAGATCCTCGATCGTGTCCGCGATCACATGGGTGACCCCGTGCTGGCGCTGCAGGCGGCCCGTCACGCGCAAGAGCCGTCCGGCGATCACCGCGCGGCGAAAGCGTTCGTAGATCCCCCGCCAGACGATGACGTTCACGACGCCGGTCTCGTCCTCGAGCGTGAGAAAGATCACCCCCTTGGCCGTGCCCGGGCGCTGGCGCAGGATCACAAGCCCCGCCACGGTCACGCGCGCGCCCTCGGGCGGCGTGTCGAGCCGGGCGGCCACCAGCGCCGAGGGCGGGCGTGGCCAGGCGTCATGGGGGGCGGGACGCGGGGCGGAGTGCACGATTTTCATGCGAACGAAGATAGAACATTCGGGATTTGCCGCAAGGGGGTCGTTTCAGTCGTGCAAATCGGGCTGGCGGCCCCTAAATCGCTTGATTAGGAACACCCGGACGGATCGCGCAAGGACCAAGGAGAAGACCGCCCATGGCGAAGATCACCTATATCGAGCATAACGGCACCGAGCATGTGGTAGACGTGCCCACCGGCCTGACCGTGATGGAAGGCGCCCGCGACAACGGCATCCCCGGCATCGAGGCCGATTGCGGCGGTGCCTGCGCCTGTTCGACCTGCCATGTCTATGTTCATCCCGACTGGGTCGAGAAGCTGCCCGCCAAGGATGACATGGAAGAGGACATGCTGGATTTCGCCTATGAGCCCGATGCCGCACGGTCGCGCCTGACCTGTCAGCTCAAGGTGACCGACGATCTGGACGGTCTGGTCGTCCAGATGCCGGAAAAGCAGATCTGATGAACCTGCGCCGCGCATCCCTGGCACTGGCGGCAGCGCTGGGGTTTGCAGGGGCGGGGGCGGCGCAGGAGATCACGGGTGCCGTCTATGACGGCCCGACGGATCGCTACCCCCATGGTGTGCTGGGCGACGAGATCGAATACGACACGCTGACGGTCACGCTCTCGGACGGGCGGCGGGTCTCGGCCCGTTGGCAGGCCCCGATCGTGTTCGAGGACATCGCGCCACGGCTGGCCGATGTTGACGGTGACGACCGGCCTGAAGTGATCGCGGTGGAGAGCCACGAGGCCCGGGGCGCGCGGCTCGCGATCTGGGGGCTCGACGGGCAGGGGGCGCTGGTGCAGCGCGGGGCCACGCCCTTTATCGGCCAGCGGTTCCGCTGGCTCGCCCCCGTGGGCGCAGCCGATTTGGACGGGGACGGCACGGTCGAGATCGCCTATGTGGATCGCCCCCATCTGGCAAAGAACCTGCGCATTTGGCGAGTGGGAGCAGAGGCCGAGGGGCCCGGCCTCTCCCTGACCGAGGTGGCTGCGCTGCCGGGGGTCACCAATCATCGCATCGGCTGGGATTTCATCGCGGGCGGCCTGCGTGATTGCGGGGACGGCCCCGAGTTGATCACCGCCAGCGGAGATTGGTCCCGCGTGTTGGCGGCGCGGCTGATCGGCGGGCAGATCACCAGCCGCGAGATCGCTGCGTATACCGACCCTCAAAGCCTGTCACGCGCGCTGTCCTGCCGCTGACACCGGCAGGCCGGTACCGCGGATCACTGCGCAGGCGCCAATCCGGGAGGGGGCGTTTCGGTCAGTAGTGACAGGGCCACCCGGCTGACCAGGGGCACCAGACTGTGACGCGGGGCCTGATCGTAGACCAAAGCGACATTGTCGGGCTCAAGCGCATAGTCGATAGAAAAGACCGGCACGCCGGCCTCGACGTATTTCGCGATCTGGTGCAGCCGGGCGTCGGTGCTGTAGTCGTCGTCGTGCCTGTCCCGTTGATCGCCGCCATCGGGATCATCCCAGTCGCTGTCGCCATAGCCGTGAAACCAGGTGTCCTCCACCGCGAGCGCGTCGATGGCCCGCAGATAGCGCCCCGGCGCCTCGTCGAGCAGGTAAATCGCGTTCTGCGCAACGACGCGAAACCCGGGTCTGACCTCGCGCCCGGCCGCGCCCAGCCTCTCGACAAAGGCGATCATCTCGGCGCCCGCGGCAAGCCCGGCGGCATCGGCAGCGGCGATCACCGCCTCGTCGTCATAGGCCTCGACCCAGTCGAGGTAGATCCCGTCAAAGCCCAGCCTCGCCAGATCGGCCACGATGCCGTCGGTGCCCAGCCACAGTCCCTGCCAGCGTGGGTCCCAGTAGGCAACGGGGTAGTTGCCCGACCAACCGTCCGGATCGGGCGTCACAAGAAAATCCGGCGTTCCGCGCTGCCCGTGTTCGGGCGCGCGCCAGTCATCGGCCCAGTAATCGCGGTAGTCTTCGGCCTGCCCGATATCGACGTAGGCCAGCAACAGCCGTTCTGACCCGTCGGGCTTGTGCCGCAGCCGTGCAACCATCGCGGCGGTGTGATAGGGCCAGTCGGTGAAATTCTGGCCCGGCTCCACCACCAGCATGTCATAGGACGTTTCGGCCAGAACGTCCCAGGATGCGGGCTCGTACAGATCCTGAAGCTGGTACATCCAGGTCTGCACGTCCGCCAGACGAAGCTCGGCCGTGGCCTGTGTCGCCATGCCGAGGATCAGACCGGTTGTCATCAACAGATGTCGCATTGCACCCACCCCATTTGCTGGGCGGGCCTGTCCTCACCGAGGGATGCCGTTGGCTAAGTCAGGACAGGGCCCGCCAACCGATATCACGGCGGCAAAACCCCCCGGGCCAATCAATCATGTCGATCATAGCATAGGCGCGGTCGTGTGCCTGCTTTAAATCGACGCCGCGCGCGGTGAGGTTCAGGACGCGCCCGCCGCTGGCCACGATCTGCCCGTCCTGCTCGGCCGTGCCCGCGTGAAAGCACATGTGCTGGCTGTCCTCCGGCAGCGCGTCGAGGCCGCGGATCGGCGTGCCTTTCTCATACGACCCGGGATAGCCCTTGGCGGCCATGACCACGGTCATCGCGTGATCCGCGGCCCAGGTCACCTGCGCCTCGCCCAGCCGCCCCTCGGCCGCGGCTTGCATCAGATCGAAGGCTTGTGCGCCGAGCCGCAGCATCAGCACCTGGCATTCCGGGTCGCCGAAGCGGCAATTGTATTCCACCAGCCGGGGCGCGCCGTTTTCGATCATCAGACCGGCATAGAGCACACCGCGATAGGGCGTGCCGCGGCGGACCATCTCGGCCAGTGTGGGGCGCACGATCTCGTCAAGCGCGCGTTGGGTGACCGCGTCGGTCATCACCGGAGCCGGGGAATAGGCGCCCATGCCGCCGGTGTTGGGGCCGGTGTCGCCTTCGCCCACGCGCTTGTGGTCTTGCGCGGTGCCGATGGGCAGCGCCTCTTCCCCGTCGCAAAGCACGAAGAACGACGCCTCTTCACCGGTCATGAACTCTTCGATCACGACCTCGGCCCCGGCCGCGCCGAAACTGCCTGCGAACATATCGTCGACCGCTGCCAGCGCCTCGTCGACGCTCATGGCCACGATCACGCCCTTTCCTGCGGCCAGCCCGTCGGCCTTGACCACGATGGGTGCGCCCTGGGCGATGATGTAGTCGCGCGCCGCCTGGGCGTCGGTGAAATGGGCATAGGCGGCGGTGGGCACCTGCGCGGCATCGCAGATCTCCTTGGTGAAGGCCTTGGAGGCTTCGAGCCGTGCCGCGGCCTGGTCGGGGCCGAAGACAAGGATTCCCGCCTCGCGCAAGGCATCGGCCACGCCTGCGGCCAGCGGTGCCTCGGGTCCGATGATGACGAAATCGATGGCGTTGTCGCCCACGAACTGCACCACCGCGCCCGGATCCTTGATATCGAGGCGGGCACAATCGGCGATCTCGGCGATGCCCGCATTGCCCGGTGCCACGATCAGCTTGTCGCATTTGGGGTTCTGCATCGCGGCCCAGGCCAGGCTGTGTTCCCGCCCGCCGCCGCCGAGGATGAGGATGTTCATGGGCCCGATGCTCCGCCTTGGGTTTTCCGTCGCCGCGTTCTAGGCTGGGCGCTGCCGGATCACAAGCGAGGCCCCATGTCCGACCTGATCGACGATGCGCCCGAGGGCGTGAACGCCCCGGAATACTCCGTTTCCGAAATCTCGGGCGCGGTGAAGCGCACGGTCGAGGGCGCGTTCGCCCATGTGAGGGTGCGGGGCGAGCTGGGGCGCGTGTCGCGGCCCCGCTCGGGGCATGTCTATCTCGACCTCAAGGACGACCGCGCCGTGCTGTCGGGTGTGATCTGGAAAGGAGTCGCCGCGCGGCTGGCCACCCAACCCGAAGAGGGACTCGAGGTGATCGCGACCGGGCGGCTCACCACCTTTCCCGGCCAGTCCAAGTACCAGATCGTGATCGAGGATATCCGGCCCGCGGGCATGGGCGCGCTGATGGCGATGCTGGAAAAGCGCAAGGCGCAGCTTCAGGCCGAGGGGCTGTTCGAGGCGGCGCGCAAGAAACCCATTCCCTACCTGCCAGAGGTGATCGGGGTCGTGACCTCGCCGTCGGGCGCGGTGATCCGCGATATCCTGCACCGCCTGCGCGACCGGTTCCCGCGCAAGGTGCTGATCTGGCCCGTCGCGGTGCAGGGCGAGAAATGCGCGCCCGAAGTGGCCCGGGCCATCGCCGGGTTCAACGCGCTGACCCCCGGCGGCGCGCTGCCGCGTCCTGACCTGCTGATCGTCGCGCGCGGGGGCGGGTCCATCGAAGACCTGTGGGGCTTCAACGAAGAGATCGTGGCCCGGGCCGCGGCGGCGTCGGAGATCCCGCTGATCTCGGCCGTGGGGCACGAGACCGATACGACGCTGATCGACTTTGTGGCCGACCAGCGCGCGCCCACGCCCACGGCGGCGGCGGAACTGGCGGTGCCGGTGCGGCACGAACTGTTGGCCTGGACCGAAGCGCAGGGCGCCCGGCTGGGCCAGGCGCTCTCGGCGCAGTTGCGCTACCGGGGCGAGCGGTTGCGCGATCTGTCCCGCGCGCTGCCCCGGCCCGAGACGCTGGTGGAACAGGCCCGCCAAAGGCTCGACTGGCTGGGCGGGCGGCTGCCCGTGGCGTTGTCGCGCGGGGTGGACCGGCGGCGGCTGCGGCTGAGCGAGCTGTCGGGCTCGCTGCGGCCCTCGGGTCTGCGCCAGTCCGTGGCGGGCGAGGCACGGCGGCTGGAAGGATTGGGCGCGCGGCTGGGGCCCGCGCTGGGGCGGCTCGTGGTGCGACGGCGCGAGGGCTTTTCGGCCGTCGCAGGCCGGTTACGGACAGATGTGTTGGGCGCCGATGTGGTCCAGAAGCGGCGCGAGGTCGACCAGCTGGCCGAGCGGCTGGACCGGGTGGCGCGGCTGCAGCTCAAGGACTGGCGCGAGGCGCTGGAGGCGCAGGACCGGCTGCGGCTGACGCTCGGCTACGAGGCGACGCTGCAGCGGGGCTATGCGGTCGTGCGGGGCGACGGCGACGTGGTGACGACCAAGGCCGCGGCATCCAAGGCTGCGGCGCTGGAGATCCAGTTTGCCGACGGGCGGCTTTCGGTGGGCGGCAAGCCCGCGAAAAAGGCGGGGGGCAAGGACAAGCCGCCCGAGCAGGGGTCGCTGTTCTGAGGCTTCGGACGGTTTCATTTTTAGAGGACGGCAATTGGCCGTGTTGACCGAGAGGCCCCGGGTCAAGCCCGGGGCGGGGTCACAAGGAAAGGCTAGACGCCCACGTCCGGACCGTAGCACAGCATCGGCTCGTCACTTTGTTCGACCTCGTAAAGCTCGGTCGCATCGGGGTCGTTCTCGAACCGTGCCACGAGGCCGCCGGGCGTTTGGAAAAAGCTCCAGCACTGGGGATTGCCTGGATTGTCCTCGTAGACAAAGCAGATCAGGCCTTGGGCTTCGTACCAGTAGCCGTCCTTGCAGTCTCCGTCCAGAAACGACCACCGCACGCGGCGGTCATCGAGATATTCCTCGGCCCCGTAGGCTTGCCCGCTTTCGCCGTAATAGAGCGTCTTGCCTTGCGAATAGCGTTCAAACGCCTCCGCGCTCATCGGGGTTTGCGGCAGGGCCTGCACGGGCAGGGCGGCGAGCAGGGTCATCAGGCTGAGGCGTGTGAACATGGCCCGAGGATGGCAGAGCGGGGCGCGGCAGGCCACCGTTTTCGGGGACAAGCACGGTCTTTTGAGGGACGCCGCCGCGGCCCTCCCAAGCGGGCTGCCAGGCCGCGGCCAGCGGGTCCATCACGCGGCGCCAGAGCGGTGGCCAAAGCGCGATCAGTGCCATCACCGGCAGGCTGTGGGGCAGCATCGGCATGGTCTGGTCGTCAAGCCGCAGCTCGGGATAGGTGCGGCCCGCGTTCAGATGGTGATCGGAATGGCGTGGGGCGTTCAGCAACAACGCCGAAGAGAAGACATGCGGCGCGTTCCAGCTGTGCTGGGGGCCTTGGCGTTCGGGCGTCCCGTCGGCCAGGATGCCGCGGCGCAGCCCGTAATGCTGGACGTAATCGGAGAGCAGAAGCTGGCTGCCGGAAAAGATCGTGAGCCAGACGAAGACCACGACCCCGGGCAGTCCGGCGATCAGCGCGGCGGTCCCCAGTGCTGCCACCGCGCCGCCCACATACCAGGCATAGGGGTGCAGGCCGCGCGCGCGGGTCTTGCGGCGGGCGGTTTCCTCGGCCAGCCCCTTGCGAAACGACCCGCGCCAGGCGCGCCAGAAGAACTGGTAGCAGTTTTCGCCCTCCCGCGCGGTGTTGGGGTCCTGGCGCGTGCCCACAAGACGGTGATGGATCAGCAGATGGGCCGAGGCGTGATGGCCAAACAGCATCACGATATAGACCATGCGCCCAAGGGCTTGCAGCACGCGGCTTTTGCGATGGATCAGCTCATGGGCATTGGCGTTGGACACCTGGCCCGAAAAGAGCCCCAGCGCGAGGAACAGCGCGATGCGCGCGCCGGGCGTCAGCCCCGATGGCCCGGCAATCGCCCACAGCCCCAGCGCGATCAGCACCGGATGGGCCAGCGCCAGCACCACCGACAGGGCCTTGGCGACGAAGTGGCCCGCAGTATTGCCCTTGGCCTTGCGCGGCTTGGGCAGGCTTTCGTCCAGTGCCGCCGTCAACAGCGCGATATATCCCAGCGCCGCCCAGGCCCAGGCCCCGCCCAAAAGCGATGCCACCGCCAGAAGGGCGACAGGCGTCAGCGTGGCCAGAATGTACAGCGCCATAGGGTCCTCTTGCGATCTGAGCCGTGGGGATAGCACGATTCGCGCCTTCGCGGGCGGGCTTCCAAATTCCTGCCGGGCAGACTAGGTGAGGATTAAGGCAGACACAGGGGCCACAGATGGCGTTTTTCAGCAAACTCAAGGACCGGTTGTTCAAATCCTCGTCGCGGCTGGACCAGGGGCTTGAGGCGATCGTAGAAGAGAGGGCGGATGCGCCCGAGACCTCGACCCCCGAGCCGGAGCCCGCGCCGCAACCCGAACCAACACCCAAACCAAACCCCGCACCGGACACGTCACCCGATGCCCCGCAACCGGTCGATCCCGCGCCCGCCCATGCGCCGCAAGAGGCCCCGCCGCCGGTCGATCCGGCCCCCGCGATCCCGGACGAGCTGCCCCCGGCCGCGCCGGACGAGACCGCAAAAGGCCCGGGCTTTCTGGGCCGCCTGATGGGCCGGCAGGCCCCGTCCTCGGCCCCCCGTCGGGTGCTGGACGACGATATGCTCGAACAGCTGGAAGAGTTGCTCATCGCCTCGGACATGGGCGTTGACACCTCGCTCCGCGTTACCGCGAACCTTGCCCAAAGCCATTTCGGCAAGCGCCTGTCGGTCACCGAGATCAAGGAGGCGATGGCGCGCGAGATCGCCCGCATCATGGAGCCCGTGGCCAGGCCCCTGCCGCTTTATGCCAAGACACCGCAGGTGGTGCTCGTGGTGGGTGTAAACGGATCTGGCAAGACCACGACCATCGGCAAGCTCGCAAGCCAGTTCAAGGCGGCGGGCAAATCCGTGGTGATCGCCGCGGGCGACACGTTCCGCGCCGCGGCCGTCGAGCAGCTTCAGGTCTGGGGCGACCGCGCTGGCGTGCCGGTGCTGACCGCGCCCGAGGGGTCGGACCCTGCAAGCCTGGCCTTCGACGCCATGACCAGGGCCGAGGCCGATGGCGCGGATCTGTTGATGATCGACACCGCCGGGCGGCTTCAGAACCGTGCCGACCTGATGGAGGAGCTGGCCAAGATCGTCCGCGTGATCCGCAAGAAGGATCCGGATGCGCCGCACAACACGCTTCTGGTGCTTGACGCCACCACGGGGCAGAACGCGCTGAGCCAGGTCGAGACCTTCCAGAAGCTCGCCGATGTCTCGGGACTGGTGATGACCAAGCTTGACGGTACCGCCAAGGGCGGTGTGCTCGTGGCGCTGGCGGACAAGTTCGGCCTGCCGATCCATGCCATCGGCGTGGGCGAAAAGCTCGACGATCTGGCCCCCTTCGATCCCGAGGAATTCGCCGCCGCCCTGACCGGGCTGGGTACCGAATGATTCCAGACGCGCGGCCATGAGCGACTGGCTCATTTCGCTGGAAGGGACCGATGCAGGCCGCCAACTGGCCATGGTGCTGGCGCTGTCGGCGGCGTTTTTGCACGCGGTCTTTGGCGCGATCCAGAAGGGACGGCACGACCCCTGGGCGTCGCGCACGGCGATCGACCTTTGGCTGGTGATCCTGTCCTTTCCGATGATCTTTCTCGTGCCCTGGCCCGAGCCGCATATGTGGCCGATCTTCGTGGGCATGGTGGTGATCCATTTCCTCTACAAGATCCTGCAGGCGCTGGCCTATACCCGCGGCGCCTACACGGTGGTCTACCCGGTGGTGCGCGGCACCGGGCCGCTGTTCGCGGTGATCGGGGCCTGGCTCATCTTCGGTGAGACCTTCACGGGCGTGCAGTGGCTGGGGCTTGCCGTGCTTCTGGCGGGCATCTTCGGACTGGCGGTCTACAACCTGATCTTTCTGGTCACGGACCGGGCCACGCTGGTGCCTGCGCTGGGGTTTGCCGTGGCCACGGGGCTCTTCGTGGCGCTTTACACGACCTACGACGCCTACGGCATCCGCGCGACGGCCGATCCGTTCACCTTTCTGGCGTGGTTCTTCTTTCTGGCGGCGCTAGATTTCCCGATACTGTTCTTGCTGACCCCGCTCAGGGCGCGGCTGTCGGGCATCGCGCCCGGGCCGCTTTTGATGCGCGGGCTGGCGGGGGCGCTGGTGGCCTATGGCAGCTTCGGCTCGGTCATGCTAGCGACGCGGCTGGACAAGGTGGGCGAGGCGGCGGTGCTGCGCGAAACCTCGACCGTGTTTGCGGCCCTGATCGGGTGGCTGGTGCTGAAGGAAACCGTGGGCCCGCGCCGCATCGCGCTGATGGCGCTGATTGCCTTGGGCGCCGTGATCGTGGAACTGGGCGGATAGGAGAACGCGCCGTGGCCAAGACCGACATCAACCCGTTTCTCAAGAGCGGCCTGGAACTGGGCCCGGTGCTTGCGTTTTTCGTTGCCTACCTCTGGGTCAAGGACCGCGTCTTCACCATCGGCGGGACCGAGTATGACGGCTTCATCCTGGTCACCGCGGGGTTCATTCCGCTGATGCTTGCCTCGACCGCGATCCTGTGGAAGCTGACGGGGCACCTGTCCAAGATGCAGGTGGCGACGGTCGTGCTGGTCGTGGTCTTCGGGGGGCTCAGCGTCTGGCTGAACGACGACCGCTTTTTCAAGATGAAGCCCACGATGATCTACCTGCTCTTCGCGGCGATCCTTGGCTTCGGGCTGATGCGCGGGCAAAGCTACCTGCAATACGTCATGGAAGAGATGATGCCGCTCGCGCAAGAGGGCTGGATGATCCTGACCCGGCGGCTCGCGCTGTTCTTCGCGGGGCTCGCCATCGCGAACGAGGTGATCTGGCGCAGCATGAGCACCGAGATCTGGGTCTACTTCAAGACATTCGGCCTAAGTGCCGCGATTTTCGTGTTTTTCATGACCCAGGGCGGCTTGTTCCGCAAATATGGCCCGCAAGACGAAGATGAGCCCGAAAAGGGCTGAAATCGCTCAGGGTTTTCGGCCGAAAAGCACGTTTTGCGCCTGGCGGTCATCGGCGATCTCGCCCCGCTTTTCTGCAGCCAATGCGCGGCCCTGTTGCACGCCGGGGCGCGCGCCCACCGTGTTTAGCCAGCGGGCAAGGTTGGGCTTGTCGTCCAACGTCTGTTCCTGCCGTTCCCAAAGCGATGCCCAGGGCCAGATCGCCATGTCGGCGATGGTAAAGGCGTCGCCCACGACGAAGTCCTGCCCCTCGAGCTGACTGTCGAGCACGCCGTAGAGGCGCGCGACCTCGGTGCGGTAGCGGTCCTTGGCGTAGGGCAGATCGTGCGGCGGATCCATGTTGGGGGCGTATTTCAGAAAATGGTGCGCCTGTCCGGCCATGGGCCCAACGCCGCCCATCTGCCACATGAGCCACTGGTCGACCGCGATCCGCTCGCGCTCGGTCCGGCCACAGAACTGGCCTGTTTTCCGAGCGAGATATTGCAGGATCGCACCGGATTCGAAGATCGTGATCGGCGCGCCGTCCGGCCCATCCGGATCGGTGATCACGGGCATCTTGTTGTTGGGCGAGAGCTGCAGAAAGTCGGGCGTGAACTGGTCGCCTGCGCCGATGTCGATCAGATGCAGCCTGTAGGGCAGAGCGAACTCTTCCAGCGCGATGGAAATTTTCCAGCCGTTCGGCGTGGGCCAGAAATACAGGTCGATCTCTTCGGTCATGGTGGTCCCCCGTGGCGATCCGGGACCAGCCTGCCGTTTATTGTGCCGCTTGCAAGGGGCGTGGTTGCGGCGCGGCGGGCCAAAGCCGCGACCAGCGCGGATGGGGCGTTTCCGGCAGGCGGGTGCGCAGAAGGTCGATGGGCAGAGTTTCCGGCCGCCGCAGGAGCGCCTGGTAGAGCGGGAAGACACCGGGCCGCAGATAGCCCGACCAGTGGCAGACCCGCCGCGCGGGCGGCGCGATGGGAAAGCCCAGACCGGCCAGCGTGCCCAGCGTTTCGGGGTCATCCAGCTGAAGCGTGACGCAGCGCGCGGCCTCGGCCAGGCCGTGGCTGATGGTGCGGTCGCCGCTCTTGGGCGCGGCAATCAGGCTTTCCAGCAGGAAATCGTAAAGATCGTTCTCGCGCGAGGTGACGTTCACCAGCTCGGCGGCGCGTCCCGCGGGGCTGGCCAGCGCCGCCTGAGCCGGACCGGCGAACTCGGCCCCGGCCATCAGGATCACCCGCTCGACCAGCGGCGCATCGAGGGCCGACAGCGCCCGCAGCGCCACCCGCGCGCCCAGGGAATGGGCCAGGATATGCACAGGGCGGTCGGGCGCGGCGGCCTTGAGCATCTCGATCAGCCGGGCGAGCGCATGGCCGGCCTGCACGGCCTCGTCATAGGCTCGCCAGATGGAGCCCCGTGCCGACCAGCCGAAGGCAACCGCCAGCCCTTCGCCCGGATTGCCGCGACCAAAACCCAGGTGGCGCGGCCAGCTCAGCGCCTTCCAGCAGGCGCGGGTCGTATCCAGCGACAGGATATGGCGGTGGGGGCAGTGGCGCGGGTCGCCGGGCAGAAACTTGTAGCCGTGGATCATCACGATCGCGGGCCCGCGCGCGGTCACCAGATCCTCGGCATGCAGGGGCTCGGCCCCAGAGCCGTGCAGGCAGGGCGTGTCGCCGATCGCGTTCACCTGAATGAGGGGCATTGCCGCGCTCCCACCACATCTTGTGTCTGGGCCTTAGGCAAAGCGTGCGACGCTTGCGTGAAAACTTGGTTACACTCCCGTGACGGTGTTGACCTGCAACACCCTGCGTCGTATCCGACGCGCGTGGCGATTTGTTACCGGATTGCGGGCCACGTTAAACATTCCGCTAAAAGGTCAGGAATAGGGAACCCCCTGTCGCTTGACCGCGCCCGGGGGTTTTTTGATGGGCCAGGGGCCCAGGAGGCACGCGATGACACGGGATTGGAACCGACGCACGAAACTGGTCCATGGCGGCACCCGCCGCAGTCAGTATGGCGAGGTGAGCGAGGCGATCTTTCTCACCCAGGGCTTTGTCTATGACAGTGCCGAGGCGGCCGAGGCGCGGTTCCTGAGCGCGGGCGCGGACGAGTTCATCTATGCCCGCTACGGCAACCCCACGGTCGCCATGTTCGAAGATCGCATCGCCGCGCTCGAAGGGGCCGAGGATGCCTTTGCCACCGCCAGCGGCATGGCGGCGGTGAACGGCGCGCTGACCGCGATGCTCAAGGCGGGCGATCATGTGGTGTCGTCCCGCGCGCTCTTCGGCTCGTGCCTTTACATCCTCGAAGAGGTGCTGACCCGCTACGGGGTCGAGGTGAGCTTCGTGGACGGGGCCGACATGGACCAGTGGCGCGCCGCCATCCGACCCGACACAAAAGCCGTATTCTTCGAGTCCCTGTCCAACCCGACGCTGGAACTTGTTGATATCAAATCGGTTTCCGAGCTGGCCCATGCTGTGGGCGCCACCGTGATCGTGGACAATGTCTTTGCCACGCCGGTCTACTCCAACGCCATCGCGCAAGGTGCTGATGTCGTTGTCTATTCCGCGACCAAGCATATCGACGGACAGGGCCGTGTGCTGGGTGGGGTGATCCTGGGCACGCGCGAGTTTATCCGCAAGACGGTCGAGCCCTACATGAAACACACGGGCGGCGCGATGAGCCCGTTCACGGCCTGGGTGCTGCTCAAGGGGCTCGAAACAATCGACCTGCGGGTGCGGGCACAGGCGGCGTCGGCCCAAGCCATTGCCGAGGCGCTGGAGGGGGCCGAGGGTCTGGCCCGCGTGATCTATCCGGGTCTTGCCAGCCACCCCCAGCACGACCTGGCCACGGCGCAGATGGGTGCCGGCGGAACGCTTCTGGCCCTTGATCTTGCAGGCGGGCAGGAGGCGGCGTTCCGGTTTCTCAACGCGATCGAGATCGGCGTCATTTCCAACAATCTGGGCGATGCAAAGACCATCCTGACCCATCCGGCCACCACCACCCACCAACGCCTGCCCGACGACCAGAAGGCGGCGCTGGGCATCGGGCCGGGGCTCGTGCGGCTGAGCGTGGGACTCGAGGATACCGATGATCTGATCGCCGATCTGACCGGGGCGCTGGCAAAAGCAGGGTGACGTCGCGGAAAAGATTTTTCTGTCGTATCTCTTTGATCTGATTGGCGGTTTCGGGCGTATCTCTTTCCGAGATTGGATATTCCCACCCGCCCCGCCTAAGTTGATGGCGCGACAGGACGTCAATGAGGACACCCGCATGAACATCCATACCCCCGACCTGGACTGCCAGCCCAGCCGCGACGAGGCAGAGGCCGCGCTCGACCTGCTGCGCCATTGGGCCAAGCACGCGTCGGACACCGAGATTGCCGCGCTCGACCCGACGGTCGCGCGTCTGCTGCCGGATCAGCCCCTGGGCAACTATCCGGCCCTGTCGCGCGACTATCCGGCCGCGTTCACCGTGGACAAGGCCTACAAGGACACGCTGCCCGACCTGCAAAACGGACCGTCGTCGCTCATCCGTGGCGAGAACACGCAGATCCAGCATGTGGGCATCTCGAATTTCCGCCTGCCGATCCGGTTTCACACCCGTGACAACGGCGACCTGACGCTGGAGACAAGCGTGACCGGCACCGTCAGCCTCGAGGCCGACAAGAAGGGCATCAACATGTCCCGGATCATGCGCAGCTTTTACGGCCATGCCGAAGCGACCTTCAGCTTTGGCGTGATCGAGGCTGCGCTTGATGACTACAAGTCCGACCTCGAAAGCTTCGATGCGCGCATCCAGATGCGCTTTTCCTTCCCGGTGAAGGTCGAAAGCCTGCGCTCGGGTCTGTCCGGGTACCAGTACTACGACATCGCACTCGAATTGGTCGAGCGGGACGGCGTCCGTACACGGATCATGCATCTGGACTATGTCTACAGCTCCACTTGCCCCTGTTCGCTTGAACTTTCCGAACATGCGCGCCAGATGCGCGGTCAGCTGGCCACGCCCCATTCCCAGCGCTCGGTCGCGCGGGTGTCGGTCGCGCTGACCGATACGGACACGCTGTGGTTCGAGGATCTGATCGACCTTTGCCGCGCGGCGGTGCCGACCGAGACGCAGGTGATGGTCAAGCGCGAGGACGAACAGGCTTTTGCCGAACTGAATGCCGCGAACCCCATCTTTGTCGAGGATGCCGCGCGGCTGTTCTGCGAACAGCTGAAGGGTGACGCTCGCATCGGTGATTTCCGAGTGGTGGCCAGCCACCAGGAAAGCCTGCATTCCCATGACGCGGTGAGCGTGCTGACCGAGGGCCAGACCTTCGATAGCGCGAGCCTTGATCCGCGCATGTTCTCGACTCTTTTCCACGTCGGCTGAGGCCCACCCTCTGCCCGACGCAAAAGGCGGCATGGCTGCGACGCAGCGATGCCGCCGTTTCCTTTTCGCCGCTTCCGTTGTCCATCTGCGGCAGGGATGCCGCGCGGGCCAGCTTGACAGGGGCGGCGCGGCCCGCCAACGCTGCACCCCATGTTTGACCTGCGTCCCGTCGGATATGTGATTGGCCTTCTTGTCGCGATGCTGGGCGCCACGATGCTGTTGCCCATGCTGGTCGACATCGCCGAAGGGCGCGGCCATTGGCGCGTGTTTCTCGAATCCGCGACGATCACCATGCTTACGGGCGGGCTGGTCGCGCTGGCCTGCGCCAACGGGGTCGAAGAGCGGCTGTCGATCCAGCAAACCTTTCTGCTGACCACCGGCGTCTGGCTGACACTGCCCGTGTTCGGCGCGCTGCCCTTCTGGCTGGGGGCCCCGCAAGTGCCCTATGTCGATGCGTTTTTCGAGGCGATGTCGGGCCTGACCACCACCGGATCCACCGTGCTGACCGGGCTCGAAACGCTGCCAAAGGGGCTGCTATTGTGGCGCGGGCTGATGCAATGGCTGGGCGGGATCGGGATCATCGTTGTCGCCATGGTGTTCCTGCCCGAACTCCGCGTCGGTGGCATGCAGATCTTCCGCTCGGAAGGCTTTGACACCTTCGGCAAGATCCTGCCCCGCGCCACCGAGATTTCGTCGCGCATCTCGTCGATCTATATCGCGCTGACACTGATCTGCGCGCTGTGCTACGTGTTCGCGGGCATGTCCGTCTTTGACGCCACGGTGCATGCGATGACGACCGTGGCCACGGGGGGCTTTGCCAATTACGACGCCTCGTTCGGGGCCTTCGGGCCGGGGGTGGAATACGTGGCCGTGGTCTTCATGATCCTCGGCGCGCTGCCCTTCGTGCGCTATGTGCAGCTGACCGCGGGCACGGCCGAGCCGCTTTGGCGCGACAGCCAGATCCGGGTCTTCCTGGTCACGGCCTTCGGCATCGTGGCGCTCATCACCCTTTACCGCGTGGTCCAGACCGAGGTTGCGACCGAGGCCGCGATCCGCAAGGTGCTGTTCAACACCGTGTCCTTGATCACCGGCACCGGCTACGCGAGCGAGGATTACATGGGCTGGGGGGCCTTCCCGGTGGCGGTGCTGTTCTTCACCGGCCTGATCGGGGGCTGTGCGGGCTCGACCGCGTGCTCGATAAAAGTGTTTCGCTACCAGCTCTTGTTTGCCTCCATTCGTGCACAGCTTCAAAAGGTGCAGACGCCCCATGGCATGTTCACACCGCGCTACCAGGGCCGCCCGGTCGATGACGAGGTGCTGAATTCGGTCATGGCCTTCTTCGTCTTCTTCATCGTCACAATGGGGCTGGTGGCGGTGCTGCTGGCGATGACCGGGCTCGATTTCGTGACCTCGCTGTCGGGCGCGGCGGCGGCGCTGGCCAATATCGGGCCGGGCTTCGGCGACCAGATCGGGCCCGCGGGGAATTTCGCCGGGCTCAATGATACGGCCAAATGGGTGCTGTCCTTCACCATGCTGATCGGACGGCTTGAACTGATGGCGGTCTACGCGATCCTGACCGTCCAATTCTGGAGAGCTTGACCATGCAACGTCCCCTTGGCGCACAGATCTCGCACATGCTGGCCGAGCGGGGGGTCGACGTGATCTTCGGCATTCCCGGCGTCCACAATATCGAGATGTATCGCGGCATCGAAGAGGCCGGCATCACCCATGTTCTGGCCCGCCACGAACAGGGGGCTGGGTTCATGGCCGATGGCTATGCCCGTGCCAGCGGTCGGCCCGGCGTTGCCTATGTCATCACCGGGCCGGGGCTGACGAACCTGATGACTCCGCTGGGCCAGGCTTATTCCGACAGCGTCCCGGTGCTGGCGCTGTCATCCTGTCTGCCCGAGGTCGATGCGACCCGGGGCCAGCTGCACCAGATGCGCGACCAGCGCGCTGCCGCCGGCACGGTCTGCGACTGGTCCGAAGAGGCGCGCAGCCCGCAGGCCGCCTATGCGCTGATCGACCGGGCGCTGGGCGAATTCCGTGCGGCGCGTCCCCGGCCCAAGCACATGCAGGTTTCGATCCCGTCCTTGGGGGGCGTGGCCGATCCGGCCCCCGCACCCGCGCCGCACCCGGCGCGCGCGCAGGTCAGCCATGACGACATGACCATGGTCATCAACGCCATTCTGGCGGCAGAGCGTCCGCTTTTCGTCTTCGGCGGCGGTGCCGTGGGCGGGGCAGGGGCGGTGCCCGATCTTCTGCGCCAGACAGGTGCTGCGGTCTTTGTGACCAATGCCGGGCGGGGGATCGTGCCGCCCGACCACCCGATGTGCTTTGGCGCGACCCTGCCGCGTCCCGAAAGCCGTCAGATCGCGGAAGAGGCCGATCTGGTCGTCGTCTTCGGCAGCGCCCTGTCCGAGGTCGATCTGTGGCGGCCCCGGCTGGGGCACCGCTGCCCGATGATCCGCGTGGATATCGACCCGGAGGTCCTGTCAGGCCTCGCGCCCGGCGACATGGCCGTGCATGGCGACGCGGGCGGGCTTATCCGGGCGATGACCGTCGCGATCCCGGCCCGCATCGAGGATCGCGCGCCCTGTTGGGCGCCCGAGCGTATCGCCGCCTTCCGCGCGGCAGCGCGGGCCGCGGCGGATGCAGAACGCCCCGGCATCGTGCCCGTGTGCGATGCCCTGCGGGCGGTCCTGCCCGAGGACACGATGATCTATTCCGACATGACCCAGTTCGCCTATGTCGCGACCGAGGTCTGGGACATGCCCCGCCCGGGCCATTGGCATCACCCCTCGGGCTTCGGGACGCTGGGCTATGCGCTCCCCGCCGCCATCGGCGGGGCGGTGGCGCGACCGGGCCTGCCCACGCTGGCCATCGCGGGGGATTACGGGCTGCAATACACCATTCAGGAGCTGGGCACCGCGGTCGAGCTGGGCCTACCCCTGCCGATCCTCGTCTGGGACAATGCCAAGCTGAAAGAGATCGAGGATGCGATGGTCGCAGCCCAGATCCCGCCCCGAGCGGTGCAGGCGCGGAACCCGGATTTCTGTGCGCTGGCCCAGGCCTATGGCGCCCATGGCATGGCGCCGGGCACGATTGCCGCGCTGCAAGAGGCGGTCGTGGCCGCGCTGGCCGCCGACCGGCCCACGCTGATCCACGTCACCACCGGAATCACATAAGGCATCGCCCGGGGGCAGGGGTCATTCCCAGCAGCTGACAAGCACCGTCATACGGGCGGCGAAATCGGTCAGAGCTTCGGGGCTCATGTCCGTGCCGGTGCCGCGTTGGGCGGTGACGCCGGCCTCGGTCAGCACGGCCTCGAGTGCCTCGGCCTTGGCGGCAAAGCTCACACCCTCGGGCAGGCGAACACCGTCCGGGGCTTTGCCGGGCACAAGCATGCCCAGAACCGCGCCCGAACTGTCGAGGATCGGACCGCCGGTATTGCCGGGCAGCGCCGCCATTTCAAGCCGCTTGAGGCTGTCCTCGCCGTTCAGCCCCTGCAGATCGGCCAGCGTGCCGAAGGTCAGGCTGGGCGCGCTCAGAAGCCCCTCATAGGCATAGCCTGCCGCGGCCACCTCGGCCTGCAGGCGCGGGGTGGCGGTCTGGAACGCGGCCACCTGCATCGGCGCCAGCGGCGTCTCGGGACGCAAAACCGCCACGCCCAGATCCGCATCCTCGGCCACGATCTGCGCCTCGGTATCGCCGTCGAGCGTGATGCGTCCGCAATTCTGCACGGCCTCGAGTGCGGTCAGCACGGCGCCGCGCCCGTCAATGAAGAACCCGGTCCGCGACCGCAGGGGGCGCCGGATCTGCAGACCCGCCACCAGGTCGACCGCTTGCGCGTCTTCGCTGACGAACCCTTGGTCGAGCGTACCGTCCAGCACCGTCAGGCTTGCGCGCATCTCGTCCAGAAGTCGGGTGCGGCGTTCCTCGTCGCCCGCGGGCCAGATCAGGGTAAAGCCCTTGATGGCCCCGTCCCGCAGCCGCGCCTCGGTATAGGACACGAAGCGTTCATTTTCGCCCTGCAGCGTGAAGCTGTCAGCCTGCCGTTCGCGCGGGCCGTCGAGCGGCACGATCTCGAGCGTCTGCATGATCTCGTAGAGACCGAAAAGCGTGTTCTGGTCGCCCGGTTCGCTGATGATCAGGACCCGCGCGCCCAGGTCGCTGGTGCTGTCGTAATGGGCAAAGGGCGGCTCGTAACGGGCAAAAGCCACGTGTTCCGTGGGCATGAGCATCTCGATGCCGGCCTCGGCATCGGTCACGGTCTCAAGGCCCAGCCCGTCCAGGACGGCATTGTACTGACGGATCAATGCGGCGCGCTGAAGCGTGGTCAGGATGCCCGTGGGCTCGAACCCGTTGGCCTCTTGCCAGGCGGCCATCGCGCCGCGGGTGCCGCGCCCGAAGGCCGCGTCGATCCGGCCCTGGTAGTAGCCCGCCCATTGCAGCGCGATCTGCAGCTCTTCGCGGCCTGCACGGTCCAGCTCGGCCTCGCTGCGCCGGGCTTCGGCGGGGGTTTCGTCGGGCGCCTGGGGCTCTGGTTCGGGGGCGGGCTGTGGCTGCGGGTCGGGATCGGTCTGGGCCTCGGCCTGCGCGTCCGATTGCGCGTCGTCCCCGGTCTCTGCCGATGTCGCGGCGGGGGGTTGCGCTCCGCCGCCCACGGGCCAGAACCGCTGGCCGAAGCCGAAGCTGCGGGCCACGAAACTGTCGCGCGGAATGCGGCCCGCGCGGCGCAGCTGCAACAGCTGCTGGTTGGCTTCCTGCAGCGTGTAGGGCCCCAGCGCGATGGCATACCAGCCCGCGCCGATGTCAAAGCCGTTCACGTCGCTTAGGGTTTCTGAATAATCCCGCGCGCGCTCCTGCGCCTGAAGCAGGCTGGGCTGGGCCTCGATCTGTACCCAGGCATCCCGGGGCTCCTGGGCGTGAAGGGGCTGTGCCAGCCCGATGCAAAAAAGAACCAGCGCGGCGAAAACTCGGATCATTCTGAAAAGGCCCTGTCTGCTCGGGTTAACGTTTTGTGACGACATATGTTTAGCAAAACCGCCCGCACATGCACGCCAAAATATCCCGATCCGCGCCGATTGACCCTGTCGGCGGCGGGGCATAGGTAGAACGCGCAATTTCAGGGGTGCTGAGATGACCACGACACCGGACAAGCCCAAGAGCTTTCAGGAGGTGATCCTGCGGCTGCAGACCTACTGGGCCGGGCAGGGCTGCGCGATCCTGCAACCCTATGACATGGAGGTGGGCGCGGGCACCTTTCACCCCGCCACGACCCTGCGGTCGCTGGGCACCCAGCCCTGGGCTGCGGCCTATGTCCAGCCCTCGCGCCGCCCCACCGACGGACGCTATGGCGAGAACCCGAACCGGCTGCAGCACTACTACCAGTACCAGGTGCTGATCAAACCCAGCCCGCCCAATTTCCAAGAGCTTTACCTGGGCAGCCTCGAGGCGATCGGTATCGACATGGCCACGCACGATATCCGCTTTGTCGAGGATGACTGGGAAAGCCCCACTCTGGGCGCCTGGGGCCTTGGCTGGGAAGTCTGGTGCGACGGAATGGAAGTGAGCCAGTTCACCTATTTCCAGCAGGTCGGCGGCCATGATTGCCATCCCGTCTCGGGCGAGTTGACTTATGGGCTCGAGCGGCTGGCGATGTATGTGCTGGGCATCGACCATGTGATGGAGATGCCCTTCAACGACCCGCAAACGGCCATCCCGCTGAGCTATGGCGACATCTTCCGCCAGACCGAACAGGAATACAGCCGCTGGAATTTCGACGTGGCCGACACCGAGGTGCTGCTGCGCCATTTCGAAGAGGCCGAGGCCGAATGCGCCCGCATCCTTGCGGCACCCGCCGACGACCCGAAGACCGGCTACCGGATCATCATGGTGCACCCGGCCTATGACCAGTGCATCAAGGCCAGCCACATCTTCAACCTGCTGGACGCGCGCGGCGTGATCTCGGTCACCGAACGGCAGGCCTATATCGGCCGCGTGCGCGCCCTGGCCAAGATGTGCGCGGACGCCTTCGTGCAGACGCCCGCGGGGGGGTATGCCGCGTGAACACCGGTAAACTCCTGGGAGGGGCCACCGTGCTCGCCGCGCTGATCGCCGGGGCGGCGATGTATTACCTTCAGATCTATGCCTTCTACGACGAGGTCGTGCCAACGGGCACCGATGACGTGCAGCTGACATCGCTTGTCACCGGCCAGCCCGAGCCGATCCTGTACGAGGATTTCCAGGCCATCGACGCCGACAGCTCGCCCATCCGCTACCGCGCCTGTTTCACCACGCCGCTGAGCCAGGCCATGCTGACCGAGACCTACCAGCCCTACGAAGGGGCCGAGCCGCTGGTCGCGCCCGGCTGGTTCGACTGTTTCGATGCTGACGAGATCGGCGCGGCCTTGTCCGAGGGCACGGCACTGGCCTTCATGGGCACCGAGAACCACAGTTATGGCATCGACCGGATCGTGGCGATCCTGCCCGACGGGCGCGGCTTTGCCTGGCACCAGATCAACCATTGCGGAGAGGTCGTGTTCGATGGCCGTCCCGCGCCCGAGGATTGCCCGGAACCCCCGGCGGAGACCGACTGACCCATGCCCGATTTGCTGATCGAACTCTTTTCCGAGGAAATCCCCGCCCGCATGCAGGCCAAGGCGGCCGGCGATCTGAAGCGCATGGTCACCGATGGCCTGGTCGAGGCCGGTCTGACCTATGCCTCGGCCGGGGCGTTCCATACGCCGCGCCGCCTGACGCTGTCGGTCGA
Organism: uncultured Paracoccaceae bacterium; assembly: GCA_913062865.1. Taxonomy (GTDB): domain Bacteria; phylum Pseudomonadota; class Alphaproteobacteria; order Rhodobacterales; family Rhodobacteraceae; genus CAJXWO01. The sequence continues at coordinate 26,527 of CAJXWO010000009.1, read as the reverse complement.
GGGGCTTCTGGCCGAAAGCCCCGCGGGCCGCGAGGAACGCAAGGGCCCGCGCGTGGGCGCGCCCGACAAGGCGATCGAGGGCTTCTTGCGCGGGGCGGGCGTGACTCGCGACCAACTGGAAGTGCGCGACGACAAGAAGGGCCAGACCTATTTCGCCGTCATCGAGACGCCCGCGCGCCCGGCTGCCGACATCGTGGCCGAGGTGCTGGGCGCGGCCATCCGCGACTTTCCCTGGCCCAAATCCATGCGCTGGGGCAGCGGATCGCTGCGCTGGGTGCGGCCGCTTCACGGCATCCTGTGCCTCCTGTCGACCGAAGAGGGCGCCGAGATCGTGCCGCTCGACGTGGACGGGATCGTGTCAGGCGACACCACGCGCGGGCACCGGTTCATGGCGCCCGCGCCCTTCAGCGTCACCGGCTTCGACGATTACCGCGCCAAGCTGCGCCGCGCCCATGTGGTGCTGGATGCGGGCGAGCGGGCCGAGCATATCTGGCACGACGCCACCAACATGGCCTTTGCCCAAGGGCTCGAGCTGGTCGAGGACAAGGGCCTTCTGGCCGAGGTCGCGGGGCTGGTCGAATGGCCCGTGGTGCTGATGGGCGAGATCGGCGCGGATTTCCTGGGTCTGCCGCCCGAGGTGCTGCAGACCTCGATGAAGGAGCACCAGAAATTCTTTTCCGTGCGGAACCCCAAGACGGCACGGATCGAGAAATTCGTGACCGTCGCCAATATCGAGGCGGCGGATGGCGGCAAGGTGATCCTTGCGGGCAATCAAAAGGTGCTGGCGGCGCGGCTGTCGGACGCGAAGTTCTTTTGGGAGAACGATCTGCGCGTGGCCCAGGACGCCAAGATGCAGCCCTGGCTCGACAACCTGGCCAATGTGACCTTTCAAAGCCAGTTGGGCAGCCAGCGCGACCGGATCGAACGGATTGCGGCGCTGGCGCGGGAGCTGGCCCCCTTTGCCAAGGCCGACCCGGAGCTGGCCGAACAGGCTGCCCGCGTGGCCAAGGCCGACCTGAGTTCGGAAATGGTCTATGAATTCCCCGAGTTGCAGGGACTGATGGGCCGCTACTATGCCGAGGCCGCGGGCCTGCCCGCCGAGGTGGCCCGCGCCTGCGAGGATCACTATGCCCCGCTGGGCCCGTCTGACGATGTCCCCGAGGGCGCGGTGTCGGTGGCCGTGGCGCTGGCCGACAAGCTGGACCTTCTGACAGGCTTCTGGGCCATCGACGAAAAGCCCACGGGGTCCAAGGACCCGTTCGCCCTGCGCCGCGCCGCGCTGGGGGTGATCCGGATCATCCTGGCCCACGGCCTCGACATCCAGCTCGACCGGCATATCGACGCGCAGCTTTTGCGACACAAGATCAACCTGAACGGCGAGACTGCGACCGAACAGGATCTGACCGCGCTTGAGACGCTTCTGGACGAGATCGCCGATCACGGCGTGTTCGGCGCGGCGGTGCGCGCGGTGATCGACCGCTTCGATGGCGACGACGACGGCCCGGACGTGGCCGAGGGGTCGCTCTTCCGCACGGTGGGCGACCTGGTGCCGGACCTCAGCACCGATTTGCTGGCGTTCATCCATGACCGGCTCAAGGTACACCTGCGGGACGAGGGGCTGCGCCACGACATCATCGACGCCTGCCTTGCCATGCCGGGCAGCGACGATCTGGCGCTTCTGGTCAAGCGCGCCCGGGCGCTGGGCAAGGTGCTGGGCACCGAGGAGGGCGAGAACCTCGTGCAGGGCTTCAAGCGCGCCAACAACATCCTGACCGCCGAAGAAGAAAAGGACGGGGTCGAATACCGTTTCGGCGCCGATCCGAAATATGCCGAGGTCGATGCCGAACACGCACTGTTCGCCGCGCTCGAGGCGGCGGACCCCAAGATCGCGGCCGCGCTCGAGGCGCAGGATTTCGCGGCGGCCATGGACCAGATGGCGGACCTGCGGGCGCCGATCGACGCGTTCTTCGAGGCGGTGCAGGTCAACACCGATGCCGCCGTGGTGCGGCGCAACCGCCTGAACCTGCTGCACCAGATCCGCGAGACCTGCCTGCAGGTCGCCGACCTGACCCGGATCGAGGGCTGACCTCAAGGCGTGTCCGGGCCGTGGCCCGGACACCCATGATATCTCGCCGGATCGGGCAGGCCCGATCCGGCTCGGGTATTTGGGTATTTGGACCAAGAAGAAGTCGGGGGACGTGCCAAGGGGCACAAGGTCGCGCTTGTGCGTTGGCGTTCAGGGCGTATGCTGCCGGCCAATCGAAAGGTGCCGCAGTGCAGCAGGACCCGTCTCTCTTCACCCTGATCACGCCGGACGCGGATATGTCGGCGGCCACCCATGGTGGGCGGGCCAAGTGCCTTCAGCGTCTGGTGCGGCTCGACATGCCGGTGCCGACCACGGTGGCGCTGTCCTTCAAGGGCGTGCGCCGGATCGCCGCCGGGGACCAGCCCGACATGGCCGCGCTCATGGCGCCCTTCGCGTCCGGGGCGCTGTTGTGCGTGCGGCCCTCGTCGGAGGATCCCGACTGGGGCGGGCCCAGCGCGATCCTGAACATCGGGATGAACGATGCGCGCCATGCCGAGTTTTCCGAGGCGCTGGGCCCCGAGGCCGCGGCCGAGCTCTATGTGCGCTTCATCCAGGCTTACGCGGTCCATGTGGCGCGGCTCGATCCGGACATGTTCGACGGGATCGACGCCTCCGCGCCCGACGCGGTCCGGGCCCATCTGGAGGCCTACGAAGACGACATGGACGAGCCCTTTCCGCAGGATCCGGCCGTGCAACTGGCCGAGGTGCTGCGGTCGATGGCGCGCGCGTGGGAGGGCACGACCGCGCGGCTGTTGCGCCAGGCCAAGGGCGCACCGGCCGAGGCCGGTCTGGGCCTTGTGGTGCAGGCCATGGCCTTTGGCCTCGGGCGGGGCGAATGCGGATCGGGCGTTTTGCAGCTGGTCGACAGCGCCACGGGCCAGTCCCAGATCATCGGCCGCTACAGGCGCCAGAGCCAGGGACGCGAGGCGCTGAGCGGGGGCGACGGTGCGCTCTATCTCGAACGCGATCCGCGTGGCCCGTCCCTCGAAGACCTGGCGCCGGCGCAATTCGAAGAGCTCAAGGCCCATGCCCAGCTGATGCGGGCGCGCCTGCGCGAAGAGATGCAGATCGAGTTCACGCTGGAGGACGGGCAGCTTTTCATCCTCGATGGGGTGCGCGTGCAACGCTCGAACCGGGCGGCGGTGCGCATTGCCGTGGCCCTGGCCGAAGATCGCATCATTCCCCATGAAGAGGCGCTGTTGCGCGTGGAACCCCGCGCGCTGAGCGAGCTTCTGCACCGCCAGGTCGACCCCAGCGCGCCGCGCGACCGCCTGGGTGAGGGGGTCGCGGCCAGCCCGGGCGCCGCGTCGGGCCGGATCGTGTTTTCCGCCACCGCCGCCCAGGCCAGCGCTGCGCGGGACGAGCCCTGCATCCTGGTGCGCCGCGAGACCACGCCCGAGGACGTGCGCGGCATGCATGCCGCCGTCGGCGTTCTGACCGAGCGCGGCGGCATGACCAGCCACGCGGCGGTGATCGGGCGCGGGCTCGGCCTGCCTTGCGTGGTGGGCGCGTCCTGCCTTGGGTTCCATACCCGTCGCAAGCAGCTGGTGGCGCAGGATGGCCGGGTCTTCAAGGAAGGCGACATCATCACCCTCGACGGCACCAATGGCGAGGTGCTGGCCGGTGAGCCGCCGATGCAGGAGGCGGTGCTGGACGATGCGTTCCAGACTCTGCTCAACTGGGCGGACGAGGTGCGCGACATCGCGGTGCGCGCCAATGCCGACACGCCTGCCGACGCGCTGAGCGCGCGGAATTTCAAGGCGCAAGGCATCGGGCTGTGCCGGACCGAGCACATGTTCTTCGAAGATGACCGTTTGACGGTGATGCGCGAGATGATCTTTGCCGATGGCCCCGAGGACCGGCGTGCCGCGCTCGACCGTCTCTTGCCCATGCAGCGCGCGGATTTCGTGGAACTGTTCCAGATCATGCAGGGCCAGCCGGTCTGCATTCGCCTGTTCGATCCGCCCTTGCACGAATTCCTCCCCTCGGACCGGGCGGGCATGCGCGACCTGGCCGATGCGTTGGACCTGAAGCTGTCGGACGTGGAGCGCCGCGTGACCGCGCTGGGTGAATACAACCCCATGCTGGGCATGCGGGGCGTTCGACTGGGCGTCACCGTGCCCGAGATCTACGAGATGCAGGCCCGCGCGATCTTCGAGGCGACGATCGAGGCCAACCGCAAGGCCCCCCGTGATGCCGCGCCCGTGGTGCCCGAGATCATGATCCCGCTTGTCTCGGCCCGGCGCGAGGTCGAGATGGTCAAGACCCGGATCGACGGCATCGCCGCCGCCGTGCGCACTGAGAAGGGGTTCGACTTCACCTACCGGCTGGGCGTGATGGTCGAGACCCCGCGCGCCGCGCTGCGGGCCGATGACATCGCCCTGCACTCGGCCTTCCTGAGCTTTGGCACGAATGACCTCACGCAGATGACCTATGGCCTGTCGCGCGACGACGCCGGGCGCTTCATGTCGACCTATGTCCAGCAGGGCGTGTTCCCCGAGGATCCGTTTCACACGCTCGACACCGAGGGTGTGGGGGAGCTTTTGCGCATCGGGGCCGAGCGCGGGCGGCGCGCGCGGCCCGATCTCGTGCTGTCGGTCTGCGGCGAACACGGGGGCAGCCCCGAATCGATTGCGTTCTGCCGCCGCATCGGGTTTGACTACGTCTCGTGCTCGCCCTTCCGGGTGCCCGTTGCGCGGCTTGCCGCCGCGCAGATCGCGATCCGGGATCGCACTGGGACGGGCTAGGGCACCTACCAGATGAGGCAGGCCCGTGCGGCCGGCCGTCGATATTTGGGGCAGACGGAGGAAATTCGCCGGGGTTGCAGACAGCGCAAGGCGGGCCTGTCTGGACCTGTATGTTGTTTTTGTGTAAGTGCGGCGCTCGATTGACGGGTTATCCCGCCGCTGCCACGTGAGACACCATGCGCTTTGCCATCCTGTTCCTTGCCGCCTCCCTTTTCGGGACCATCGCCTCGGCCGAGGCCGTTCTGAACGAAATGGGTGTGATCGTTCGCCAGGAGCAGCGCGCGCTCAAGGGCATCTCGAGCAACCGGCTTCAGGCGCTGTTCCGCGCGCCCGTGGCCGTTGAGGGCCCGACCCCGCAATACACCAAGGCGTGGTTGTCCAAGCAGCCCGCGGCGACAGGTGGACCCGAATGGCAATGCCTAGCCGAGGCGCTGTATTTCGAAGCGCGCGGTGAATCGGTCAAGGGCCAGTTCGCCGTGGCCGAGGTCATCCTGAATCGGGTCGACAGCGGCAGCTATCCCGACAGTGTCTGTGGCGTCGTGCACCAGGGCACGGGGCGTAAATACGCCTGCCAGTTCACCTATACCTGCGACGGCCATGCGGAAACGATCCATGAACCCGGCGCCTTCCGCCAGGTGGGCAAGGTCGCCAAGGCGATGCTCAGCGGGGCGCCGCGCCAACTGACCGATGGTGCCACGCACTATCACACCAAGGCCGTGTCGCCGCGCTGGGCGCGCAAGTTCCCGCGCACGGCCACGATCGGCGTGCACCATTTCTACCGCCAGCCCACGCAGCTTTCGCAGAACTGATCCAGGCCGGGGCACCGCGCCGCATTTGACATGCCGTGTGCCGGTCATGTCATACCTGTGCGCGGGCGGCCCGGGCTAAGGGCGTCCCAGACCCCAAAGGAGCCGCCCGATGAGCCACGAGATCAGCCTTGCCTTCGCGCACCCGTCCGAACGGGCCATCGCCACCGCGGCACCGGACCCGCTCGACCGGATTTCCCTGCGCGATCATATCGTCGAGGTCGAGATAGGCGCCTTCCAGGCCGAGCGCGGCACCACCCAGCGGGTCTGTTTCAACGTGGTGGTCGAGGTCCAGCCCGCCGGTGACCGGCTGGACGATGACGTGGACCGAATCCTGTCCTACGACCGCGTGACAGAGGCGATTGGCTACGAGCTGGCGGCCGAGCGGCTGAACCTGCTCGAGACGCTGGCGCAGCGCATCGCGGATCGCATCCTGCACGAACCCCAGGCGATGCGGGTCTTCGTCCGCATCGAAAAGCTCGACCGCGGTCCCGGCGCGCTGGGCGTCGAGATCGTGCGCAGCCGCCGGGACGTGCCCCTGCGCGCCATCGACCCCGACGAGGAGCCCGTGCCACACCCCCGGGTGATCTACCTTTCGAACGCGGCCATCGACTCGGATCGGCTGACCGCCTGGCTCGATGCGATCGAGGCCGAGGCCAAGCCCGTGATCCTCTGTGTCGGGCCCGCCGGTTTGCCCCATCCGCAGGCCGCCCACGCGATGCCGCAGCGTCGGATCGACCTGCTGGCGCTGGAGCAGAACGCCTGGGTGCTGGCAGGGCGCGACGACCGCTGCGTGGTGGTCAATTCGCGGACCGAGCTGGACTGGGCCATGAAGAACGGCCAGATCAGCGTCTGGGCCCCGTCCAAGATCGTGCTCGACGCCACGGATGGGCCGGTGCTGCCTCCGGGCGACGGGCGGGCGCTGACCGCGTGGCTCGCCGATCACCTCGACGCGGCGGAACTGGTCGTCGTCGGTGCGGAACCGCCCGAGGCGGACCTGCCCGTGCGTGGACTGGCGGTCGACGCCGAACGGCTCTGACCCCCTTGCCAAGCTGCGCCCGCTGGCGCAGGACAGAGACATGACCCCCTATTTCCGGCCCATAGCGCATACCGATCCGGTACGACCGCCGGGCGCGCTGCCCCTTGCGGGCGGCTGGGCCTGGTTCGACCGGGCCGAGCGCATCACGCGCGAGGGCGCGCGCGAGATCGTCGCGGCCGAGGCGATCCCTGCCGACCTGCGCGACCGGCTAAGCGCGCCGCGCGCCGTCCTCGCCGGTCTGTCCTTCGACGCGCCGCGCCTGATGGGCATCCTGAATGTCACGCCCGACAGTTTCTCGGATGGCGGGCGGGACGCGGATGCCGCGGCCGCAGCGGCGAGGGCCGAGGCGTTGGTGGCCGCAGGTGCCGATATCCTTGATATCGGGGGCGAGTCGACCCGCCCCGGCGCGGCCGAGGTGCCGGCGGAAACGGAACGCTCGCGCGTTCTGCCGGTGATCGCCGCGCTGAAACCCCGGGTAACCGCGCCGCTGTCGCTCGACACGCGGAAGGCCGCCGTGGCGGGCCCCGCGCTCGACGCCGGGGTGGACATCGTCAACGATGTCTCGAGCTTTACCCACGACCCCGATCTGGGCCCGCTTTGCGCCACGCGCGGCGTGCCCGTCTGCGCCATGCACATGATCGGCACGCCCGAGACGATGCAGCACAACCCGCGCTATGACGACGTGGTGCTCGATGTCTACGACGCGCTCGAGGCGCGGGTACAGGCGCTGGAGGCCATGGGGTTTGACCGCGCGCGGATCATCGTCGACCCCGGCATCGGCTTTGGCAAGACCGAGGCACATAACCTTGCGCTCTTGCGCTCCCTCAGCCTGTTTCACGGGTTGGGCTGCGTGATGCTGCTGGGCGTGTCGCGCAAGGGGTTCATCGGGCGGATCGGCCAAGCGCCCGAGGCGGACCGCCGTGCGCCGGGCTCGATCGCGATCGGGCTTGCGGCGCTCGACCAGGGGGTGCAGATCTTGCGGGTGCACGATGTGGCCGAGACGCGGCAGGCGCTGCGTCTCTGGGCCGCTGTGAGGATGAGTAGGGGAGAGGGCGCATGAGCCGGAAACTATTCGGAACAGACGGGGTGCGCGGCACCGCCAACACCTGGCCGATGACCGCCGATATGGCGCTGCGCATCGGCGCCGCGGCGGGGCGCTATTTCCGCCGCGACGGGACCGGCGTGAACCGCGTGGTGATCGGCAAGGACACCCGTCTGTCGAGCTACATGTTCGAAAGTGCGCTGACGGCTGGCCTGACCTCGACCGGTATGAACGTGATTCTGCTGGGCCCGGTGCCGACGCCTGCCGTGGGGCTTCTGACGCCCTCCCTGCGCGCCGATCTGGGCATCATGATCTCGGCCAGCCACAACCCGCATCATGACAATGGGATCAAGTTCTTCGGCCCCGACGGCTTCAAGCTGTCGGACGCGGCCGAGGCCGAAATCGAGGCACTGCTCGAAACCGGGGTGGACCCGGCCAGCCCCGAAAACATCGGCCGCGCCACACGGATCGACGATGGCCGTTTCCGCTATGGCGAGCGGGTGAAATCCACGCTGCCGGCGGGCGTGCGGCTGGACGGGATGAAGGTGGTGATCGACTGCGCCAATGGCGCGGCCCATTCCACCGCGCCCCAGGTCCTGTGGGAGCTGGGCGCCGAGGTGATCCCCGTAGGCTTCACGCCCAACGGCTACAACATCAACGAAGGCTGCGGATCGACCGACACCCGCGCCGCCGCCGAGGCGGTCGTGGCCCATGGCGCCGATGTGGGCATCTGCCTTGATGGAGATGCGGACCGGGTGATGATCCTAGACGAGACCGGCACCGTGGCCGATGGCGACCAGATCATGGCGCTGATGGCCGCGCGCTGGGCCGAAGAGGGGCGGCTCTTGGACGGCACGCTTGTGGCCACGGTCATGTCGAACCTCGGGCTCGAACGGTTCCTGCAGGATCGCGGCCTGCGGCTTGAACGTACGAAAGTGGGCGACCGCTACGTGGTCGAGGCGATGCGCAAAGGCGGCTGGAACCTGGGAGGCGAGCAATCGGGCCATATCGTGATGACCGATTATGCGACCACCGGCGACGGTCTCATGGCAGGGCTGCAATTCCTGGCCGAGATGGTCCGCTCGGGCCAGCCCGCCAGCGCTTTGGTGCATAATTTCGACCGGGTGCCGCAGCTTTTGAAGAACGTGCGCTTCGAGGCCGGTCAGGCCCCGCTCGACGATGTGCGCGTCCAGGCCGCGATTTCTGACGCCGAGGCACGGCTGGACGGAAAGGGCCGCCTTCTGATCCGCAAATCGGGGACCGAGCCGCTGATCCGGGTGATGGCGGAATGCGAAGACCCCGCGCTTCTGGCCGAGATCGTCGACGGGCTCGTGGCCGAGGTCGAGGCGGTCACCTGACCGGCCTCACCGTGCGGGCCGGTCCATCCCGAAAAGCCGCCGCAGCGCGCGGTACTGGCTGAGCGCCACGCCCGCCAGGATCAGCGCCAGCGCAATGAGCAGCGTGGGCGGCAGAGGCTCGCCCAGGATCGTCGCGCCGAAAACGACGGACCAGACCGGAACCTGGTAGTTCGTCAGGCTCATGAACACCGGCCCCGCGCTGCGGATCACCAGCACCCGCAATAGGTTGGCACCCGCCGTGGGGACCAGGCCTAGGATCGCCAGAACGATCACCGTGCGCGTGTCGGGCAGGGGTGGCGGGCCCTCGACGGCCCAGGCGACCGGGATCACCACCGCCGTGCCCACGGCCAGCATCACCGCCGCCAGGCCGATCGGGTCCATCGGCGGCAGGCGCCGGGTCATCACCGAACTGATCGCGTAGCATCCCGCCGCGCCGACGCAGGCGAGACGGCCCAGCGTCTCCATCTCGGCCCCGGTCGAGGTGAAGGCGCTGCCGCCGATCAGGATCACCACGCCGACAAAGCCGATGGCAAAGCCCGCCCCCTTGCGCAGCGTCAGCCGCTCGCCGGGCACGAAAAAATGCGCCAGCGGCAGCACCAACAGCGCCACACCCGCCATGGAGACCCCGGCAAAGCCCGAGGTCACCGATTGCTGCCCCCAGCTGAGCAGCATGAAGGGCAGGGCCGAGCTGAGCGTGCCGATCACCAGAAGATTGGGCCAGGGGCGTGGCTGGTCAGGGTCACGCCAGAGCCGACCGCGCAACAGGCCCCAGACCGACAGGGTCAACAAGGCCGCAAAGCCGATCCGGCCCGCCGCCAGCCAGAACGGCGTGATCCCTTCGAGCGCGATCTCGATCGCCATGAAGGTCGCGCCCCAGACAAGGCCCAGGGTGGCGACCATCAACCAGTCGCGTGGGGTGATTTCGGATGGGGATTGCATGTTTTTTCAGCACGTCCCCGCCAGCGGACGGTTGCACGGGACGATACCCTTGCAGCACCGGTCAGGGGCGGTAGCGTTGTGGAACAGCTTGATATCGGGGAGGCAAGACAATGGATGCATTCTTTATTCTGACGCTGCTGATCCTGCTGGGGCTTCTGGCGCTCTGCATCTACCAGTTCATGCAGGACAGCTAGGGGCTTTGGCGCCCCCGCAGGTCACCGGTTCGTGACCGCACCGTGTCTGATGCCTGTGTCTGTGCCTTACCTTGTTGGCCACGAAACAGCCAAGGAGGAAAGATCATGGACGTGTTTTTCGTTGTTCCGTTCCTGGCACTCGTGTCGCTGCTGGGCGTGTGTGTCTTTGCCATCGTGGACAAGACCCGCACCGAGGCGCGCAAGAACGATCCCAACGCGCCGAAAAGCGCACTGGCCGCAGACGGGCCGGCCTAAGCAGGCCGGACATCTCGATCAGGCGTAATACACGGGCCGGGGCGGCACAACGCGCCCCGGCCTTTCTTTGTGGTCCGATCAGTTCTTGGACTTGTCGACCATCTTGCCCGCGCTGATCCAAGGCATCATGCCGCGCAAGGTTTCGCCCACCTGTTCGATCTGGTGTTCGTCGTTCAGGCGGCGCGTGCCCTTGAAGAACGGCTGGCCCACGGCGTTTTCCTGCATGAAGTCGCGCACGAACTTGCCGGTCTGGATGTCGGTCAGGATGTCCTTCATCCGCTTCTTGGTCTCGTCATAGGGCAGGACCCGCGGACCCGAGACATACTCGCCATACTCGGCGGTGTTGGAGATCGAGTAGTTCATGTTCGCGATGCCGCCTTCGTAGATCAGGTCCACGATCAGCTTCACTTCGTGCAGGCACTCGAAATACGCCATTTCCGGTTCGTACCCGGCTTCCACCAGCGTTTCGAAGCCCATGCGGATCAGTTCGACCAGGCCACCGCAGAGTACGGCCTGTTCGCCGAAGAGGTCGGTTTCGCACTCTTCACGGAAGTTGGTCTCGATGATGCCCGAGCGGCCGCCGCCGATGGCCGAGCAATAGCTGAGGCCCAGCTCCAGCGCCTTGCCGGTCGCATCCTGGTGAACGGCCACAAGGCAGGGCACGCCGCCGCCCTTGGTGTATTCGCCGCGCACGGTGTGGCCCGGGCCCTTGGGGGCCATCATGATCACGTCGACGCCGGGCTTGGGCTCGATCAGGCCGAAATGCACGTTCAGACCGTGGGCAAAGGCAATCGCCGCGCCTTCGCGCAGGTTGTCATGGACGTATTTCTTGTAGGTTTCTGCCTGAAGTTCGTCGGGCATGGTGAACATGATCAGGTCGCACCAGGCCGCCGCTTCGGCGATGCCCATGACCTGCAGGCCTTCGCCTTCGGCCTTCGCCGCCGAGGCCGAGCCTTCGCGCAGCGCCACGACCACGTTCTTCGCGCCCGAGTCGCGCAGGTTCAGCGCGTGGGCGTGGCCCTGGGAGCCATAGCCCAGGATCGCCACCTTCTTGTCCTTGATCAGATTGATGTCGCAGTCGCGGTCATAATACACACGCATGTCGGGTCTCCTTTTCCCTTGGATGGGATGCAGAATAGGGGTTTCGGGCGAATAGGCGTTTCAAACTTCGCAGGCTTTCGCTAGTTTGCGTGGGAACTATTCGCAAACTGGTCTTACTTCGCAAAAATCATGCTCAACGATCTCGACAGGCGGTTGCTGCGCCATATTCAGGCCGATCCGGCGCAGGCCATGGCCGATCTGGCCGACGCGGCCGGGACGACGCCCGCCGTGGCCTCGCGCAGGTTGGCGCGGATGCGCAGCGATGGCGTGCTCAAGGGGCAGGAGGCGGTGATCGACTGGCGCGCGCTGGGCTACGAGGTCGAGGTCAGTTTGCGTATCACGCTCGACAAGACACAGGCGCGGGCCTTCGACGAATTTCTCGCCGCCGCCCGCGAGATCCCCGAGGTGCTGGAAATCCAGACCTTCCTGGGTCTCGTCGATGTGCGCCTATCGGTGATCGCCCGCGACATGGCCCATTACCAGCAGCTCTATCGCAGCCGTATCCTGACGCTGCCCCATGTTGCCGATATCGAGGCGCTGATGCATGTGGCCCGCATCAAATGGGACGAGGCGCTGCCCGTATGACCCTCACGCTCGACGATCTGGACCGGCAATTGCTGGCCGCGCTGGCCGAGGACGCAACCCAAAGCGCGGGTGCGCTGGGCCGCCGTTTTGGCGTCTCGCAGCCGGTGGCCTGGCGGCGGGTGCGGCGGTTGCAGGATCTGGGCGCGATCAAGGGCCGCCGCGTGGTGCTGGACCCGGTGGCGCTGGGCTTTGGCGTGACGGTGTTCCTGGGCGTGAAGCTCGCCACCAAGGGTCGCGTCAGCCTGGAAGACTTCGAACGCGCCGTGACTGCCATCCCCGAGGTGCAGACGGTCGAGCATATCCTAGGCCTTTACGACTACCGCCTGCGCGTCGCCGCCCGCGACATCGCCGATTTCGAACGTGTCTTGCGGCGGCGCATCATGACGCTGCCCGGCGTGGGCAATGTCGAGGCCAATGTGCTCCTGAGCGAAGAGCGTCGCCCGGGCCCCCTGGGCTAGCGGGCGGCGGACGCCAGCACCATGGGTGTTGATGTCCGGGGCCCGCGCGGCCAATCTTGCGGCATGTCACAGGAAACCGCCCCCATGCCCGACACGCCTTCAGGGCCTATCGAAACGCCCGCCGCTCCAAAGCCTGCGGACGGGCCGCAGCCCGGCAACGGCGTGCCCCGCCGCCACGATGTCCATGCCGACAGCGATGACAGCGAGACGCCCGACCTGCCCGATGCGGTCACCAGGACGCCGGTCGAGGCCAAGAGCCCCGCGCAATGGGCCTATGAGCGCCTGATCCTCTACATCCAGAATTTCGAGGAAACGCTGGACAACGCACATGAGGTCGCCATGGGCTTTACCGGTGCAGATGCGGGCATCCTGCGGATCGAGGGGATGGGCTATTTCGAGCCCGATATCGTCACCTTCTACGGCACCGATCCCGCGGGGCTCAAAACCCAGCTGATCCAGCATGTGAGCCAGCTCAATGTCCTGTTGCGCGCCCTGCCGAAGGAGATCGAGACCGAAGCGCCCCGGAGGATCGGCTTCCGCCTGGCCGCCGATCTGGCCGCCAACTCCGATCCGGACGCGGACCCGGGCACCGATCCCGACCGGCACGCGTAGCGATGTCGTGCGGCCCGCGCGCAACTGTCCCCGTGACAGGGTCCGGAAAATGGGCTAACCGATATCCGGTTTTCGAAAAAGGAACGCGCGATATGGCTGAACACAAGCACGGCAGCATGGACATCACCACCCAGCAGAAGACCTTTGAGGGCTTCATCAACTACGTCAAATGGGGCGCGATCATCAGCGTCGGCCTCCTGCTCTTCATCGCGCTGGTCAACGGCTAAGCCGACGCCGTGATGTCCCGGGCTTTCATCGGTCGGGCCGCCGTGCTGGCGGCCCTTATCGCGGTTGCGGGATGCACCGGCGAACGGGTCTATGCCCCCGACGAGGTCATCCTGTCCTCGATGTACCGCCATGACGGCCCGCCCAAGCTGACGCTCTACACGATGGTCAGCAACAATACCGGCTCGGGCGCCCATTCGGCGATCCAGATCAACGCCTCGCAGCGGGTGATCTTCGACCCGGCCGGAACCTTCGAATCAAGCCTGATCCCCGAGCGCAACGATGTCCTCTATGGCATCACCCCGCGGATCGAGGATTTCTATCGCCGCGCCCATGCGCGCTCGACCTACCATGTCATCATCCAGGAGGTCGAAGTGCCCGCCGCCGTGGCCGAACAGGCGCTTCGCCTGGCGATGGAGGCAGGGCCCGTGGGTTCGGCGCTGTGCGCGCAGGCCACATCGGGGCTCTTGCGCCAGTTGCCCGGCTTCGAAGGCATCCAGTCCACCTGGTTTCCCAAGAACCTGTCGGACCAGTTCGGCCAGTATCCGGGCGTGACCACCGAACGGTTGTTCGAGGATGACGATGACGACAAGACGCTCGAGGTCATCCTGCCAGCGCCCGCGACGGCGGGCTAGGCCCTAGCCCATCAGGTAGATGCCGCCGAACAGCACCACCGCCCCCGTGGCGATGGCGGCCAGCACATTCTTCGAAAAATACCCGACCGCCAGCGTTGCGACCGCCGCCGACATGCGCACCGGGTCCGGCTGTCCGCCGGTCGCGGCGGGCCAGACCACCAGCGGTGCCACCAGCGCCGGCAGCACCGCGACGGCGGTATAGCGCAGGTGCCGAAGCACCCAGGCGGGCATCTGCCGGTCGCCCACGAAGCCTGTGAACAGGAACCGCAGGGTGAAACTGCCCAGGCCCAGCAGGATGATGACGGTCCAAAGCTCGGTCTTGTTCTCGATCATGGCGCGGCCCGCCGGGTCATCATCACCTCGACCTGCGCGCCCGCCATCATGCCAAAGGCCCCGGCCACCAGCACGCCCAGGCTGTAGGGCAGGCCCGCCAGCACCAGCGACAGCACCACCGCCACGACCGCCGCGGCCACATGCGCAAGCGTCTGCAGCATCGGCGCGACCATCGCAAGGAAGGTGATGGGCAGCGCGAAATCGAGCGCGAGGCTGTCCGGGATCGCACTGCCGATCAGCGCGCCCACGACCGTGAAGGCATACCAGAGCGGTACGATGAAGAGCGTCGTGCCCACGAAATAGGCGACCTTCTGCGGCACCGGCATTTCGGGCTCCAGCTCGTAGCGGGCGATGCTGACGGCATAGCTCTGGTCCACGGTCAGGTAAGCGCAGAGCGCGCGTTGCCACAGCGGTGCGGACCCCAGATAGGGTGTGAGCGACGCCGAATACATCGCCATGCGCAGATTCACCGCCAGCGCCGAGGCCAGAACGATCGCCGTGGGCGCATTGTCCACCAGCAGCTGAACGGCCGTAAACTGCGCGGCCCCCGCGATCACCACCACGGAAAAGGCCAGCGTTTCAAAGACGTTGAGCCCAGCCTCGGTGGCCACGACGCCGAACAGCACCGAAAACGGCACGATCACGAGGATGAAGGGCGACCCGTGGCGGGCACCCCGCCAGAAGGCGGATGAGACGGTGGAATTGGCGGTGGAGGCGGGCATGCTCTGTCCCTAAGCTGACGGGAGTGGCGTAGCGCGAAGAGGCAGACGATGCAAATGGACAGCGCGCCTGTCGGCGTGATCCTCGCGGGGGGCCTGTCGCGCCGGATGGGCGGCGGGGACAAGGCGCTTTTGCCGCTCGGCCAGGGCACGCTCGTGTCCCATGTCGCGGCACGGCTCGGCCCGCAGGTCTCGGCGCTGGCGCTCAACGCCAATGGCGATGCGACACGCTTTGCCGCGCTGGGCCTGCCCGTGCTGGCCGACAGCCTGCCCGATCACCCGGGGCCGCTGGCGGGCATCCTCGCGGCGATGGACTGGGCCGCGGGGCAGGGCGCGCACATGGTGGTGACCGCCCCCGCGGACACGCCATTTCTGCCCCGCGACCTGGTCTCGCAGCTTGAGCGGGTCGCGGAAGCCTCGGGAGCGGCCATCGCCGCCTCGGGTGGGCGCACGCACCCGGTCTGCGGCCTTTGGCCCGTGGCCGCCCGCGCCGATCTGCGCGCGGCATTGGCGGGCGGCATGCGGCGCCTGAGCGACTGGACCGACCGGCTGGGGGCGGGCATCGCTCCCTTTCCCGACACGCCCGAGGACCCGTTCTTCAACGTCAACACGCCCGAGGATCTGGCCCGCGCCCGCGCCCGGATCGGCGCGGAGGGCTGAGCGCCCTTGGCAAGCCCGTCCACCCCGCGTATACGCGCCGCCTGAGCGACAAGGAGCCATTCGCGATGCAGGGCAGCGCCAATCTCAACATCATGATCAAGGCCGCACGCAAGGCGGGCCGCAGCCTGGTCAAGGATTTCCGCGAGGTCGAGAACCTTCAGGTCTCGTCCAAGGGTGCGGGCGATTTCGTCAGCCGGGCGGATATCGCGGCCGAAAACATCCTGCGCGAAGAGCTGCGCGGCGCGCGCCCGACCTATGGCTGGCTCGGCGAGGAGACCGGCGAAGAGGCGGGCGAGGACCCGACCCGGCGCTGGATCGTCGATCCGCTCGACGGCACCACGAATTACCTGCACGGCCTGCCGCACTGGGCGGTGTCCATCGCGCTGGAACACAAGGGGCAGATCGTGGCCGGGGTGGTCTTCGACGCCGCCAAGGACGAGATGTTCTATGCCGAAAAAGGGTCCGGCGCATGGCTCAACGATGCGCGCCGCCTGCGGGTGTCGAACCGCAAGCGCATGATCGAGGCGATCTTTGCCACCGGTGTGCCCTTTGCCGCGAAAAAGACGCTGCCCGCCACGCTGCAGGACCTTGCACGCCTGATGCCCGAATGCGCCGGTGTGCGCCGCTGGGGCTCGGCCGCGCTTGACCTCGCTTATGTGGCCGCGGGCCGCTATGACGGCTATTGGGAGCGTGAGCTGAATATCTGGGACATCGCCGCCGGCAGCCTGATCGCGACCGAGGCGGGCGCGCTTCTGGGCCCGATCCGCGACGGTCAGGACCCGATGGATGGTAACCTGGTGGTCGCCAACAGCGAGATCTTCGACAGCTTTGCCAAGGTGATCCGCGCGCGCGAAGGCTGACGCCCTAGCGGATCACGATCTCGTCGTGACGCAAGAGGCCCAGGATGTCGCGGGCCTGCTGATCCAGCAAATCCAGATCCAGATAGGCGTCGGACAGGCGGCGGGTGAGGTTCTCCATCCGCGCCACCTCGGCGCGCAGCCGGTCGCGTTCGGCGCGCAGGGTGTCCGCCTCGGCCGTGATCTCGGCGCGGCGGAACAGCCCGTAATCCCCCTGCACGGCGGCAAAGGTGAAGTAGAGGCCAAGGCAGAACGCCACGGCGAAATACACCAGGACTCCGACGGCAGGTCGTTTGGATTGGGATCGCATGCTGGCCTCGAAACCGCCTCTGACGGGCGTGTGCGGGGACTATGGCACAGCGCCCCGGACAGGTGAATCCGGCACGGGCGCACAAGGGGCTTGCGTGATTCTCGCGCAACACCCCGGGCCCCGCGGGCCTGCGCCGGTCTGTGAGGTGACAGCCGCGGGCCCGCCCGCCTCGAAGGGCGGACGAGGCGCGGAAGACCCCGTGTCAGCCCGCCACGGAGGCCTGGTAGATGCTGTCGATGGCTGCCCCAAGCGCCGCGTCGAATTCCGCGTCGGACTGCTGGGCCGACAGCCCCTCGGTCAGGGCGCGCGAGAAACTTGCGATCACGCCGGTCTGGCGCGACAGCCGCGCATTGGCCTCGTCCCGGGAGTAGCCGCCCGACAGGGCCACGACGCGCATCACCTTCGGATGCTCCACCAGCGGGAGGTAGTGATTGTCCACCTCGGGCAGGGTCAGCTTGAGCATGATCTCCTGCCCCTCGGGCAGCGCATCGAGCTCGGCCAAGATCGCGTCGCGGAGCAGGTCTTCGGCCGCGGCCTTGTCGGCGATGGAAATGGTGACCTCCGGCTCGATGATCGGCATCAGGCCGTGGCCAAGGATCTGTCGGCCGATCTCGAATTGCTGGGCGACGTTGGCCTTGATCCCCTCTGGGTTGGCCGCGTCGATCACCGACCGCATCTTGGTCCCGAAAATCCCCGCCCCGACCGCGCGGGACAAAAGCCCGTCCAGATCGCCCATGGGCTTCATCAGGCGCACGCCGTGCTCGGTCTCTGCGAGACCCTTGTCGACCTTCAGGAAGGGCACGACCCGGCGTTCGTCCCACAGGTACTGGGCCGAGGGCTTGCCGCCGATCTCGCGGTCCATGGTCATCTCGAACAGGATCGCGCCGATCACCTTGTCGCCGGTAAAGGCCGGGCTTTGCGCGATGCGCGACCGCATCTGGTGGATCAGGTCGAACATCTCGGCCTCGGAGCCGTAGGCATCCTCATCAACGCCATAAAGTTTCAGCGCCTTGGGGGTCGAGCCGCCCGACTGGTCCAGCGCCGCGATAAAGCCTTGGCCCGTCCGCATCTGCTGCGCTTGTTCCTGGTTCATGTCCCGTCTCCCGCGTTCCGGTGTGTTTGTTGTCCCGGTTCTTAAGCAGGCGCAGCGCGCCCCGCAATTCTGGTCGCGCTAACGGGTCGGGGAAAGTGCCGCGCCGGTTGGCCCGGTGGTCAGCCCAGGGCCGCGACACCGGGCAGGGTCTTGCCCTCCATCCACTCGAGGAAGGCACCGCCTGCGGTCGAGATATAGGTGAAATCCCCGGCCGCCCCGGCCTTGTTCAGCGCCGCCACCGTGTCGCCGCCGCCCGCAACCGACACCAACGCGCCCGCGCGGGTTTTTTCCGCCGCATAGGCCGCAGCGGCATTGGTGGCCGCGTCGAAAGGCGCGATCTCGAAGGCCCCCAAGGGGCCGTTCCAGATCAGCGTTTTTGCCCGGTCGATGGCCATCTTCACATGGTCCACGCTGTCGGGCCCGGCATCGAGGATCATCGCATCCGCCGGGCAGGCCTCGGCCGGGACGACCTCATGCGCGGCGCCCGCCTTGAATTCCCGTGCCACGACCACGTCGCGGGGCAACAGGATCTCGCAGCCGGTGGCGGCGGCCTTTTCCGCGATCGCCTTGGCGGTGTCGGTCATGTCGTGCTCACACAGCGACTTGCCCACGTCGATGCCTTGCGCGGCCAGGAACGTGTTGGCCATCCCCCCGCCGATCACGAGGATATCGACCTTTTCGACCAGGTTGCCCAGCAGGTCGAGCTTGGTCGACACCTTGGCGCCGCCCACGACGGCGAGCACCGGGCGTTCCGGCGACCCCAGCGCCTTTTCAAGCGCGGTCAGCTCGGCGGCCATGCCGCGCCCCGCGCAAGAGGGCAGCAGGTGCGCCACCCCTTCGGTCGAGGCGTGCGCCCGATGCGCGGCCGAGAACGCATCGTTGCAGTAGACATCCCCCAGCGACGCCAGGAACTGCGCCATTTGCTGGTCGTTCTTTTCTTCCATGGGCGAAAAGCGTGTGTTCTCCACCAGGATCACGGCCCCCTCCGGCGTGGCGTCGATGCCCGCGCGGTCGGGGCGTTCGATGAAGGTCACGTCACGGCCCAGCACCTCCTGAAGCGCGGGCAGGGTGACGCGCAGGGACATCCCGGGCACGACCTGCCCCTTGGGCCGCCCGAAATGCGCCAGCAGCACGGGTTTGCCGCCCTTGGCCAGGATGTCGTCGACGGTGGGCTTGATCCGCTCGATCCGGGTCGCGTCGGTCACGCGGCCGTCCTCCACGGGGACGTTGATATCGACGCGGGTCAGCACGACCTTGCCGTCCAGGTCCATGTCGTCCAGGGTTTTCCAGGTCATCGCATCGCCTCCGCTTGTGCCGCTTTGCGCCGGTCTTCGCCCGGAAGCGCCCCGCGCGTCAATCGCCGCCTTGGCAAGCGCGGCCCCGGGTCATAGGTATCGTGCCAATCACCAAGCCCGGAAAGGACCCCGCATGGCCGAGATCAAGGACCCCGAGAACACCATCCTGATGGAGCTGAAGGACGGCACCGTCACTATCGAGCTTCTGAGCGATATCGCGCCCAACCATTGCGACCGGATGAAAGAGCTCGCCCGCAGCGGGGCCTATGACAACGTGGCCTTTCACCGGGTGATCGACGGGTTCATGGCCCAGACCGGCGATGTGGAACACGCCAATATGGAAAAGGACTACAACCCGCGCCGCGCGGGCACCGGCGGGTCGGACCTGCCCAACCTCAAGGCCGAGTTCAGCCGCATCCCCCATGACCGCGGCACCCTGGGTGCGGCGCGCAGCCAGAACCCGGACAGTGCGAACAGCCAGTTCTTCATCAATTTCAAGGACAACCACTTCCTGAACGGGCAGTACACGGTCTATGGCCGGGTCATTTCGGGGATGGAGCATGTGGATGCCATCACCCGCGGCGAGCCGCCCGCGAACCCCGACCGGATGATCAGCGTGAAGGTGGCCGCCGATGCGTAAGCTTGCCGTACTTCTGACCGTCATGGCGGGGCCCGCGCTGGCCTCTGGCCTTCAGATCGACATCGCGGGCGAGGCCAATGGCACCGTGACCATCGACCTTCTCGAAGATGTGGCCCCCGCCCATGTGGAGCAGATCACGGCGCTTGCCGCCGAGGGTGCCTATGACGGGGTCGTCTTTCACCGCGTGATCGACGGGTTCATGGCCCAGACGGGCGATGTCCAGTTCGGCAAGCTCGACGGCGGCAACATGCGCCGCGCGGGCATGGGCGGCTCGTCCCGACCCGATCTGCCGGCCGAGTTCTCTGACGTGCCCTTTGACCGCGGCGTCGTGGGCATGGCCCGCAGCCAGAACCCCGACAGCGCCAACAGCCAGTTCTTCATCATGTTCGACGAGGGCTATTTCCTGAATGGCCAATACACCGTCGTCGGCCGCGTGACCGAAGGCATGGAGGTCGTCGATGCGATCAAGCGCGGCGAGGGGCGCAACGGTGCCGTGATCGGTCAGCCCGACGTGATGCAGACGGTGACGGTCACGGACTGACGGGGCCGCCCGATGGACACGGGGGCCTATCCGCCGCTCGATACCCTCAAGCCCGTGGGCGAGGGGATCTGGCTGGCGGACGGGCCCCCGATCCGGTTCTACGGCATGCCCTTTGCGACGCGGGCCACCATCGTGCGCCTGTCGGACGGCGGGCTTTGGGTTCATTCCCCGATCCGTTGGTCGCAAGGTCTTGCCGATGAACTGACCATGCTGGGCCCCGTCCGGCACCTCATCGCGCCCAACTGGATCCACTACGCCCATATCCCCGGCTGGCAGGCGCAGTACCCCAAGGCCCGATGCTGGGCCGCGCCGGGTGTGGGCAGGCGGGCCGCGTCGCGCCAAGTCGCACTGCGCATCGACCATGACCTGACCGGCACCGCGCCCACCGCCTGGGCGGGCGAGATCGACCAGCTCCTGGTCGCAGGCAGCCGGATCCACCGCGAGGTCGTGTTCTTTCTCCGCGCCACGCGCACGTTGATCCTGACCGACCTGATCGAGAATTTCGAAGCCGCACGCCTGCCGCTCTGGATGCGCCCCCTGGCCTGGCTGGGCGGCATCCTCGACCCGGATGGCAAGATGCCCGTGGACATGCGCCTGAGCTTTCGCGACCGTGCCGCGCTGCGGCAAGCGGTCGAGACGATGATCGCCTGGGGGCCTGAGCGGATCATCCTGGCCCATGGCCGCTGGTACGACCGCGACGGCGTGGCCGAGCTGCGCCGGGCCTTTCGACACGTGTTGTCCTAGCACATCCGATCACATCCCCGTGCTGCCGCTAGGCAGACAGCCGTCGATTGCGCACCCTGATCCTGCCCGCCACAGGAGATGCGCCCATGTACCTTCGTACCCTTGCCGCCGTCCTGGCCCTCACCGCCACCACCGCCGCCGCCGACCCCGAGTTCTGGCAGCATGAATGGCCCGACACGGATTTCGAGCAGACCAGCATCGACAACTGGGTCGAGATCATGTCGGGCGGCCCGCCCAAGGACGGGATCCCGGCGCTCGACGCGCCCGCATTCATCGCTGTGGGCGACGAGACCCGCATCGGCGACCGCGAACCCGTCATCGCGGTTGAGATCGACGGAGCCACGCCGCGCGCCTACCCGATCCGCTATCTCACCTGGCACGAGATCGTGAATGACACCGTGGGCGGCGTGCCGGTCGCCGTCACCTTCTGCCCCTTGTGCAATTCCGGCATCACCTTCGACCGGCGGACAAAGGCGGGCGTGCTCAGCTTCGGCGTCTCGGGCAAGCTGCGCAATTCGGACATGATCATGTACGACCGCGAAACCGAAAGCTGGTGGCAGCAGGCCCTGGGCGAGGCGATCGTGGGCGAGCTGACCGGCACCACGCTCACCACGTTGCCCACCTGGATGGAAAGCTGGGCCGAGTTCCGCGCCCGCAACCCCGAAGGTCTGGTCATGGATGAACCCGACTATCCCCGCAGCTATGGCCGCAACCCCTATGCGGGTTACGACACGCGCAACCGGCCCTTTCTCTATAGCGGAGAGATGCCGCCTCACGGCATCCCGCCGCTCGTGCGGGTCGTACGCGTGGGCGACCGCGCCTGGCCGCTTACCCGCCTGGCCGAGGCGGGCCGGATCGACGAGGGCGGCGTGACGCTCAGC
This sequence comes from uncultured Paracoccaceae bacterium, assembly GCA_913062865.1. Lineage (GTDB taxonomy): Bacteria > Pseudomonadota > Alphaproteobacteria > Rhodobacterales > Rhodobacteraceae > CAJXWO01. The sequence continues at coordinate 4,372 of CAJXWO010000009.1, read as the reverse complement.
TGGTCGGCGGGGCAGGCCTCGGCGCTCGACACCGATGTGATCGCCCGGGGGCGCGACGTGGGCACCGTGCGCGTGCGCGATGGCGCGGGCGCCGATCTGCCCCATGACGTGATGTTCGCCTTTGCCTTCCACGCCTTCTGGCCCGAGGGCCAATGGATGCTGGGCGAGTGACCGCACCGGCGGCCGGACGCGGATCACAACCGGTAAAATCATTGTTTAGCAAAGACTTGCCGATTTCGGCCTGCGCATGGGCCAGTCCCCGCCGGGCCGTTTGAACCTGCGGTCCGGACCCTTACCTGCCATACTGACCGAGGCAGTCCCGCCCCGGAGAAGAGCAGAGAAAAGGACGAATACCATGACCAAACGTCTGATGAGCGCGGCCCTTGCCGCCACCCTGTTGTCGACCCCGCTGATGGCCGGATCGATGGACCCCGCCACGCCCGAGCCGCAGCCGATGCAGCCCGTGACACCCGCGCCGGTGATGATGGGCGGCGACTGGACCGGGCCCTACGCCGGTGTGCAGTTCGGCAACCTGAGCGTCGATGACGATGTCGAGGGCGACGACCTGATCTACGGCCTGCACGCGGGCTACGATTACGATTTCGGCCGCTTCGTGATGGGCGGCGAGATTGACTATGACGCAGGCCCCGTCGACCTGGGCGGCCCGGATCTGGACAGCGTGACCCGTCTCAAGCTGCGCGCAGGCTATGACCTGGGCCAGACGCTCGTCTACGCGACCGCGGGCGCGGCGCGCGCCGACACCGATGTGGGCGACGCCGACGGTGCCTTTGGCGGGATCGGCATGGCCTACAAGGTCACCGACCAGATCGACATCGGCGCCGAGATTCTGACCCACCGGTTCGAGGATATCGGCGATACCGATCTCGACGCGGATGCGAACAGCATCAACCTGCGGGCCTCGTTCCGCTTCTGATCTGACGGGGCAGGGCGGCGCGGTCCGTCCTGTCCGCCACCCCCAAGGTCCGACCCGGGGGCCTGCCCCGGGCCTGACCCGGGGCCTCCCCTCCGAACGTCCTATAACCCCGCGAAGGGCGCGCTGCGCGTCGGCGGCCTACCCCGCCTGTGCTGCCGCGAAATCACACAGGGTTTCCAGGGCCACGGCGAAACGCGCATCCTCGATCGTCATGGCCACGCGCACATGGCCCGCCGCGGCCCGGCCAAAGCTTTCGCCGGGCATCACCGCGATCCGGTGTGCATCGAGCAGTGCATTGGCGAACCCCTCACCGCTCAGCCCCGTCGCGCGGATATCCAGCATCAGGTACATCGCGCCCTGGCTGGGGATCAGGCGCACGGCCTGCTGGCCTGCCAGCACCTTCTGGGCAAGGGCCCGGCGGCGGCGAAAGGGGGCCGCGATCAGGTGCTCGAGCTCGTGCCCCTGATCGAGCGCAAAGCACCCGGCCTCCTGGATATAGCCGGGCACGCCATAGGTGGTGTGGGTGGCGAGGGTGATCAGGTGCCCGATCACCTCTTCCGGGCCCGCGACCCAGCCCACGCGGCTGCCGGTCATCGCGTGGCTTTTCGACAGCGACCCCACCACGAGCGTGCGCGGGGCGAGGCCGGGCAGGGCGCGAGGGCTCAGATGCGCACCCTCCCAGACCTGGGTGTCATAGACTTCGTCTGAGATCAGCCACAGGTCATGGTCCTGCACCACGTCCGCGATCCCCTCGAGAGTGTCGCGCCCGTAGACCGTGCCCGTGGGGTTGTTGGGCGTGTTGATCAGCAGCGAGGCCGCACCAGGCGCCTCGGCCGCGATATCCGCCGCGCGAGGTTGAAAGGCGTCCTCGGGCCGGGTCTGGATGGCCACCGGCACACCGCCCGCCCCGCGGATCGAGCCGGGATAGGTGGCGTAATAGGGATCGAGATAGAGCGCCCGGTCGCCCGGATTGCACACCGCCACATGCGCCGCGAACAGCGCGGCCTGCCCGCCGGGGGTGATCAGGATGTTCTCGGGCGCGGTCTCGACGCCCGTGCGCGCGGTCAGCCGCGCGGCCACCCGGCGGCGCAGGTCGGGGATGCCCGGCACGGCGGCATAGCCCGTGGCCCCGCGCCGGGCCGCGTCATGCATCGCGTCCAGGATCGCGGGGTCGGTGCGGATGTCATGCTCGCCGATGGTCAGCTCCAGCACATCCTCGCCCGCGGCGACCATGGCCCGGGCGCGGTAGAACACGTCCCAGCCGTCCGATCCGCCGCCGGTCAACGTGGTTATGCGTTTGGAGAGAGAGGGCATGTCGGGCTCCGCTGGGCACTTGGGTCCGGACCGTCTTGCCAGTTCTGCGGGCCGGGGAAAAGGCGCGTCGACGCGCCTTGGAAAAAGCGGCGTCGACGCCGCTTGAAAACGCGATGTCGACATCGCGTCAACCATGGCCTTTCGAAAGGCCATGCGCCCGGCTCAGAGCGTGGGCAGCACCAGGGCCAGCGTGGTGTAGTGCCCCAGCCCATCGCAGCGGTTCAGTTCCGCCCGGGGCAGACGCGTCGCCAGGGCCTCGGCCATATCGACCGGCGCCCAGCGATCATCAGACCCGTGCCATAGGGTGACGGGGCATCGCACATGTGCCAGATGCCCGGACCAGGGCTGCACATAGGCGGGCAGCTCGCGCAGATAGACCGCCCGGCCCCGGGTCAGCCCGTCGCGCACAATCTGGGACAGGAGCGCCCGCCGCCCGGGCTCGGCAAAGAACGCCGCATCCGCCGGCCCGCAGTCGCGCAACAGCATCCGCACCACCAGCCCGGGGCTGAGCCGCATCAGCACCGACTGCACTTTCGTCATCGCCGCCAGCTGCCCATGGCTGCGCGCCGCGCGGAACACCGCCGCCCCGGCCATGCGCGGCAGGAAATCGCCCAGCTCCAGCGGGGCCGCGGCCGAGATCAGCGTGAGCCGCGCCACCGCATCGGGCCGCAACGCGGCAAGCCGCAGTGCCGCCGCCGCGCCCAGCGAAAAGCCCACAAGGTGCAGCGGCCCCGGTGGCAGGCGATTGGCCAGTTGCGCGAAACTGGGCGCGTCGCGGTCCAGCACGGCAAGGTCCGGACGACAGGCCAGATCACGTTCCCGCCCGCTTCCGGGCAGTCCGTGCAGGTAAAGCGGGGTCATGGCGGGTGCTCCGGTCGGCAGGGCATGGCGTCACCCTCTTGCCGGCGCGGCCGCTTGTCCAGCGTCAACCCTCCGGTGCATGGTTCAATCCCCGGTCAGCTTGGCCGGGCCGGGCCCCCTGGCCGCCAGCCGGTCGTCGGGATTGTAAAGCGCGCAGGTCTCGAGGCTAAGGCAGCCGCAGCCGATGCACCCGTCAAGCCGGTCGCGCAGACGCTCCAAGTCGCGGATGCGCGTCTCGATATCGCCACGCATCGCGGTCGAGATGCGGGTCCAGTCCGCTTTCGTGGGGGGCTTGTGCGCGGGCAGATGGGCCATCTGCGCGGCGATATCCGACAGGGCAAAGCCCAGCCGCTGCGCGATCATCGCGAAACTCAGCCGCCGCAGATCTTGGCGGCCATAGCGCCGGTGCCCGCCCGCGTTGCGTACCGGGTGCACGATGCCGTGGGTTTCGCAGAACCGGATGGCGGCGACGGAGAGCCCCTTTCGCTCCGCCAGGTCGCCGATGGTCAGCCCGTCCTTGGCCATGGGCAATACGCCTTGATCTGAAGTGCACTTGAGAGATTACACACGAGTCGCACCGAATTTCACAGAACCAAGGAGAGACGCCATGAAACCCGAAAACTCTGCCTCGACCCGGGCGCGATCCGGCATATCCAGGCCGATGGTCTGGGCTGGGGCCATGACCTCGATTGCGGATGCTTTCGCATCGACACCGCGCCGCGCCCGGGCCTCTTCGCCCGGCTTCCGTCCCGCTTGCAGGCACGAGGCTGAGCCATGGCGCATCTGGAACATCTGAACGTCACCGTCAAAGACCCTGCCGCCACCGCCGAGATGCTGCAGGCGCTTTTCGGCTGGCAAATCCGCTGGCAGGGCGCGGCCAAAAATTACGGCTAAACGATACATGTGGGGGACAGCGACAGCTACCTCGCGCTTTATACCGGGCCGAACGGGGGCCGAGATCAGCAACCGGCAGGCGACAGCTATCGCACGCGCGCGGCGCTTAACCATATCGGGGTCGTGGTCGATAATCTCGACGCGGTCGAGAAGGCGGTGATCGCCCGGGGCTACACGCCCCATTCCCATGGCGACTACGAGCCCGGCCACCGTTTCTATTTCCACGAGGAGAACGGGATCGAGATCGAAGTCGTTCAGTACGGCTGACCCTGTTAGGCCCGCGGCGGCAGGCCAGGTGAATCGCACTTGAGCTTTGACAGTTGTGCAGAACTGGATTCTTGAGGTTTCATCATCAGATGGAGCTTCGAG
>CAJXWO010000008.1 GCA_913062865.1 uncultured Paracoccaceae bacterium | reverse complement strand
TGAAGTTCAAAAAGGCAGGATGGAGCAATGACTTCCTGCAAACACTCATCGAAGGCTTCTGAAGCGCGATTGCCCTGATGAAGATCAGGTGTTCCTTGAACCCGGCATCGACATCGGATTGCGCAAAGGCTGGCGCCGCAACCGACGCGCACAGCAGCATGGCGATGACTTTTGTCGTCTTGAACATGGTCTTTACCAACTTTTCCTCGGTCCCACCCGATTTGAATCAGACAACGGGATACCGCGCGAATTCGGCGTAATTATGGCATGCCTGCAGGGCGAGGGCCCCTCTGCTGCGCTTCGGATCCCGTCTCTGCCGAAAAAATCGGCGTTTTCGCGCCGGGTCTGCGTCTGAGGGTCGGATTTGTGATGATTTTGTCATGCTGCAATGCAACAATGCGAGCTCAGCGTAGTGGGCGCGGACCGGTGCCCATGCCGTGGATTTCCAAGGCCGCCCTGCCCGGATGCGTTCCGGCCGCCCGCCCGAAGACAGCTGGGTCGCGCGGCCCTCGGGTTGGGGGGCGAAGCGCCGAAAGGATGACGACATGATGCCAGTTCTCGCCGCGACCGCGACCTTGCCGATGCAAATGACCCTGCGCGCGATGGGGGTGGGCAATCACATCATGCTGCAGCAGCTGCGCGTGATGCAGGTGCTGACCCGCACCGCGATGGAGACCTCTCCGATTGTCGCGAGCCCTGCCGCAATCACACCTGCCGCACCCGAGGCAAAGGCGAAGCCGAAGACCGCGGCGGCACCTGCCAAGCGCAAACCCGCCCGCCCTGCCGCAAAGACCGCCGCTGACGATGTGCCTGCCGCCAAGGCGCAGCCCGCGAAGCCCGGCGCGGCAGTCGGCGCCGCCGGGACATCCGCCGCGCCCAAGAGCGCGACCCAGAAAACCGCGACCGCGAAACCCCAGGCGACCAAGCGCAAAGCGGCCGCCACGAAGGCTCCTGCCAAGGCGACACCGTCTACCGAGGCGTCGACAGAGGATGCCAAGCCCAAAACCCGTCGGCGCCGCGCGCCGTCGAAGCCGCCGGCGATGCCGCAGTCGTCGCGCGCCGCGGAATAGACCTTGACGGGCGGGCCCGTCGGTTTCGAAATCACTGCGGACCGTCTTGCTCAGCTGTATCCTGCGCTGCGCTGCGACGGTTGCGGGTGTGAACTGGTCGCAACGCCAGGCGCCGTTTGGGTCAAATCCGGCTGCGGGTACTTCTGCCCGGCCTGCCTGTCATCGGGCCACCCCCTGACATGCCGTCTGCCGCCCGAGTCCGTGGAGCGTGGCGAATAGCGGCTATGCATGCCCCGCCGTGGAAAAGTCAGCGATCATGACATATCCTGAGAACAGGGGAGGAGCCAACGATCCAAACGGAGCGGTCACATGGCTCATGTCACGCATTCTGAAACCCGGCCCTTTCTGGACGGTATCGCCGCACGCATCGCCGGCGGTTTTGCATCACTTGGACGGGCGCTGGTCGCGACCGCCGAAACCCATTCGCGCATCGAGCAGGTCAAGCGACTTGACGCGATGTCGGACGCAGAGCTGAAGGCACGCGGCATCCGGCGCGACCAGATCGTCCATCACGTTTTTCGCGACATCTACTACCTGTAGGGTGCGCGGCATCGCGCCGGGTTTCGAAGACGGGCCGGCCTGTCACCGGCGCGTCATCGGACCGGTCTAACGCTTTCCACGGGGTCATCCCTTGCCGTGGGCCCGCTGGTCCGTTTTCATGGCCCCGCGCAGGCAACCGTTGAGGACCCGGACCGATGATGATCGAAAACCGCACATTCGATGAGCTCAAAGTGGGCGACAGCTCGGAGATCCGGAGGTTGTGCACGCAGGATGACCTGATCGCCTTTGCCAACGTGTCGGGCAACCACAACCCGATGCATCTGTACGATCATGACGGCGACGGCGATGGCCAGAACGAGGCCATCGCGCCCGGCATGTTCATCGGATCGCTGATTTCGGCTGTGCTGGGCAATGTGCTGCCGGGGGCCGGAACGCTCTATAGGTCGCAGCACTGCGACTTCGTCGGGCGCGCCCATGCAGGGGACGAGCTGATCGCGCGCGTCACCGTCACCGAGAAATCCCCGGGCGACGGTACCCTGACCTTGCGGACCGAGGTGCGCCGGGCCGCTGACGATGCGCTTGTGGTCACCGGCATCGCCGTGGTCGAGGCACCGCGCAAGAAGGTCCATTACGATGCGCGCGACCTGCCCGGGCTGATCGTGCAGCGGCACCGCCATTTCGAGGCGCTGCTGCAAAAGGCCGAACCGCTGCCTGCGCTTCGCACGGCGGTTGTCTGCCCCGAAGAAGAGAACGCGCTGGGCGGGGCGCTCCTGGCCCGGGCGCATACCCTGATCGAGCCCATCCTGGTGGGCAGCGCGACCAAGATCCGCGCCGTGGCCGAGGCGATGGGCGCCGATTTGACCGGGGTCGAGATCATCGACCTGCCCAATCACCGCGACGCCGCGCGCCGGTCTGTCGAGCTGGTCCACGAGGGCCGGGCGGGCGCGTTGATTAAGGGCCACCTGCACACCGATGAGTTGTTGCGTCCGACGCTCGACAAGGCGACGGGGCTGCGCGCGGGGCGCCGGTTCACCCATATCTTCGTGATGGATGTGCCTGGGCTTGCCCATCCGCTCCTGGTCACGGACGCGGCGATCAACATCACCCCTGATCTGAAGACCAAGATGCACATCGTGCAGAACGCCATCGACCTCGGCATCTCGCTCGGGATCGAGGTGCCCAAGGTGGGCGTCTTGTCGGCGACCGAGACCGTGAACCCCGAGATGCCGTCGTCCATCGACGCGGCGCTGCTGTCCAAGATGGCCGAGCGCGGCCAGATCAAGGGCGGGCTCGTCGACGGCCCCCTGGCGATGGACAACGCGGTGGACATGGCCGCGGCCCGTACCAAGGGTATCACCTCGCCAGTAGCAGGCCGGGCCGAGGTGCTGGTGGTGCCGAACCTCGATGCGGGCAACATGCTGGCCAAGCAGCTGACTTACATCTCGCACGCCGAGGGCGCGGGCCTTGTGCTTGGCGCGCGGGTGCCGATCATCCTCAACAGCCGCGCCGATGACGATATGGCACGGCTGGCCTCCTGCGCGGTGGCCGCGCTGCACCACCGTCGGGTGGGAGAGGATGCGGCATGAGCCACGTTCTGACGCTGAACGCGGGCTCCTCGTCACTCAAGTTCGGGCTCTTCCTGACCGGGGCGAACGAGCCCGAAGAGCTGGCGGGCGGGCTGGTCGACCGGATCGGCGGCGCTGCGGTCCTGAACCTTCATGACGCGACGGGACAGGATCTGTCCCGTCGCCAGCTGACCGCGGACGAGGGCGCGACCCATGCCGCCGCACTGGCCGCAGGCCTCGCCGACCTTGCTGCGCATTTCCCCGATGCTCGGGTCGATGTGGTGGGCCATCGCGTGGTCCATGGCGGGCCCGCGTTCGCGGCACCGACCGAGGTCACCCCGGATGTTCTGGACGCGCTCGAACGCCTGAGCCCCTTCGCCCCGCTGCACCAGCCGCACAACCTGTCGGGCATTCGTGCCGCGCAGGCCGCCTTTGCCAAGGCACGGCAGGTGGCGTGCTTCGACACGGCCTTCCACCGAAACCACCCGTTCGTGAACGATGTCTTTGCCCTGCCGCGCGCCTATTACGACAAGGGCGTGCGGCGGTATGGCTTCCACGGGCTGAGCTACGACTACATCGCGGGTGAGCTGGCCCGCATCGCGCCGCAGATCGCCAAGGGTCGCGTGATCGTCGCGCATCTGGGCAACGGTGCGTCCATGTGCGGGATGATCGACGGGCGGTCCATCGCGTCGTCGATGGGGTTTTCCGCGCTTGACGGTCTGCCCATGGGCACCCGCGTGGGCCAGCTCGACCCCGGTGTGATGCTGTACCTCATGGAGCAGGAGGGGTTGAGCGCGTCCGAGATCTCTGACCTGCTCTACAAGCACTCGGGGCTGCTGGGGCTGTCGGGCGTGTCGAACGACATGCGCAGGCTCGAGGCGTCAGACGATCCGCATGCGCGCGAGGCCATCGACTACTTCACCTTTCGTATCCGGCGCGAGCTGGGCGGGCTCGCCGCCGCGCTCGACGGGATCGACGCGCTCGTCTTCACGGCGGGCATCGGAGAGAACTCGGCCCGTGTGCGCGAAGAGGTCTGCCGCGGCACCGGCTGGTTGGGGATCGAGATCGACCCGGCGCGCAACGCCGCCCATGCGCAGGTCATCAGCACCGAGCAGAGCCGCGTGCGCGTTATGGTTCTGCCCACGGACGAGGAAAGGGTGATCGCCCGGGCCGCGGCGCGGTTGGCCGCCTGCGGGGCAGGGCAGACCGGTTGAGACGTGGTCTTTGCGCGCTTTGCCCCTTTTCCGGGCCAGCGACGTCCTAGGTATGGGATATGACTGACACGCCGCTTCTCAGGGTTTCGGACCTGACAAAGAGCTTTTCGGACGCAGGCCGCAGGATCGATGTCCTGAACGGGGTTTCGTTGCATCTGGATGCGGGCCAGAGCCTTGCGCTGACCGGAGAGTCCGGGAGCGGCAAGAGCACGCTCTTGCACCTGATCGCCGGGCTGGAGGCACCGGATGACGGTGTCATCGAGATCGGCGGTTTGCGCACCGATACGCTGGACGACGCAGGCCGGGCGCGGCTGCGCCGCAGCGACGTTGGGCTTGTGTTCCAGCAGTTCAACCTGATCCCGTCCCTGAGCGTGGGCGACAATATCGCCTTTCAGGCGCAGCTTGCCGGGCGGTACGATGGCGCGCTTGTGAAGACGCTTGCCGACCAGATCGGCGTGGCCGACCAGCTGGGCAAGTATCCCGAGGCGCTTTCGGGTGGGCAGCAGCAACGCGTGGCCATCGCCCGCACTCTCGCGGCGCGGCCGAAACTGGTTCTGGCCGACGAGCCGACCGGCAATCTTGACGAGCCGAGGGCCGATGCTGTGCTGGACATGATGCTCCGGATCGTGCGCGACACCGGCACGGCGCTGGTGATGGTCACCCATTCCCGCCGCCTGGCCGAGCGTCTGGATCGTGTCGCGCATCTGAGCCGTGGGCGTATCGTGGCATGAAACGCCGGGCTCTCGTCGCCTTGCTGTCCCATTGGAAGCGGCATCCGCTTCAGGCATTCGCGCTGATCGCCGGACTGGCGCTGGCCACGGCGCTCTGGTCCGGGGTGCAGGCCATCAATGCCGAGGCGCGGGCCAGCTATGACCGCGCCGCGGACGTGGTCGGCGCACCGGGGCTGGATCGGATCGAAGGCCCCTTGGATCAGCAGACATATGTCGCCCTGCGCCGTGCCGGGTGGCCGGTGTCGCCCGTGCTCGAAGGCGACTGGCAGGGTCTGCGGCTGATCGGGGTCGACCCGCTGACCGCGCCGCCGGGCAATGCCGTGGCCGTGGGCGATCTGGAGGACCCGTCTGCCTTTTTGCGCCCGCCCGGTGCGGTCGTCGTCGGGCCCGACACAAGGATCGAGGCCGAGGTGCGGCTCTTGCGGTCCGAAGACGTGCCCGCAGGTGTCGCTTATGCGGATATCGGCATCGCCCAGGGGCTTCTGGGTCGGCCGGGGGCGATATCGTACCTGGTGTTGACGGGACCCTTGCCGCGCGGCGCCGCAGAGCTGGGCACGGTGTCACCCGAACTGGCACGGGCGCCCGGTGGCGACGGCCAAAGCGACGTGGCCCGGCTGACCGACAGCTTTCACCTGAACCTGACCGCTTTCGGGTTGCTGTCGGCCGCGGTTGGTATCTTCATCGTCTACAGCGCGATAAGCCTTGCCTTCGAACAGCGTCGCACGGTGGTGCGTACGCTGCGTGCTTTGGGTGTGCCGCTGCGCGATATCGTCGGGCTTCTGGCGGTGGAACTTCTCGGCCTTGCACTGATCGCAGGGGCCATCGGCATCGCGCTGGGATACGCGATCGCAGCGGCGCTTTTGCCCGATGTGGCCGCCACGCTCAGCGGCCTTTACGGCGCGGATGTGCCCGGTGCGATCCGCCTGCGGCCGGTCTGGTGGCTTTCGGGTCTGGGCATCGCAATCCTGGGCACCGGTCTTGCCGCGACGGGTGCCGTGTTGCGCCTCTTGCGGATGCCCATCCTCGAAACCGCTCGTCCCGAGGCCTGGCGCCTGCGCACGCAGCGCACGTTGCGCCGGATGGCGGTCGGGGGTGTGCTGCTCCTGGGGCTCTCGGCGGCTCTGGGCGTCGCGGGACAGGGGCTGATCGCGGGTTTCGCGATGCTGGCCAGCCTGCTCGTGGGTGCGGCGCTGCTGCTGCCGCTGATCCTCGACACGATCCTGGGGCTGGCCGCGCATCCGGCCCGCGCCCCCCTGGCGCGCTGGTTCTGGGCCGACGGGCGTCAACAGGTGCCCGGCCTGTCGATGGCGCTCATGGCGCTTCTTCTCGCGATGGCGGCGAATATCGGCGTCTCTACCATGGTGTCGAGCTTTCGGCTGACCTTTACCGGCTGGCTCGATCAGCGGCTGGCGTCCGAGTTGTATGTGCGCGCTCAGGATGCCGGACAGGCTCAGGACCTCGTTGCGTGGCTGGAGCCAAGGGCGACCGCCGTGCTGCCGATCGTGAGCGTGGAAACCCGGATCGCGGGCCTTCCGGCGGATATCTTCGGCGTGGCCGATCATCCGACCTACCGCGACAACTGGCCCCTTCTGTCGGCTGTTCCCGGGGTTTGGGACCGGGTCGCCGAAGGCGAGGGCGTTCTGATCAATGAACAGCTGTCCCGCCGCCTGTCCCTGGCCCCGGGCGATACCCTGCCCGAAGGCGAGCGGGTGCTGGGCATCTACAGCGATTATGGCAATCCAGCCGGCCAGCTGCTGGTCGGGCTCGAGACGTTCCGCGACCGCTACCCGCAGGTCGCCGCGCGGCAATTCGGGGTGCGCGTGCCGCCCGAACGTGCCGAGGCGCTGGCGCAGGAGATCACCGCCACCTTCGCGCTGGGCCCTGACGGCGTCGTCGACCAGGCGGGTATCAAGGCGTTCTCGCTGAGGATTTTCGAGCGGACCTTTACCGTGACGCGCGCGCTCAACGTGCTGACCCTGGCCGTGGCGGGGTTCGCGATCCTCATGAGCTTGCTGACGCTTGCGGGGATGCGCCTGCCGCAATTGGCCCCGCTGTGGGCAATGGGGGTCACGACCGGGCGTCTGGCGCGGCTGGAACTGCTGCGCGCCGTGGCGCTTGCGGCGGTGGTGGCGGTCCTGTCGCTGCCCCTTGGACTTGCGCTGGCCTGGGTTCTTCTGGCGGTGGTCAATGTAGAAGCGTTCGGCTGGCGCCTGCCCATGTATCTGTTCTGGCCCGACTACGTAGAGCTGTGGGGCTGGGCCCTGGTGGCAGCGGCCCTGGCGGCGGCCTGGCCCGCACTGCGCATGGCACGCCTGCAACCGGGCAGCCTGCTGCGCGTGTTCAGTCAAGAAAGATAGGGGTGTCGATGCGGTTCCTTGTGATGATCTGCGTGATGGCGGCCTGGCCTCTGGGGGGCTTGGCCCAAGGCTTTGCCGGTTTGGGAACGGATGCGGAGGGGTTTTCCGTGCCCCGGCTGGGAACCGAGATCGTGTTTCCCGAAGATCATGGCGCGCATCCAGAGTACCGGATCGAATGGTGGTACCTCACCTCCAACCTGACCGGAGCGGATGGCATCGAGTACGGTGTGCAATGGACGCTGTTCCGTTCGGCGCTGGCGCCGGAAGCCGGAGAGGGCTGGAGCGCACCGCAGATCTGGATGGGGCACGCCGCGCTGACCACGCCCGACCGACATTTCGTGGCAGAGCGTCTGGCACGGGGCGGCATCGGGCAGGCAGGGGTCGAGACCGCGCCCTTTGCCGCCTGGATCGACGAATGGCGCATGGCGGGGACGTCCGACATCTCGGACCTGTCCCTGACCGCGAGCGCACCGGACTTCGCCTATGATCTCGACCTCGTCGCCGAAGGGCCCATCGTGCGGCATGGGGAAAACGGTTATTCGGTCAAGTCCTCGGAAGGGCAGGCCAGCTATTACTACTCGCAGCCCTTCTACCGGGTCGAGGGTACGCTGAACCTGCCCGAGGGACCGGTCGAGGTGACCGGGGGCGCGTGGCTTGACCGGGAATGGTCCTCCCAGCCGCTGTCAGAGAATCAGAGCGGGTGGGACTGGTTCTCGCTCGTTCTGGACACTGGCGAGCGGTTGATGGCGTTTCGGTTGCGCGAAACCGATGGTGGCCAGTTCACATCGGGCACGTGGATCGCGCCCGACGGCACGGCGTCGGCCTTTGGCGATGGCGCTCTGACCGCGACGCCCCTGAGCACGACCCGAGTCGCGGGGCGCGACGTGCCCGTGCAATGGCAGGTCGAATTGCCTGACCGGGGACTCGACGTGACGGTCGAGGCTATGAACGATCAGGCGTGGATGGAGACCTCGGTGCCCTATTGGGAGGGCCCTGTGCGCGTCAGGGGCAGCCATGGGGGACGTGGCTATCTGGAGATGACGGGATATGAGTGAGTGGTTCGAAACGCAGGCGGGCATGCTTGACGAGGTGTGGCGCCAGCTGACCCGGGGCGTGGCCGATGCCAAGGCCCCGGCACGGCACCCTGTCCTGGCCACCGTCAGTTCCGATGGGCTGCCCGAAGCGCGCACGGTGGTCCTGCGCGCGGCCGAACGCAGCGCCGCGCGGATCGAGATCCACACGGACCTGAACAGTGCCAAGATCGGTGCGCTTCGGCATCAACCGATGGCGGCGCTGCATGTCTGGGCCCCGAGGGCACGGCTTCAGATTCGGGCAGGGGTCAGCGTGACGATCCGGAGCGGCGACGCGGTGGCCGACATGTGGGCGCGCCTTCCCGACGGGGCGCGGGGCAACTACGGCGTCACGCCAGCCCCCGGCACGCCCATCGCCGACGAGACAGGGTTTTCGCGCGAGGCCGATCCGGCCGCCTTCGCCGTGCTCGATGGCGCCCTTCAGTGGATCGAGGCGCTGCATCTGGGGCGTACCCTGCACAGACGGGTCCTGTTTCAGGCCGAGGCAGGCTGGACGGGTCAATGGCTCGCCCCCTAGGCGCTCACCCGCCTGTGACGGCAGCGCCCCTTATGCCGTCGCCCGCTTTGCGCTAAGCGAGGCGCGACCGCAGCAAGCAGGCCTGCCATGCACACCTATCCGCTCATCCGTGATCTTGTCTTTGTCGGCGGTGGCCACACCCATGCCCTTGTCCTGAGGCGCTGGGCGATGAAGCCGCTTGCGGGGGTCCGGGTGACCCTGATCACGCCGGGGCCGACGGCGGCCTATAGTGGCATGCTGCCCGGGCACGTGGCGGGGCACTACGACCGCGACACGCTGGATATCGACCTGGTGCGCCTTGCGCGGGCGGCGGGGGCGCGGCTGGTGCTCGACCGGGTATTCGGCCTCGACCCGGATGCGCGTCGGATCCATCTCGAAAACGGCGATCCGATCGGTTACGATCTGTGCTCTTTCGACGTTGGCATCCACACGCCGCTTCCCGAGGTGCCGGGCTTTGCCGAGCATGGGCATCCTGCCAAGCCGCTGGACGACTTTGCCGATGCCTGGGCCCGCTTCACGGCGGGTCAAGGACCTGCGCGGGTTGTGATCATCGGTGCGGGTGTCGCGGGGGTCGAACTGGCCATGGCCGCCGCGCACCGTTTGCGGGACGCAGGCCGCACGCCCAGTGTCAGCCTGATCGATAAGGGGCCTGCGCTGGCGGTCCTCGGCGCGACGGCCCAGCGGGTTCTGCGCAACGGTCTGAGCGAGATGGGGGTCACCCTTTACGAAAACACGGGCGTCGAACGGGTGCGTGGCGATGCGGTGGTTCTGGACGACGGGCGCGAAATCGTGTCGGATTTCCCCTTGGGAGCGGGCGGGCCGAAACCCCATGCCTGGTTGCGCAATACGGGGCTGGAGCTGCATCGCGGCTATATCTCGGTCGATGCGCAGCTGCGCAGCCTGACCGACCCATCGGTCTACGCGGTGGGTGATTGTGCCCATCTGACCCATGCGCCGCGGCCGAAGGCCGGGGTCTTTGCCGTGCGCGAGGCGCCGACGCTTTTCACCAACCTGCGCGCCGATCTGACCGGCAGCCAGCGCAGGACCTACCGTCCACAAAAGGATTACCTGAAGCTCGTCTCGATGGGCGGCAAGCGCGCCATCGCCGAGAAGAACGGACTAACCCTGTCCGGGGCCTGGATGTGGCGCTGGAAGGATCGGATCGACCGGAAATTCATGGACCAATTCCAGGCCCTGACGCCGATGCCCGCTCCTGAGCCGCCGAAGGACTCGGTCAGGGGTCTGCGGGCGGCCATGGGGCCGAAACCCCAATGCGGCGGGTGCGGTGCGAAAGTCGGGCGCGGCGCGCTGGTGGCAGCGCTGGCCCAGGTGCCCGAGCCCGCGCGCCCGGATGTGCTGAGCCTTCCCGGTGATGACGCGGCGGTCCTGCGCGTCGGCGGAGTCGAACAGGTGGTCAGCACCGATCATCTTCGGGCCTTCTGTGAAGACCCGGTGCTGATGACCCGCGTCGCGCTAAACCACTCCATGGGCGATGTCTGGGCGATGGGGGCGGTGCCTCAGGCGGTGCTGGCCCATGTGACGCTGCCGCGTCTTGCACCCGAGCTTCAGGACCGGACCCTGCGCGCCATCATGGCCGAGGCGGGACGGGCGGTAACCGCCACCGGGGCTGACCTCGTGGGCGGCCACAGCAGCACCGGAACCGAGCTGACGCTCGGGTTCACGGTGACAGGTCTGCTCGAGGGCCCGGCGATCACGCTTGCCGGTGCGCGCCCTGGCGATGCGTTGATCTTGACGCGGCCCATCGGCACCGGAACGGTTCTGGCGGCCGAGATGCAGCTGGCTGCGCGTGGCGTCGACGTGGTGGCGACCTGGGACCAGATGGCGCGTCCGCAGGGGGCAGCCGCCGAAGTGCTGCGCGACGCCGCGACCGCGCTGACCGATGTCACCGGCTTTGGCTTGGCCGGGCATCTTCTCGGCCTGTGCGAGGCTTCCGGCGTCGGGGCCAAGATCATGCTTGACGCTGTGCCGCTCCTTCCCGGGGCCAAGGTGTTGGCCGCGCGCGGCGTGCGGTCGACCCTCTGGCCGGAAAACCGCGCGGCGGTGGCCGGGGTGGCGGTGCCAGAGACCCCGCGCGGCGCGTTGCTCTGTGATCCGCAGACCGCCGGCGGATTCCTGGCCGCCGTCCCCTCCGAGAAAGTGGCGCGGGTTCTTGCGGCGCTCAAGGCCGCGGGTGAACCGTCAGTCCAGATCGGGCGTGTCACCGCCCGCAGCGGTCAGATCGAGATTGTCGACTAACGCCGCGATCCGGTCGGCCAGAGCCGCGATCCCCGCGTCATCGAGCCTTTCGGCTTCGACCTGCGCCAGTCGCGGGCGGTTTTCCTTGCGGCGCGAGCGCGCATAGGCCGGATCGTAATGCTGTTCGACCAGTTCGGCGGCAAGTTGCTCCGTCCGACCCTCGTCAACCAGGGCCTGCCATCGGGCCACCGTTTCGTTGCCACAGAGCCGCTTAAGAAGGGCCAGCCGCTCCTTCAGCGCGTCACTGTCTGCCGTTAGGTCGGCGTAGGATTGTGTGAGATAGGTGGCGCGCGCCGCGACCGGGGCACCAATCGTGATGCGCGGTGCTGATTTCATCGCCGTCCACAGGGCCTGCGGCAGGTTGAGTGCGCCGATCTTGCTCGATTCCGCCTCGAGCAATACCGGCCGGGCCGGGTCGAGCGTGCGAAACGCCGTCCAAAGCGCGCTTTCAAAGGCTTTCTGGCTGGGTTGCCCGCCCGTCCGCGCGCCGAGGAACGAACCGCGGTGATTGGCCAGTCCTTCCAAGTCGACGGTCTGCACACCCCGGTCGTGCAGCATGGTCAGGACGTCGGTCTTGGCCGTGCCGGTATTGCCGTCAACAAGGACAAGCCTGTGGGGCAAGGGGCCTGTCTGGACAAGATCGACCACCGCGCGGCGATAGGTGCGGTAGCCTCCGGGGATGACCTCGACCCGCCAGCCGATCTGACGCAGGATGGTCGCAACCGAGCCCGATCGCTGCCCGCCGCGCCAGCAATAGACCAGTGGCCGCCAGTCGCCCGGCTTGTCCCGCAGCGCCGTGTCCAGGTGGTTGGCCACGTTGCGCGCGACCAGTGCCGCGCCGATCTTGCGGGCCAGGAACGGGCTTTCCTGGGTGTAGATCGTGCCGACGCGGGCGCGCTCGCTGTCCGACAAGGCGGGCAGGCTGATCGCGCCTGGCACATGGTCCTCGGCATATTCGGCAGGTGAGCGCACGTCGATGATCGTGTCGAAGGCGGACAGATCGGGAAGTTCAAAGCGTTCGGGTCGTGTCATGGCACCGAACCTAGACCGCCTTGGTCCCGGCTGCGAGGGACATCAATAGTCCCGCTCCCAGAAGACGCCGACGCCGCTGTCGCCATCCGACCCGACCCGCCCGCGGACGGTGACACTGGGCGTCACGTCGAGGTTGAGGTTGATCTGGCTGTCGCCCTCGCTGTTCACCGTCACGTCGGAATATATGTTTTCCGACAGGTAGGCACCGACCCGGGCCTGGGTTTTGCCGTCCGCATCGGTGGAAATATCAAAATCGTCGACCCCGAGTCCGAGCCGGATATTTTCCGTAAAGCCCGGTCCGCTGCCCGCGAGTGTACGGATTGCGGCGGCCAGCCGAATGGCCTGTAGCGGCGAGATCGAGGTGGCCTCGCGTCCGAAAAGGAAAAGTGACAGCGCCTCGTCTTGGGGCAGGTCCGGAACCGAGGATACGGAAAGCTCGGGCGCGGAGGCAAGCCCGTCAAGACGGACCGTGATCTCGGTGTCGTCGACCATGGTCGCGGCGGCGAAACGGATCACCGGGTCGAAGCTGCCCCGCAAGAGCACCGCGCCCTCGGTCAGCGTCAGGCGACGCGCCAGAAGGTCGAGCCGACCGCGGATCAGGTCGAACTGCCCGACGGGCACGATGTCGTCGGTCGTGCCGGTCAGGCGCAACTCGCCACCAAGCTCGGCGTCAAGGCCGCGTCCGCGCACGAAAAGCCGGTTGGGCGCAGAGATCAGCAGGTCGATCGGGTAGCGCGGCCCGGCGGTTGTGGTGCGGCCATTGTCCGCGCCATCGTCGAGTCCCGCAAAGCGCAGCGTGCGGCGCACCCCTGCATCCGGCGCGATATGGCGCAGCCCGTCGAGCGGGGAATAGCTTGGGCCGAGCTGCGGAATGCGCAGTTCCACCGTATCGAGCGCAATCTGCCCGCCGATACGTGCCCCGCCTTCAAGCGGGCCCGTCAGCGTGACGCGGCCGCCCAGCCCTGCCTCGTAAAGCGCGCGATCGCGTAGGGTTGCCGCAGTGATGGTGGCTCCGAGATCTGCATTGAAGGGGGCTGCGAGCGCCACCGGTCCGGTCAGGGTGACGCGTCCCCCCGTGGCGATGTTGCCTGCAAGGTCTGCGCGGGCCTGTCCGCCGGCCAGCGTAATCGGCCCGGAGATCCCCTCGACCGCGATGTTGAGCGCGGGTGCAGAGACGCGGCCCTCCGCCACGCTCAGACGCCCGGACACCGAACGCAGGGCCGGCGGGCCCAGCACCGTCACGTCGTATCGCATGCGGCCCGACAGGGTCTGCCCGTTCAATTGCGGGTTGGCCAAGGCAAGCGGCAGGCCGCCGGACAGGGACAGATCCAGGCGCCGGCCATCCGGGGAAACGGTGCCGTCAGTTGTCAGGGTCAACCCGCCCGGACCGGTGCCCGATGCCGCGACCTGCCAAGGACCCCCATCGCGCCGCGCGGTGCCGGTCAGGGTCGCCGCCCCGGGAAGCTCGGCCACGACGCGGCCGAGATCCGGCACCGAAAGGCGGTAGTCGATCGCGCTTTGGGCACCGTCGATGGTGCCGGAAAGGTCGGCTGACAGACCGGGTCCGGTCAGGTCGGCCGTGTCGATCCGGACCCGTCCGTCCGGGTCGCGCGCGGCGGACAGCTCGAAGGCGGTGGTACCGCTGAAGAGCGGCGCCAGCATCGGCTGGTCAAATCGCAAGCCGGTCGTGCGTCCCCGGGCATCGACGTCGTAGGCCCCGGTAGAAAGGTCCGTTTCACCGGAGGCTGACAGCGTGGCCGACCCGGCCAGCGATCGCCCGGTGACGCGGCTGAAGGCCGACAGTCGCCCGATCTCGGCGCTGATGCGGCCCTCCGCCCGGGTGGTGTTCTCGGCAGTCCGGGTGATCTGCCCGGACAGGTCGGCAACTGTGGCGCCGGGAAGGTCCGTACGGCCCGTGACATCCCAAACATCCCCAGTCTGTCGGGCCGATAGGTCCAGCGTCGCTGCGCCGCTTAGGTCCGGGAGTGCCACGGCAAGATCAGGTATCTCGACCGCCAGATCGGCGCGGCTCGCCCCGTTGCGCAGAACGGCCTCGCCAGTGATCCGGCCATTGGACGTGACGATTGCCAGCGGCGTGATGCGCGTGCCCGCCGTGTCGCGCTGAATGCCCAGTGCCAGGCGGCCCTCGCCCGTCACGAGCGGATCGACAGGACCGATTCCGGTGGCAAGGTCGCGCGTCATGCCATCGAACCGCACCGACAAGAGACCCGTCAAAGGTGCCACACTGCCCGATACACCCAGCTGCGCGGACCCCGATAGGTCGACCCCCGCAAGGCCCGCGAAACGGCTCAGGTCGCGCGCCTCTAGCCGGGCATCGGGTTCCAGCACCAGGTCGGCCGGGCCGTTCAGGCCCGATACGTTCAGCGCGCCGGTCAGCCCGTAATCCGCACCGCCCAGGTCGATATCGGCCAGCCGCAAAGGGGCGCCGCGTGACCAGTCAAAGCCGATGCGCCCGGCCAGCACGGGGCCGATCGCCCGGGCGAGCGCCGGGTCGGCGGGGGCGAGCCCCGTCCCGTTAAGTTGTAGCGTTCCGGCGACCCGTTCGTTGCGGCGTCCGATTTCGCCTGCCCCGGAAAAGGCCAGCCGCTCGGCCGAAAAGCCCCTGCTGCGCAGGCCCTGGGCCGCGCCGGTCAGTTGCCAGCTGTCCCCGCGCGCGGCGTCGAACTGGCCGCTGAGTGTGACCGATGCCACTGAACTGCGGCCACCGGGCAACGGCAGGATGACCCGGTCGCCTTCGGGCGGTACGATCCGACCGTCCAGCGCCAACCGCTCTGGCCAGCCATCGGGCGCGATCCGGCCCGATCCAGTCAGGCGCAGTGCCGCGGCGCGCAGGGTGAAATCCTCGAGCGACAGCGCGCCATCGGTGGACCGGCTGCCACGTGCCTTCAGCGCGACGCTGTCGCCCAGGAAATCGCGATAGGCCGGTGCGAACACCGGCGCGAGGTCGCCCCCCACATCGAGGCCGATGCCCGCCGTGCCGGTCTGGTCGCCTTGCAGGGTCACCGTGCCTGCCAGCCGCTCCTCACCGGCTGTGGCGAGCTGCACCCGGGCCTCGAAGGCGGTGATCGGATCGTTGCCATCGACCCTCAGGCGCAGGGACGGGCGCTCGGGAATCCCTAGCAGGCGCACGGCGATGCCGCCCTCGGGCTCGTCAAGCGACAGGTCCAGCCGAAGCTGGCGGCTGGCGTTGTCGAAGGCGCCATCGAGGGTCAGTGCGCCCTCCGCGTCCAGCCGGTTGATCGCCAGCTCGGCCGATCCGGTGCCTCGCGAAAGGTCGGCCCGCCCGGACAGAGACAGCGCCGCGGCCTCTCCGAAAAGGGGCGCGCCCAGCTCTGCCCGACCCACGTTCAGCGCGTCGATACGCACCGATACCGGCAGGTCCGGCAAGGAAAAGCTGCCCCGCGCCTCGGGGCTTGGCAGGTCCGTTTCGGTGGGCAGCGGCGCACGGGGCAGCGCGATCCGGTCCACCGTGATCTCGTCGATCTCGATCCGGCCATTCAGCAGCGCAGAACGCGTCCAGACCAGCGCAACATCGCTCAGGGTCAACCAGACCCCGTCGCGGTCGGCCACCGTGATTGTCTCGATCGTTGCCCGCGCGCTGAGCGCCCCTTCGAAACCTTCGATCCGGACGCTGCGCCCGGGCCCGGACAGCGCGTCCTCCAGAAGCCCCTGGATAAAGCCGCGGTCGTCTGCGGCCCGATCCTGGGCCATGGCGCAGAGCGGCATCAGGATGAGTGCCAGGACAAGAAGGCCCAACCGCATCAAAACGCCTGCCCGATGCCGACATAGAATTGCACGCCATCCGCCGTGTTATCGGTCAGCGGTCCGGCGATATCGAAACGGATCGGCCCGACCGGGGTCTGGTAGCGAAACCCAAGCCCGGCACCGGCATGCCAGTCGCCGTCGCCATAAAAGAAGCTGCCCGTGTCCACATATCCCGCGTCCGCGAAGGCCACGAGGCCCGCCCGGTCCGTCAGGTCGACGCGGACCTCGCCGGACAGGGCGGCAAAGCTGCGCCCGCCAAGGGAGACTTCCCCGTAGTCGGCTTCGAGCGAGTCGAAGGGCTGGCCGCGCACCGTCCCACCGCCGCCCGAGTAGAACAGGAAGTCCGGTGGCGCGTCCCGTGCGTCGGGCCCGGCAAGCGACCCAAGTTGCAGCCGCCCAGCCAGAACCGTTCGGCTGTCTTCGCCCAGACGCCGATAGGCGCGTCCGTCAAAACCCAATCGCGCGCCATTCTCACCGCGGTATGTCTCTCGGAAGGGTTCGATCTCGCCGCGCAGGAAAAAGCCGCGCGCGGCATCCAGCGGGTCGTCGCGCGTGTCCCAGGTCAACGCCACGGGCAGCGAGG
This sequence comes from uncultured Paracoccaceae bacterium, assembly GCA_913062865.1. Classification (GTDB taxonomy): domain Bacteria; phylum Pseudomonadota; class Alphaproteobacteria; order Rhodobacterales; family Rhodobacteraceae; genus CAJXWO01. The sequence goes on along the minus strand of CAJXWO010000008.1, from coordinate 47,845 downwards.
CCACGAGCAATTCCCGTTCGCGCGGGCGCGGCGGCACGAATTCTTGCGCATAACGGTCGGTCACCCGGGCATAGGACAGGCCGATCCCCAGATCGCCGGTCAGTTGGTCAGAGAATTCCCGCGAGGCACCGAAGGTCAGCGCGGCAAGCTCTTCGGAGTAGTTGTCCTCGTCGAGGTAGGACAGGCCGGCTTCGGCGAAGAATAGCGTGTCCGGGCCGTAAACCGCCGGCTTTTCGAAGCGGGCAGACAGGCTGTAATCGGTGCTGCTGCCGTCTCCGACACCCTCGGTGCCCAGCTGGGTGACCTCGCCCTCGAGGCGCAGGCGCTCGGCCCCGCCCAGGATGTTGCGATGCAGCCAGAAGCCCGACAGGGTCAGGCCGTCGAAGCTTGACAATTCCGCCCCCGCCCCGATGCGCCGCGGCGCGCGGTCGGTAACGTCGATCAGGATGTCCATCCTGCCATCGGGCATGACGGTCTCGGCTTCGGTCAGCTGGACCGATCCGAAGGTGCCGGTACGTCGCAAGCGGCTTTCGGCCTTGGCCAGCGCCGCAGGGTCGAAGACCTCGCCCCGGGGCAACCCTGCGATCTGGCGGATGCGCGGTGGTTTGACTCGCGTGTCGCCCGACACGACCCCATCGCCGAAGGTCACGCGCGGGCCGGGATCCAGCCGTATGCCGAGGTCAAGCGTGCCATTGTCATGTTGCGCCCGGATGTCCTGCGCTGCGACGCGTGCCTTGGCATGACCCTGCTGGCGCCACCCTTCGACCGCGTCGCGGGCGGCCTGGGTGATATGTGTGGCGCGCGCGGGTTGCCCGGGTGCCAAGCCCTCGGGCAGGACGGTGCCGGGCGCGCGCGGCGCGATGTCGAGACGTTCGAAGCGGAACTGCGGGCCTGGATCGACGCGGATCTCGACCTGGTCCACGGCAGTTGGTCGGGCGAAGGGATCCATGAGGGCCGCCTCTTGCCCGTCGACACGGATCTGCACCGTGCTGCCGTAATATCCGAGCGCATAGAGCGCCTCGACCATGCGGGCGTAATCGCCCTGCGCGGCACTCAGCACATCGCGCGGATCGTCGACCCCGTCCCGTTCGAGCTGCCGGGCCAGGGATGCTGCGCGCAGGGTCTCGGTGATTTCCTGGGCGGCGGGGCCGCTTACGCGGAATGTCACATCGTCCAACGCGACAGCCGGTCCGCACAGGCAAAGCCCGAGCCCGACAAGGGCGGCATGCAGACTGGAACGGAGGTAGGACATTGGCGACGAACCTTTCGATCCGATAGATAAGGCCCGGCGCAGGGTTCGGCCATCGCCCGGGGGCATGATCGCGGAAAATTGCTGATCCGACGGCCCGCGGATCAGCCCTGCCGCGCCTCGGTCCGGATCAGCCAGATGTTGCGCAGGTAGATGAACACGCCCATGGACTGGCCGAGGATGAACACCGGATCCTTGCGGTAGATCGCGTAGCTCAAGAGGATCAGTCCGCCGCCAATCGAGAAATACCAGAAGGCCATTGGAATGATCGAGCGGCGCGCCCGTTCCGACGAAATCCATTGCACGAGGAAACGGGCGGTGAACAAAAGCTGCCCGACAAGGCCGATGGCCACCCAGGCGGCCTCGGTCGGAGTGTCCACCTGCAGGAAATTCAGGATTGCCTCGATCATCTGCCTCAAACCTCGCTGGCGCGGCTTTTCTTGGCGCGTCGGATCAGCCAGACCACGCCGAGAAGATCCCAGGCCCCGGCTATGGCGCGGCCCAGATTGGTATATTTCGACTGCCCCGCCACGCGCGGCCGATGGCTGACATCCACCAGCGCCACATCCCAGCCATGGGCCTTGAACAAAGCGGGCAGGTAGCGGTGCATATGGTCGAAATAGGGCAGTGTCCGGAACGCTTCGGTGCGAAAGCCCTTGAGCCCGCAGCCCGTGTCGCGCGTGCCATCACGGAGGATCCGGCCTCGGATCGCGTTCGCCGCGCGCGAGGCGAGCTTTTTCGACAACGTATCCTTGCGTCCCTGCCGCTGCCCGGCGACCAGCGCCACGGTTCCGGACGCGTCGTCGAGGATCGGTTGCCAGAGCTTGGGCAATTCCTCTGGTGGGTTCTGCCCGTCGCCATCGAGCGTACAGCAGATCGGTGCCCGCGCCGCCATGACGCCGGAATGCACGGCCGCACTCTGACCGCCGCAGCGGTCATGGCTCAGCACGCGCAAGCGCGGTTGGGTGGCTTGGGCAGTGCGCAGCCGGGTCAGCGTGTCGTCCGTCGATCCGTCATCGACGGCGATGATCTCAGCCGACGCCATGCCGTCGAGCGCGCGCGCGACACCGGCGATCAGGTCCGGAATGGCCGCGCCTTCGTTGTGCATCGGGATCACGACCGACACCAGAGGTGCATCCGGAGCGGTGGTCGGGGCAGGATCGGTGGCGGACATGGACGCGACGGCCTCGCGAGGCAGGGTCAGAAACGGATGCCTCGCTCTATGCCCGTTCCCCCGTCCCGTCAACGGCGTGACCGGGGGCGGGCGGGTCTCTGCCGCACGTGGGCAGAGCGTGCTGGAACGCAGGGGCCCGTTGGCCTATCGGTGCGGCGAGGCCCGTGACAGGAGGCAGCACCATGTCAGCCACACAGACATCCGTTGGGTCGCGCCCGGCACAAGGGGCGCGTCTTGCGCTCGGTCTGCTGATCGCGGTCTTCGTGCTGGCCAGTCTGCCCTCGCTGATCTGGCCGCTCAATCCGCACCCGGACGAGCGGCGCTATACCATCGCGGCCGCACAGATGATGGCGACCGGGGACTACCTGATCCCCCGGGCCGAGGATGGCGCGATCCGCCTCAAGAAGCCGCCGCTGACCTACTACTACGTGGTTGCAGGGTTTGCCGCGCTGGGCCAGACGCTGGCCGGGGCGAAGCTGCTGTTCGTGTCGAGCGCCGCGGCGATCCTCGCGCTGAGCTATGTCCTTGCACGGGCGTTGGGCGCGTCCGCCCCGGTTGCCGTCTTCGCAACGGCGCTGATGGCGGGTCACCGGGTGTTCTTCAGCACCGCCAGCCAGCACATTCCCGACATGCCCCTGATCCTCGGCACGACGGTGGCGCTGATCGGGGTGGTACGGCTCTTGCGCGGGGACCGCCCACCGGTCTGGACCTATTACGCGGTCTACCTCGGCATCGCTGTGGCGATACTGGCCAAGGGAATGCTGGCGCTCCTTCTCCTTGTGCTGGCCCTGTCTTGGCGCGCCGGTCTTTCCTTGCGCGGGTGGGGGCATGCGGGCCCGTCGCGCCACGACGCCTTCGCGGGGTTGCTGGCCTTGGGGCTGGCAGCGGTATGGTTCGTCGTGGTCTGGCAGCGCTATCCTGACGAGATGGTGGCCCAGTTCTTCGGCGATCAGGTGACCGACAAGGCCGCGTTCGACGTCGGCATGGTCCTGGCCGGGGTCGCCAAGAACACAGGTGACATGGTGCTGCCCCTCTTGCCGGGGGTGGCGGGCCTGTCGATTGCGTTGTGGCGCGGTCGGGCGGTGCGGACCCCGTTTTCGGCCACGCCTGCCGTCCTGTTCCTGCTGGTATGGTGCGCGCTGAACATAGTGCTGTTCGCCTTTTCCAGCCAGCTTTACGAACGCTATACGTTGCCGGCGGCACCTGCGCTTGCGGCGCTCATGGCGCTGGCGGCGGGTCGCGTGCCGCAGGCTGTCCTGCAGGACGGGCTGCGCCGTGGGGCGCGCCTGTTCCTGTGGCTGCCCGGTCTCGGCTTTGCCCTCGCCGCGCTGGTGGCGTGGCGTTTCGGCGGCCCTGCCTGGGGGGCGGGAACGCTGCTCGCGGGCGGCGGGGCGGTCGCGCTTGCATGGTTGGTGTCGGGAAGGCGCCTTTTCGGTGCAATGCTGGGTGTGGCGCTCGTGTTTCCACTGCTCGACCTGGCACGCCTGCCGATCTTCGCAACGGTCCTGTCGCCCACGGTCGGCCCGCTCGTCGCCCGGATCGAGGGCGCCGCCGGGCGTGGCGCGGCGCGGCCGCGTCTTGTGCTTGACGATGCCAAGCTCGTGGACGAAATCGGACTTAGGACCGGTGGGTTGGCCCGGTTCCGATATGCTAAGCATTTCGATCCTTCGAGGGATACCGATGCCGAGACAGTGGTGTTCCTGTCCGAATCGCATCTGGACGGGCTGCGCGGCGCCGGGTTCGCGGTTGAACGGGCGTTCTTGCTGCGCGACCTGGATCTTTCGCTCGCAGAGATCGTTGCAGCGCTGCGATCCGGTGATCGTGCGGCACTCGCGGTGGGCCATGGCACGCCTGTCTTTGTCGCCACCCGGGCAGCAGAGGTCCGAGGTTAGGGCGCGGCACGGGCCTGTGTCCCGGGCTTGTGCCCGGACCCCGTCAGAGGGCCGCGCGGTCGGGAGGGCCGTATCCCTCGACCCGGGCCGCGATCAGGCGGCGCAGATGGTCGGGATCGCCCTGTTCAATGGCCCGGGTCAGGTCGCGTAGCATCGCGGCCACCTCGATCTGGCTCAGCATGGGGTCTTCGGCGCGCAGGATCTTTGCATGGGGCGTGCTTCGCAGGCTGGCACCGTCGATCAGCAGCTCCTCGCGCAACTTTTCACCGGGGCGCAACCCGGTGATCCGGATCTCGATATCGCCGGCGCCGCTGGCCGGATCCCGGACGCTGCGGCCGGACAAGGTGATCATCTTGCGCGCGATGTCGAGGATCCGGCGGGGCTGCCCCATGTCGAGTACGAAGACATCGCCCCCGGTCGAGTAGGCACCGGCCAGCAGAACGAGCCGCGCGGCCTCGGGGATCGTCATGAAGAAACGCGTCACCTCCGGATGGGTCACGGTGACGGGGCCGCCGGCCTCGATCTGTTTGCGGAACAGTGGCAGAACCGATCCCGATGAGCCAAGCACATTGCCGAAACGCACCATGGAGAACCGCGTGTCCCGACTGCGCGTCTGCAGATCCTGGACCACGAGTTCGGCCATGCGTTTCGTGGCCCCCATGACATTGGTCGGACGCACGGCCTTGTCGGTCGAGATCAGGATGAAACGCTCCACGCCGCGTGCCTGCGCCACCTCGGCCACGATCTGCGTGCACAGAACATTGTTGCGGGCGCCTTCCAGGGCGTTTTCTTCGACCAGCGGGACATGTTTGTACGCGGCTGCGTGCAGCACGATCTCGACCCGGTCCTCGTCCATGACCGCCGCGACGCGTGACCTGTCCGTGACTGAGCCCAGCCGCACCGTAAGGGCGACCCCCGCTCCCTCGACCCGTGGCCGCAGTTCATGGTCGATGGCGTGGAGGGCATATTCATTATGTTCGAACAACACGATCCGGGCGGGTTTGCACTCGATCAGCTGACGGCAGAGTTCGGCTCCGACAGAGCCGCCAGCGCCGGTCACCATGACCACGCGCCCAGCATAGGTCCGGGCGATCTCGGGCACGTCCAGATCGACCTTGTCCCGGCCCAGAAGCGCGTCCGGCGTCACCGGGTGCGGCGTGGTGCTTGTGCCGCGTCCGGTGATCATGCCGCTGTAGGATGGCAGAACATGCACTTCAAATCCACGAGCGGACAAGTCCGCGATCAGCGCGTTCTGCCGGGCCCGAGGGCTTGACGGGATCGCCAGAAGGATGCGCCGGACGGCGTGCCGTTCGGCCAGATCCGACAGCCGTGCAGGGGACCATACCATCAGGCCGCCCACGGTCAGGCCGTGCAGCGCGGGGGTGTCGTCGACAAAGCCTACGGCCCGGGTGTCGTGCGATTGGCGCAACGCCGCGGCCAGCTGGATGCCTGCGGCCCCGGCCCCGTAGATCAGGACCGGGCGGCGATGGCCGGTCTGGTCCGCCAGCAGGGTCAGAAGGTGCAGCCCGCCGACCCGTACGCTGACCGCAGCGGCGAAGAACACGGCGGCGAAGACCAGCGGCACGGCAAACGGATCGGGCGCGTTCAGCTGGTGTCCGGCCCATGCCGCCGTAGCGGCCAGACCGGCCGAGACCGCGGCGATCCTGAGTATCGCGCTGCCCTCAATCGCCGTCAGCTTGATCCGGTGAAGTTGCAGAACCGCGAGAAGCACCGCGTCAGAGCCCGCAACGACCAGGCCGAGCGGCCAGAGAAGCCGTCCAACGGTCTCGGGAACGGGCAGGCCGTAGCGCAGGGCGAGCCCGGCATGAAACGCGCCGATCACGAGACCCATGTCGACGGCATAGGTCAGCCTGCACTTGAACGCGCGGGAGCGGTCGAGAAGCCACCGCGCCCCGTTCACCGGGCTGATCCCTTTGCTGAGGCCAACTGTATCCGCATCGCCCTTTGATCGGGCGTTCGGGTTAAGATACGACGAATGTCGCCCTGGGCATGACAACCCGACGCGGGCGCTCGGCCCGTGTCGCGGCAAGACGCCCGGTCACCGGATCCGTTGGACCAGGTAACGCACCGCCGCGGCGTAGCCCTCGACCCCGAGGCCGGCGATCACGCCATCGGCGCGCAGCGAAACGTACGAGACGTGTCGGAACGATTCGCGCTTGTGTACGTTGGAGATATGCACCTCGACGACCGGTCCCGCGTAGGCGTTAAGCGCATCGAGGATTGCGATCGAGGTATGGGTATACGCGCCTGGGTTGATGACGATGCCCGCCGCTGTCTCGCGCGCGTCGTGAATCCAGTCGATCAGCTGGCCCTCGTGGTTCGATTGCCGCAGCCGGATGTCGATCCCTTCGGCACAGGCGGACCGGCACAGCGCCTCCACGTCTTCGAGCGTCGCGGCACCGTAGATCTCGGGCTCACGTTTGCCCAGAAGGTTCAGGTTCGGGCCGTTCAGGACATGGATCTGGGTCATCTAAGCCGCCTTTGGTCACAGACTGGGCCGGTGTCTAGCGCCGGAACGCGCATGGGTCCATCACCGCGGTAAGCAACGGGCGGGCCTGTTGCAATCCGGTGCACCGTGTACGAGGCTGCGCGACGCCATCCCGGATCAAGCAACGCGAGGTTTCCATGGCCTATGTCCTGCCGGTGAAAGAAACGCCCTGGGTGCCCGTAGCAGGCGGGGACGACCGGTTTCCCGTGCGTCGGATTTTCTGTGTGGGGCGGAACTATGCGGCACATGCGCGGGAAATGGGCAATGATCCCGACCGGGAGCCGCCCTTTTTCTTCACGAAGCCCGCCGATGCGGTGGTCCATGACGGACAGGTGGTGCCCTATCCGCCCGAAACACACCACCTGCATTTCGAAGCCGAACTGGTGGTTGCCCTCGGCAAGGGCGGCCGCGACATCGCGGCGGCGCAGGCGCTTGACCATGTCTGGGGATATGCCACGGGCAACGACCTGACCCGGCGCGATCTTCAGTCCACCGCCAAGGCGCTGGGACGTCCGTGGGATCTGGCCAAGGGTTTCGACCGTTCGGCCGTGATCGGCACCTTGCATCCGGTGGCACAGGTGGGGCATCTCGACAGGGGGCGCATCGCGCTGTGCGTGGAGGGCGCGCTTCGACAGGAGGGCGACCTGGCCGACATGATCTGGTCGGTGCCCGAAATCATTGCAATCCTGTCGCGGTATGTCGCGCTTGCGCCCGGGGATCTGATCATGACGGGCACGCCCGCGGGTGTCGGGGCCATCGACACAGGACAAACCTGCAAGGTCACCATTGACGGGCTCAGCCCCCTGACGACCCCGATCGGCGCGCCCGGCTGATCTACGGGCGTTCGGCCACCTCGGGGGCGCTGAGCGCGTCTTGCAGGTATTCCAACTCGTCTAGGATGCGCGACAGCCTGTCAGGCCCGATCCGGTGCTCCACATCGGCGTAGATGGCTGCGCTTTCTGCTGAAATCCGGTTCAGAAAGTCATGCCCGTCATCGGTCAGGGTCACCAGCATGCGCCGACCGTCCCGACTGTCCCGTGCCACCGACACGAGGCCCGCGGCATCGAGCGATTTGAGGATGCGGGTCAGGGACGGAGGCAGAATGCAGGCCGTGTGTGCCAGCGCGGTCGCGTCGGTCTCGACCAGTTCGCGCAAAACGCGCAGGACACGCCATTGCTGTTCGGTCACGTTGTGACGTTTGAGCAAGGGGCGGAAACGATCCATCACCGCCTCACGTGCGCGCAGGAGCGCAATGGGAAGCGTGCGGTGCGTTTCGGCTAGGGCAAAATGGCCGTCGCCGCCAGGGGATCCTGTCATCTGCAATCCGCCTTTCTTGCTGGCGTCCATTTCGTTTCTTTGGAGGAAACCGTCGCATGTGACAAGCGTGCAGCCAGGGACCCCACTGGTCGTCACCCATCTTCCTTTTCTGTATGAGACGGGGAAGATCGGTTGCCTCGACCCGGCTGCGCACGCGCCGTCTATCGCTCTCAGGGATGGTTAGGCCTGCTTTGCGATATCACCAAGATCAAGCACGGGAGAGGCGTCGATGTCACTTGCGTCGAGCATGGTCGCCACCCGTTCTAACGCGGCGACGATCATCGCCTGTTCCCAATCTTCGAGCTTTTCGAATTGCCGCACATATTGCTGCTGAAGGGGATCGGGCGCCTCGCGGACCGTATCTCGGCCCTTAGCCGTCATAAGGATGTTGGTCTGACGGCGGTCGGTTTCGGATCGTTGGCGTTCGACCAGACCCTTGCGCACGAGCTTGTCGATCAGCGCGGTCATCGTGGCCTGCGACACGCCCATGCGCTGTGAAATCGCCTTGGGTGTGCTCTGCCCGGTCTCGCCCACAATCTGCATGACGCGGAACTGGACGGGCGTCAGTCCGGACGCCGCTGCCAGCCGTCGACCGTATATTTCGGTTGCCCGCAGAATGCGGCGGATCGCAACCAGACTGATATCGGTACGGTCCAACTCCATCACTCCCTGCGGCTTCGCGGATCGTCCGTCACCGTTGCAAAGAAAGCTTGTGTTTTCAACGCCTTTCGCGTTTCGCCCGGCAGAGCTGCGCGAGGGTATTTTGCTTTGTTTATTAAATGATGTGACAGTCATGATGTTGTATATATTGCGTTTTATCGGGCGAATTTCAAGGTTTTCCGCTGAAGTCCCCCCTTGATCTGTCGGTTTGTGCCCTATATCTTTTGCTTAGCTAAGCAAATGGAGGACTGAAACAGTGCAGACCAATTCTGCAACCCCGATCAAGGCCCCCAAGCTGACCCTGCGCAAGCCGGACGGCACCGATGGCGCTGCGGTCTGGGAACTTGTGCGTGCCTGCAAGCCGCTTGACGAAAACTCGATGTATTGCAACCTGATCCAGGCGGATCACTTCCGGGACACTTGCGTGTTGGCGGAGCTGGACGGCGAGGTGGTCGGCTGGGTGTCGGCCTATGTGCTGCCCCATGATCCGAAAACGGTTTTTGTCTGGCAGGTCGCCGTCTCGGAGAAGGCCCGCGGTCAGGGACTGGGTGGCCGGATGCTGGCCGACCTGTTGAGCCGCGAGGCCTGTGACGAGGTCGAGCGTCTGCAGACCACGATCACGCGTGACAACGACGCGTCGTGGAACCTGTTCAAGCGGTTTGCCAAGCGCGAAGGCGCGTCGCTTGACAGCGAAGCCTATTTCACCCGCGACGCTCATTTCGACGGGCGTCACGCGACCGAGCACATGGTCACCATCACGCTCGATAAGGAGGAGATGCGCAAGGCTGCCTGAGGCCCGCGCCTTCACTCCGAACCCCCAATCAAATCATACCAAAGGATGTATCATGCCGACTGACACGTCAGCCGACACCACCATTTTCGCTCGCCGTGAATCCGAGGCACGCAGCTATTGCCGCAGCTTTGACACGGTCTTTACCTCAGCACGCGGGTCCGAGATGACCGATGCCGAGGGCCGCACCTATATCGATTTTCTGGCCGGGTGTTCGTCGCTGAACTACGGTCACAACGACCCGGACATGAAGGATGCGCTGATTGCCCATATCGCGGCGGATGGCGTGACCCATGGCTTGGACATGCACACCGACACCAAGGCCGAGTTCCTGCAGGCATTCGAGGATATCATCCTCAAGCCGCGCAACATGGACTACAAGGTCATGATGACCGGCCCGACCGGCACCAACGCGGTCGAGGCCGCGATGAAGCTGGCGCGCAAGGTCACCGGCCGCCGCAACATTATCGCCTTTACCAACGGCTTTCATGGCATGACCATGGGTGCGCTCAGCTGCACTGGTAATGCCGGCAAGCGTGCCGGTGCCGGCGGCGGGCCGCTGTGTGGCGTGTCGCGCATGCCGTTTGACGGTGCCTTTGGCGACGATGTCGATACGCTGGCCCAGATCGAGATGATGCTCGACAACCCGTCCTCGGGCGTCGACGCTCCTGCCGCGTTCATCGTCGAGCCTGTCCAGGGCGAGGGTGGTCTGAACGCCGCCTCGACCGAATGGATGCAAGGCATCGCACGCCTTGCCAAGAAGCATGGTGCGCTTCTGATCGTCGATGACATTCAGGCGGGCTGTGGCCGGACCGGCACCTTCTTCAGCTTCGAGGAGATGGGTATCGAGCCCGACCTCATCCCGATGGCCAAGTCGCTGTCGGGCATGGGCCTGCCTTTTGCAGCCCTGCTGGTGAAGCGCGAGCATGACATCTGGAGGCCCGCCGAGCATAACGGCACCTTCCGCGGCAATACCCATGCCTTCATCACCGCGCGCGTCGCGATCCAGAAGTTCTGGAAGGACGATACGTTCCAGAAGGAACTGGCTGAAAAGGCCATGGTTCTGACCAGCGGCCTTCAGGCGATCGCCGATGAAATCCCGGGCGCAAAGCTCAAGGGTCGTGGCCTGATGCAGGGTGTCGATGTAGGCTCGGGCGAGCTGGCCGGCGACATCTGTGCGCGTGCCTTCGAAAAGGGCCTGATCATCGAAACGTCTGGCGCCCATGACGAGGTCGTCAAGGTGCTGGCCCCGTTGACCACGCCGATGGAGACATTCCAGAAGGGTCTGTCGATCCTTCTCGAGGCCACGCAAGAGGTGCGCGGCGCAACAAAGATGGCGGCGGAGTAACCCGATGATTGTTCGTGATTTCAACAAGATCGTCAAAGACGAGCGTGACCGGGTGGTATCTGATGCGCAGTGGACAAGCGTGCGGATGCTTCTGGCCGATGACGGGATGGGTTTTTCGTTCCACATCACCTTTCTCGAAGCCGGGTCCGAGCACACGTTCGAATACAAGAACCACTTTGAAAGCGTCTATTGCGTCCAGGGCAAGGGGTCGATCACCGACCTCGGCACGGGCGAAACGCACCAGATCGAGCCGGGTGTGATGTATGCCTTGAACGAGCATGACCGCCACATCCTGCGCGCCGAGGAAGAGCTGGTGATGGCCTGCGTGTTCAACCCGCCCGTGACGGGCAACGAGGTGCACCAGGCCGACGGCTCTTACGCGCTGCCCGATCAATGACCAGTTTAAGGGACACCCGGGGCGTTTCGGCCCCGGGTGCAAGGGACATGACTTCACAAAACCATACCGTCGAAAAGATTGGCGGCACGTCGATGTCGCGCCTGAACGAGCTGCGGGACACGCTGTTCATTGCCAAAGATGGCAGCCGTCCGGTCTACGGCCGCATCTTCGTCGTGTCGGCCTTTGGCGGCATCACCAACCTGCTGCTCGAACACAAGAAGACCGGCACGCCGGGTGTCTATGCGCTTTTCGCCGACACCGAGGATGACCATGGCTGGCACGTGGCGCTCGACAACGTCGCCAACGCGATGCGCGATGTGCACGGTGAAATCCTGAGCGACCCGGCGGATCGCAAGGATGCCGATGATTTCGTGCGCGAGCGCATCGAAGGGGCCCGCAGCTGTCTGCTGGACCTGCAGCGCCTGTGTTCTTACGGCCATTTCCGTCTGAACAAGCAGCTGCTTGTGATCCGGGAACTGCTTTCGGGTCTGGGCGAGGCTCATTCTGCCTTTGTCGCGACGCTGCTCTTGCGTCGCGCGGACGTCAACGCGCGCTTTGTCGATCTGAGTGGTTGGCGAGACGAGGGCGAGATGTCGCTCGACGACCGGATCGCCGATGGGCTTAGTGATGTGGATCTCGAAACCGAGCTGCCGATCGTCACGGGCTATGCCCAATGCAGCGAAGGCCTGATGAAGGAATTCGACCGCGGATACTCCGAGGTCACGTTCAGCCGCATCGCCGCGCAGACCGGCGCGCGAGAGGCGATCATCCACAAGGAATTCCACCTGTCTTCGGCCGATCCACGCCTCGTGGGCGACGATCGGGTGAAAAAGGTGGGCCACACGAATTACGACGTGGCCGATCAGTTGTCGAACATGGGGATGGAGGCGATTCATCCCAAGGCCGCCAAGAGTCTTCGGCAATCCGATATCCCGCTGCGTGTCACCAACGCGTTCGAGCCCGCCGATCCCGGCACGCTGATCGACGAGACCGAGGCCCCGAAGGCCGCGGTGCAGATCGTGACAGGGCTCGAGGCCCACACGCTCGAGGTGTTCGAACCGGACATGGTGGGCGTCAAAGGGTATGACGCCACGATTCTGGAGGCGCTGACGCGCCACAACATCTGGATCGTATCCAAGAATTCGAACGCCAACACGATCACCCACTACGTCAATGCGCCACTCAAGGCCCTGCGGCGCGTGGAAAGCGATCTGGTCGAGAAGTTTCCGAACGCGGACGTCTCGATCAGCGGCATCGGCATTGCGTCCGTCATCGGCCGCGACCTTTCGGGGCTCAAGATCCTCAGTCGTGGCCTTGCCGCGCTCGAGGCGGCCGAGATCGACGTAATGGCCGTGAGCCAGGGCACGCGCCGGGTCGACGTTCAATTCATGGTCGCGCGGGACAAGTTGGATGATGCCATAAAGATCCTGCACGACATCGCGTTTCCCGCTCCGGAAGAGATCGCCCCCAAGAAGGCGGCCTAAGGTCCGGGACCATTTGCTTAGCTTTGCCCGCACGGTGCGTCCGTGCGGGATTTTTTTTGTGGCGGCCTGCGTCACAGCGGGCTCTGGTGCGCGGGCGCCGGTTGCGCGATAGTCCCGGCCTGAACCCTGTGAGGCGCGTGATGAAATTGGGAGTGATCAGCCACGACGCGCGCGGTGGCAGCGACCGCCGTCTGGCCGCCTTGGCGGACCGGCTTATCCGGCGCGGGGTGCGGCTGGCGGGATGCGTGCAATACAATCTCGATTGCGGCGACACTGGCAAATGCCGAATGCAGGCGCGTGTCCTGCCGGATGGCGCGCGGCGGCTCATTTCCCAGGACCTCGGTGCACTGGCCTCGGGGTGCAGGCTCGATCCCGCCGCGCTCGAAGACGTCGTGGGCCAGGTGACGGCATCGCTCGACACCGGCCCGGACCTGTTGCTCGTGAACAAGTTCGGCAAGCAGGAGGCCGAGGGCAGCGGCTTTCGCGACGCGATCGGTATCGCGCTCATGCAGGAGATCCCGGTTCTGACATCGGTGCATCCCCGCAATCGCGTGGCCTTCGATGCTTTCGCGGGCGATCTGGCGCAGGCTGTTCCCTCCGGTGACGATGCGTTGCTCGACTGGGCGCTGAGTGTCAGCCGCGGCACGGCCCGCGTTGCCTGAACGACGCTTGGCGAGACTGGTCAAGCGGGTCGGGCCTGTGCTAGCGGCTTGGTCGGAAAGGAGCGCCGGGGTCGGGTGATCCCGACGCCCTTGGTCGAAACGGAGAACGGCGGAGCGGCCCATGATACCACTCGGAACAGGTCCCTGGATTCGAGGCGCCCTTGCGGCACTGGGTTTGACCGCGCTGGCTGCCCCAGCGCTTGCCCAAGAGGCCGCCGATGGGCAGCTCTCGGTCGAATTGAACGCGGTCGAGACGGTGGAGAGCGGCTGTGCCCTGACCTTTCTCATCCAGAACGGCCATGCCGATGACATCGACGCGGTGGTGTTCGAGACGGTCCTGTTCGATGCCACCGGGCAGGTTGACCGCCTGACTCTGTTCGATTTTCAGGCACTTCCGTCCAGACGGCCCCGCGTTCGCCAGTTCGTCGTGCCGGGGCTGGCATGCGAAGGGCTGGGGCGCGTGCTTTTCAACGGGGCCGAAACATGCACCGTGGCAGGTGCTGACAGCCCGATCTGCGAGAACGCCCTGACCCTGTCGTCCCGCACGGATGTGGAGGCCATCGGGTGATGGGTGCGGTGGGCCAGCCTGTTGCGCGCGTGCTCGAACTGGGCGGTCCGGTCGTCATGGTACTGCTTGCCGTGTCGGTGCTTACGCTTGGGGTCATCTTCTACAAGATCTGGCAGTTCACAGCCGAAGGTGTGGGGCGGCAGGCCCGGTTGCAGCGCGCGCTTTCCGCGTGGGACGAGGGCGACAGGCCCCGCGCCCTGGCCGAGCTTGCGCCCGCAAGCAGCTACCTTGCCCCGCTCCTCAGCGACGCGATGGGCGCCGGGGCCCTGGATACGCCACGCCTCCGGGCAGAGGCCGAGGCGCGGTTCGCACGGCTCGAGGGCGGTCTGCGCTTTCTCGACAGCGTGGCGCAACTGGCCCCGCTTCTGGGCCTGTTCGGAACGGTTCTGGGCATGATCGAGGCCTTCCAGGCCATGCAGGAGGCGGGCGCCCAGGTGAACCCTGCGCGCCTTGCGGGCGGGATCTGGGTCGCGCTTCTGACCACGGCTTTGGGCCTCGCGGTCGCGATGCCGACAGCTCTGGTTCTCAGCTGGCTCGAGGGGCGTCTCGAACGCGATCGCGTTTTCGCAGAACGTGCGCTGCACACGATCCTGCGCCCGCGGGGGCGGGCCCAGACGGTGGCGGTGCAGGACAGCGGGTCTGTCCATGCCTAGCGCGCGCCGGCGTATGCGGCGGATCGCCCTGACCCCACTGATCGACGTGATCTTTCTGCTGCTTTTGTTCTTCATGCTCAGCTCCACCTTTTCGCAGTTCAGCGAGGTGCCCCTGGTCACGGGCCGGGGCGGCGGGGCAGGGACGGACGCACCGCCCGTTTTCGTGCAACTGTCGCCCGACAGGGTGCTCTTGAACGGACTGCCGGTGTCGCTGGCCGACATGCGGGACCGCCTTGGCGACCGCGTCGAGACCCAGGTACTCGTGAGCTTGCGCGGCGCGGTGGATGCCCAGCGGCTGACCGACCTTCTCGTCACGCTGGGCCGCGTGCCCGGGCTGGACGTGACCGTGCTGGGGGACGGATAATGCGGCGTGTGAGCCAGACCCGCCGTGAACCCACGATCGCGCTGATCAATGTCGTGTTCCTGATGCTTGTCTTTTTTCTTGTCGCGGGAACGCTGGGACCGCCCATGGACCGGGAGCTGAGGCTCGTGCGTACCGCCGAGCTCGACCGGACCCCGCCGCCCGACGCGCTTGTGGTGCATCCGGATGGGCGTCTGAGTTACCGGGGCGCAGAGGTGGCGTCGGTCGCCGACTTCCTGGATCAAGGCGGTGACGTGGCGCGGGATACCGTGCGCCTGGTACCGGACCGCGCCTTGCCGGCGACGACCCTTGTGGGCCTCGCCCGGGATCTGGCCGAAAGGGGGGCCGCGCGTGTTGTCATCGTCACCGAAGAGGGGCTGCGATGACGTGTGGCGCGGCAAAGGCCGTGGCGGCGGCGCTCGCTGTGATCGTTCATGCAGGGGCGATCTGGGCCTTGATACCAGAGCCCGCGGCGGATGCGCAGAACGGCACCGACGCGGTCGAGCTTGGCAGCATCGGGACGGGCTTCGCCAGCTTTGCCACCCGAACGATGCCGCCCGAACCTCAGACGGTACCGGCAGCGACGTCGCCAGAGCGTCCGGCGCGTGCCTTGGTGCCCTCAGCCGCCGAGCCCCTGAGACCGGAACGCCCGAATGCCAATGCAGCGGAGCCAGAGACCGTGCGCCCGCGGCCCGTCGCGCCACGCGTGCCCGCGTTGAAGCCATCGACCCCAGCGGTGCAGGCGGAAACGGCACCGCGCACGGCGGTCGTGGCGGCAACACCGGCGGACCGCGTTGTGGCGGCGGTGCCTGAAACCACGGCCCCCGATCGCTCCCGCCGACCGGCGCCACGCCCGCGTGACTTCGTGGTACCCAAACGCGAAACCGCGCCGCGCCAACCCGAGCAGGCGGTGCAGCAGGCCACAACGCGCAAACCAACGCCGACCCCTGTGCCGAAAACCACCGGTCAAGGTACCACGGATCCAGGTGCTGCGGCGGCGGCACCTGCCCGACAGGCCGCGCCGATGGGAACGGACGCGGCGGCCAAGGCCTATCCCCGGAAAGTCTACCAGCGACTGGCCCGCGCAGGCCGCGTGCGGGCCAAGGCCCCGGAGGGCGCCGTCGTCAGTTTCACGGTCACCGCGGGCGGCGGCCTTGGGTCGGTGTCGCTTGCGCGCAGTTCGGGCCGGGCACGCTTCGATCAGGAGGCGCTTGCGGTGGTGCGTCGGGCCGCCCCGTTCCCCAAACCTCCGCCCGGGGCGCAGCGG
The DNA here is from genome assembly GCA_913062865.1 of uncultured Paracoccaceae bacterium. Taxonomy (GTDB): domain Bacteria; phylum Pseudomonadota; class Alphaproteobacteria; order Rhodobacterales; family Rhodobacteraceae; genus CAJXWO01. The sequence goes on along the minus strand of CAJXWO010000008.1, from coordinate 31,514 downwards.
CGCTTCACGATCACCCTGCGTTAGCCCGACAGCGCGGCCAGCCGATCCAAGGCCGCATTCATGTCCGCGACGAAATCCCCGCTCGGGCCGGGCACCGCCAGGGGCGGGAAGATCACGTCGCGCAGGCCTGTTTCGGTTACGGCGGTGCGGGCGTCTTCCGGGGGTGCTGCTTCCCACAGGAAGATGGTCGCGCCGGTGTCCTGAACCAAGCCGGTCAATTCGTCGATCTGCGCCGGGTCCGGCGCTGCGCCGGCGTCCCAGCTGACCGAACGGATGTCGAGCCCGTAGGCGCGCGCGAAATACTGGTAGCGCGGATGCGAGGCGATAAGCGTCTGCCCCTCCAGACGTGCGGCGATCTCGGTCGCGCGGTCGTGCAGCGCCTGCAGGTCGTTGCGCAGCGCGTCGAGGACCGGATCGACATCGGCCTCGGGCAGCATCCGCTTGAGCGAGATGGACAGCGCCTCTGCCTGCCGTTCGGCCAGGCTGAAATCCATCCAGGTATAGCTGGCCGTGCCGGTATGGGAATGCGCCCCGTCGGCCCCGTGGCTGTGGGTCACGGTGTCGGTGGCGATGAATTCGCCCGCGAACCCGCGCGAGGTGTCGACGATGCGCGATCGGGGCAGCGACGCCTTCTTGACCCAGTCCGCGAAACCGGCGCCGTTCAGCACGATCAGGTCAGCCTGCTGGATCGCCGCGATATCCGCGATGCCAGGACGCCAGAATGACGGATCCCGCCCCTCTGGCACCGGATAGACCACCTCGGCCGCGTCACCCGCAAGGCGTTTGGCGAAATAGGCAAGGGGGTGGTTCACGGCGACGATCCGCGTCCGGTCCTGGGCGGCGAGCGGCGCTGCCGTAAGAAGGGCGATCGTCAGGGCAATCCAGCGCATCGGCACACTCCTCAGTTGGTTTGGCCCGCGGCGATGTCGTCGGGCGTCAGGATCCAGTAATCCTCGTGCCCTTCACCGGTGTTGACCTCGATCCGCAGACCCTGTTGGGCGGCGACAGGGTCCAGCGGAAAGCGCAGGGTTTCTTCGCCGGTCAGGGGCAGCGTGACCAGCAGGGCATCGGTGGCGTCATAGACGCGCACCTCGCCCACCTGGGGCACCTTGCCGGAAGAGAACTTGGCCTCGACCACAACATCGGTTCCGTCGACCGACGCGAAGACGTTCAGTTGATGGGCGATGGCGGGCCAGGCCGCCACCACCGCCAGTGCGATCAGGAGTTTCCTCATTCGGTCATCCACTCTTCGAAATGCACCCAGATCACCGCGCCCAGTTCCACGGCCTTGTCCTCGCCATCCTGCGGGAGGGTGTAATCAGCAGTGTTTAGCGCGGCAAAGCCCCACCAGCCGGATTGCGGCGCGGCATAGGTAAAGACGCCATCGGCATCGGCCTTGACCGTCTGGGTGATCATCAGATCGCTCGGCGCCTGGGCGCTGAGGTCTTCGTTGTAGTATTCCACCTCGACCTCGGCGTAGGGGACCGGCTCGCCATCCAGTTTCACGATGCCCTGGAAGACGTTGCCTGACCACAGGCCAAAGGGTTTCGACAGCGGTACGATCTCGGTCTTCAGGCCCAGTTCGCTGTCCCAGCCCTCGTCCTCGCCGTAGGCGCTGACATAGGTCTTGGTGTAGTGGATGATGAACGCGTCCTCGGCCGGCTCCCAATAGGGCTGCGGCTCCATGGTGAAGATGTAGGTGCCGGGACGTTCGAGGCGCTGGGTCAGGCCAAAGCCCGCCTCGCCCATGACCTCGGTCTCGGTCAGGGCGTCCAGCAGGTCGGTCCGGGTACCGTCATGGGTCATCCCAAAGGACACGGGCCGATCGAGCGTCATGCCAAGGTCTTCGAACGGGTGGGAAAAGGACAAGGTCAGGTCGATCTCGCGCCCCTCGTCCTGTTCGAGCATCGGATCGCTGGGGATGATCATGCCGTAATGGGCCTGCGCGGCGGTGCCCAGAAGGGCGGCGGTGAGGGTGGCAAGGGTAATGGAACGCATGAAAGCCTCCGTTCTCGGGTTACAGGGACAAGAGATACGCGACCAACCTGTCGCCGCGCGATTGCACGAGTATGACACATAGGGCGGCCAGCACCGCTGACGCGGACAAAATCAACGCGGTTTCCGCCCCAAGCAAGCGCAGGATCGTACCGCGGCCGGCACCGATCTTGAAGGCGGTGCGCATTTCGGGCGCGCGCAGGCGGTAGGACAGGAACACCGCCAGCGCGACAGCGGCCAGCGCGGCGGCGCCCACGATCACCGTCACGGCATCGAGCAGCGTCTTGATCCGGAAGATCCGCGCCACGAGGTCGCCGATCACCTCTGACGGGACGACCATCTGCAGCGGGTTCTCGGGGTCCAGGTATCGGCCGCGCAGGATCGTGGCAGACCGATCATCATAGGGTGACACCACGATGGACGACACCGGGTAGTCGTCCGGATCGCCATGGAAATGGAAGCTGTCTATATTGTCGGGCGTGATGCGGTTGAATTGCAGGAGGCTGGCGGCAGCGGCGACATTCTCGTCACTGGCATCGACCGAGACGACATCGTCATGTCCATGCCCGATCCCGGCGATGACCCAGGCGGTCTTGATATCGGTGAAAACGGCCTCGTCATCGGGGGTGCCGGTGGGGGCCAGTATGCCGGTGATCTTCAGTTCGAGCGGATAGACCCCGTCAAGATCGAACAGGTTCTGCGGCGCGGACACGACCGTGTCGCCGGGGCCAAGCCCCAGCCGCTGGGCGACGGCGGCACCCAGGACCGCTTCGCCCAAGACCGCGATCTGGCGGCCGTCGGCGACCTCGAGAGCGCGGTAGTCGAAATAGTCAAGCGTGGTGCCAACGATGCGCGCACCGTTCGTTTCGAACGCGGTATGCAGCGGCACGGGAATCGCCAGCCCGCTGTCCCAGATCTCTTCGGTGGCAGCCATGGTGATTGGCGTGGCGCGTTCATCGGCAAAGTAGAGCGCGTTCATCACCATGTCGATCTGGCTGCCACGGCGGCCAAGCAGGAGCGGCGTCGCCTCGGCGCGGTTGGTCAGCGCCTCCTGGCTGCCGCGCAAGAGCGTGTGGCTGACCATGGGCACGGCGAGGATCAGCGCTGCTACAAGAACCAGCACAAGGCTGCGGATCCAGTGAAAGCGCAGATAGGCGAAGGCGAGGTAGAGAATGCTCATGCCGTGCCCTCGGGTTGCCGGAAGGTGGCAAAGTCGATCACCCGGTCGAAGCGCGGCAGAAGATCGTGATCGTGGGTGACTGCCAGCAGCGTGGCCCCCTGATCGGCGGCGCGGTCGAACATCAGGTCGAGGATCGCGGTCTTGTTCGACGGGTCGAGATTGCCCGTGGCCTCGTCCGCCAGCACAAGCTGCGGTTCGGTGACGAGCGCCCGGCACAGCGCCACGCGCTGTTGCTCGCCCTGGCTGAGTTGTGCCGGGTGGCGGGCGAGCTTGTCGCCGATGCCGCAGGCCCGGGCCAGCGCATCGGCGCGGTCCCGGGCAGACGCATCGACGTTCAGGCCCGCACCGATGCGGAAGGGATACAGGATGTTGTCGCGCGCCGTCAGGTAGTCGAGCAGGGCGAAATCCTGAAACACAAAGCCGATGCGCCGCGCGCGAAAGGCCCGGCGGGCACCGTCGCCCAGCCCGGCGATGTCTTCGCCGTCCAGTCGGATCGTGCCCCGATCCGGCGTGACCAGCCCGGCGATCAGGTTCAGAAGCGTGGTCTTGCCGGTGCCGCTTGGCCCGACGATGGCGGTGCGTTCGCCGCTTTCCAGCACAAGCTCGGGCACGGTCAGGCGAAAGCCGCCCCCGGGATAGGCAAAGTCCAGATCGCGGATCTCGATCATTGGGTCGCGTCGGCCTCGGTCATGGGGGTGACGTCCTCTGGGGGCACTTCGAACATCTCGCCTGCGCCGGTGCGGTCGATATCGCGCAGGTCAAAACCGGTGATCCGCCAGGCGCCATCGACGGGCTCTAGCGTCAGGCTGGCGGAATAGACATTTCCGCGCACATGCATGTGTTCCGCATGGCCCACCGTGCCGATGACACGCCATGTGGCATCCATCGTGACGGTCTCGGCCTTTTGCCGTGCCTCAAGCTGGATCAGGCGCATCTCGTGTATGGTCTGGTCGCTTTCGGTCAGCCCGCCGCCGGCCAGCGCGCCCATCCGGTCGAGGTAGAGCTGGTCGAGCGCATCCCCGCCCGCGACCAGGGCCAGCCCGTCATAAACCGCAGCCTCGTCGGTTGCGGCAAAGGCCTCGTAGACCTGTCGCAGCATTTCGGGGGCCAGCTGGTAGCTTTCCCGCGCGGCTTCTTGCGGGGTCAACGCCTCGAAGCCGGGCGCGGCATAGGCCGCCGGTTCCGTGGGCCGCAACACGGCAAAGCCCACACCGGCGCCAATGGCGAGGATCGCCAGTCCGCTGACAATGGTGCTGCGTGGTGCCATGGGCCTCTCCCTGTCTCCTCCGATATAGGAGGATGCAGGGAAAATGCCCACAGCGTTTCAGGATCGGCGGGGATCAGCCGTCGCTGCCCGACAGGCATTCGATCATGGTGCGGCTCAGATCCTCGATCAGGTTGAGGTAGAGGGTCGGTCCCGGTTCGTGGCTGCGGGCCAGCGGGTCGATCACGGCCGTCCGCGCGCCGGAGCCTTCGAAGACCGTGTTCACGCGGTTGGTCTGGAACTGTGGTTCTGCAAAGACGCAGCTGACTTTGTTGTCCTGAACCGCCTCGCGGATCGCGGCAATGCGTGCCGGGCCCGGGTCTGTGGCGTCGCTGAACGCGATGGCGCCGGTTGCGCGCAGACCAAAACGGGTTTCGAAATACTGGTAGGCGTCGTGGTAGACGATGAAATTCACGTCGCGGTATGGGGCGAGATCGGCCTGCGTCTTGTCGATCAGCGCCGTGATCTGCGCGGTCGCGTCCTCGGCATTGGCGCGGTAGGTGTCTGCATTGTCCGGGTCGTGCTCGGCCAGCTCATCGGCGATGGCCCCCAGCCAGACCGTGGCGTTCATCGGATCGAGCCAGAGATGCGGATCGAAGGCGCGGTGGTCGTGATCATGCCCATGGTCGTGCCCGTGATCATGCGCATCCTCGACATGTTCTTCGTGGCCATGGTCGTGTCCGGCATGATCGTCGTGTTCGCCTTCGTGGTCGTGGTCATGATCTTCCGCCTTGGCAAAGACCGGCGTTTCCCGGTTCTCCAGAACCGTCACGCCGTCGACAGTGGCCAGCTCGATCACATGTGCATCGCCCGCAAGGGTTTCGATCGGGCCTTCGAGCCAGGGGGTCAGGCCATGGGCCACCCAGAACACCAGATCGGCATCGTTGAGCGCGCGCGCCTCGGACGGACGCATCGCGTAGCCGTGGGGCGATGCCCCGGGGCGCACCACCACGTCAGGGTTGCCAAGCTCGCCCATCACCATGGCCACGAGCGATTGGACCGGGGCAATATCAGTGGCAACCTTGGGCACCTCTGCCGAGAGGCTGCCGACAAGGGCTGTCGTGGCAAGGGCGGCACCCATGAGTCTACGTTTGATCATCGTCTTTCCCCAGTCGGTTGCGTTTGCCGATGCAGTAACTGTTATAATATAACATTGCAATCCCCTTCGAAGCGCGCGATGTAAAGCGCATGACAGCCATCGGGTTCGAAGCGCATGACCATACGGACTGCATCCGTGAAGGGATCGCGGGGGCAGATCGCTATTGCGACTCCAAAGGTCTGAAACTGACACCCGTGCGCCGCCGCGTGCTTGAAATCCTTCTCGAGGATCACCGCGCGCTTGGGGCCTATGAGATCCTCGATGTGTTGCGGCGCGAGGGGCTCGGGTCACAGCCGCCTGTCGTCTACCGCGCACTCAATTTCCTCGTGGCGAACGGATTGGTCCACAAGATCGAGCGGCTGAACGCCTTTATCGCCTGCGTGCATCCCGAATTGCGCCATGTGCCCGCCTTCATGATCTGCCGCGGCTGCAAGACTGTGGCAGAGGCGCAGGCCAGACTGCCCGAGGGCGGGCTGCCCGAGCTGGCGAAAGCGGCCGGATTTCAGATCGAACGCGCCGTGATCGAGGCCGAGGGCCTATGTCCGGCCTGCCAGGACGTCTCGCCATGAGCCTTGTCGATGTCTCTGGTCTGCAGGTGACCTTTGGATCGAACCGGGTGCTCGAGGATGTGAGCTTTCACATCGATCCGGGCGAGATCGTCACGATCGTGGGACCGAACGGGTCGGGCAAGTCCACGCTTTTGCGCTGCATCATCGGCGCGATACGCCCGGACGCGGGTCGGATCACGCGCGCGACGGACCTTCGGATCGGCTACGTGCCGCAAAAACTGCATGTGGACCCGACCCTGCCGCTGACCGTACGCCGGTTTCTGGGCCTGCCGCGATCCGTCAGCCGGTCGAGGGCGCGTCAGGCGCTCGAATCGGCCGGTGTGCCCGACCTCGCCGATCGGCCCATGAGCGGTCTGTCAGGCGGCCAGCATCAGCGGGTGCTACTGGCCCGCGCCCTTCTGGAAGAGCCGAACCTGCTCATTCTCGACGAGGCCACACAGGGGCTAGACCAGCCGGGCTCGGCGGCGTTCTACCTTCAGATCGAGCGGATCCGCCGTGAGTTGGGGTGCGCGGTCCTTATGGTCAGTCACGAACTGCATGTGGTGATGGCGGCATCGGACCGGGTGGTGTGTCTGAATGGTCATGTCTGCTGTCAGGGTGCCCCCGAGGTCGTCGCGTCGGCCCCGGAATACCGCGCCCTTTTCGGGTCGGGCACACAGGGTGCGCTGGCGCTTTACCGTCACGATCACGATCACCATCACGACCACGCGCATGGGCATTCCCACGACCATGCACACGGATCCGATGATAACGCCGGCCCGTCCCCCGGAAAGGCCCACGCCCCCCATGATTGACGATTTTCTGTTGCGTGCGGCGCTTGCCGGACTGGGTGTCGCGCTGGCGGCCGCACCGTTGGGGTGTTTCGTGGTGTGGCGGCGCATGGCCTATTTCGGGGATGCCACCGCCCATGCGGCGATCCTGGGCGTGGCGCTGTCGCTTGCCCTTTCGCTGCCCATTGTTCTTGGCACGTTGGCCATGGCGCTGATCATGGCGATGACGGTTTCGACGCTGTCGGGGCGTGGCTACGCGATCGACACGTTGCTGGGCGTGCTGGCCCACTCGGCGCTGGCCTTCGGGCTAGTGGCGGTGTCGTTCATCGAGGGCGTCCGGATTGATCTGATGGCCTACCTGTTCGGAGACATCCTGTCGGTGTCCTGGACCGATCTCGGTGTGGTCTGGATCGGGGCCGGTCTGGTGCTGGGGCTGCTTTGGTGGCGCTGGTCGGCTTTGCTGACCGCCACGCTGAACCCGGAGCTGGCCCATGCCGGCGGGATCGACCCGAAACGCGAGCAACTGGTTCTGACCCTGTCGCTTGCGGTGGTGGTGGCTGTGGCGATCAAGGTTGTGGGTGTTTTGCTGATCGCGGCGCTGCTGATCGTGCCGCCGGCGGCGGCGCGGCCTTTTTCGCATACGCCCGAGGGCATGGCCCTGCGTGCGGCCGGGATCGGTGGGGTGTCGGCGCTGGGTGGTCTTTGGGCGTCCTATCTCCTGGACACGCCCACCGGCCCGACGGTCGTCTGCGTGGCGGCGCTTTTCTTCGTGGCCTCTTCGGTGGTCGCGCTGGTGCGCGGCAGCGACTAACCTTGGCCGATATCCGTCTGCGCAACAGAGACCGTCTTGATCACCGCATGGCAGGCTTGTCCGGGGGCCAGCCCCATGGCCCGGGCCGAGCGCCGCGTGATGCGCGCCAGCAGATCCTGCTGCCCCAGCCTGATCCGGACCAGCGTGCCAGGGCCCTTGCCCTCGTGCAGGTCGGCGATGGTGCCGGACAGGATGTTCAAGGCCGACAACCCTTCGGGCCGAGCGGTCGACAGGATCACGTCCTGCGCGGCGATGCGCACCCGCAGCGTCCGGCCCGGCGCGGCCTCGACGCGGGGCAGGAAAAGCGTGCCGCCCGCGGTCTGCAATTCGCTCAGGCCGTCCGCGTGATGACACAGCACCCGTGCCGTCAGAACGGCGCCCAGTTCACGGGGGGCGATCCCCTGCACGGCAGCGGGATCCGACAGGACCGAGGCCGTGGGGCCCGCGCGCACGACCTTGCCCTGGTCGAGAACGACGACGGTCGTGGCGAGCCGCGCGACCTCGGCAACGGAATGGCTGACATAAAGGATTGGGATGCCCACCTCGTCGCGCAGCCGCTCGAAATAGGGAAGGATCTCGTCCTTGCGGGCGGTGTCCAGTGCAGCAAGCGGTTCGTCAGCAAGGATCAGCCGCGGCGCGGACAACAGCGCCCGGCCGATGGCCACGCGCTGTCTTTCGCCGCCGGACAACCCGTTGGGACGCCGCTCCAGCAGGTTGCCGATGCCCAACAAGTCTATGATCCGCTCGGGCCCTTCGGCCCTGCGCGCCGCACCCGCGAACCAGCGGCCATAAAGCAGGTTCTGCCGGACGGTCAGGTGGGGAAACAGCCGGGCCTCCTGAAAGATGTAGCCCAGTTGCCGTCGATGGGGCGGCAGCCAGCGGGCGCGCTCCGTATCGTAGAGCACCCAGTCGCCCACCGCCACGCGACCGCGATCGGGGCGCAACAGTCCCGCAACCGAGTTGACCACGGTGGTCTTGCCCGCGCCCGAATGGCCGAACAGCGCGGTCACGCCCGGAGGGGCGTCGAAGGCGATATCGGCATCCAGATCCCCGAGCCGATGGTGCAGTGCGACCGACAGGGTCATGTGCCGCGCACCGTACGCTCGACCCGCCGGGCCAGCACCTCGGACGCCAGAAGCGCGCCCATGGCCACCGCGACCGAGACCAGCACGAGCCGCAATGCGGCCGTTTCTCCGCCGGGCACCTGAAGAAAGGCGTAGATCGCCGACGGCACAGTTCGGGTCTGTCCGGGAATGTTCGACACGAAGGTGATGGTCGCGCCGAACTCGCCCATGGCCTTGGCAAAGGCCAGGATTGCCCCGGCCAGCACGCCGGGCAAGATCAGGGGCAGGGTGATCGTGACGAAAACCCAGGGCCGAGAGGCACCAAGGGTCGCCGCGGCCTCTTCAAGCTTCGGGTCGACCGCCGCTATGGCGAGCCTGATGGCCCGGACCATGAGCGGAAAGGCCATGATCGCGGCCGCAAGCGCCGCACCGGTCCAGCGAAAGGCCACCGTGATGCCCAGCTGGGAGAGGACCGCGCCAAAGGGGCCCTGGGTGCCAAAGCCCAGCAAAAGCACATAGCCCGTCACGACAGGCGGTAGGATCAGCGGCAGGTGGACCAGTCCGTTGACCAGCGCCTTGCCCGGAAAGCGCCACCGTGCCAGCGCATAGGCCGTGAGGATCCCGAGGGGCAGGCTGCACAGGGTGGCCCAGATCGACACGCGCAGGGACAGGCGGACCGCCTGCCATTCTTCCGGGCCGAGCCAATCCACCGCTCAGTCCGCCACGGGCAGGAAGCCGTGGTCGCGCAGGATCTCCTCCACCGTCGTGCCCTTGAGATAGCTCAGGAACCGCTGTGTCTCCGGCCCGGTCCCGGACAGTGCGGCGGCGGGGTAGCGGATCGGCGGGTGGCTGGTATCCGGAAAGGTGGCGCGTATCTCGACACGGGGCTCTGCCGCGGCATCGGTTGCGTAGACGATGCCAAGCGGTGCCTCGCCCAAGGCCACCAGGGCCAGTGCCGCGCGCACGTTGTCGGCCTGCGCCACGTGGGGGGCGAGCCTCTCCCACTGGTCCAGGCTTTGCAGCGCAGCCTTGCCGTAGATCCCTGCGGGCACCGCATCGACGAGTGCCATGGCTAGGCGTCCACCTTGCAAGGCCGTGGTCAAGGCATCCGTATCGGACAGGTCGACAGGGTCTGTGCCAGCCGCGCCGATCAGGACGATCCGGTTCGAGGCCAGGTCAAAGCGGCTGTCGGGGGCAAGGTGCCGTCCGGCCCCGAGCGCATCCATCCAGTCCGTGTTGGCCGATATGAACACATCCGCTGGTGCGCCGAACTGAATCTGACGGGCCAGTGCCGACGACCCCGCAAAGGACAGCACCACTTGCGCGCCGGTATCGTCTTCGTAGGTGCGGGCGATCTCTTCCATGGCGTTCTTGAGGCTGGCAGCGGCAAAGACCGTCACCTGGTCCGCCGCACGGACCGCCGGGGCCGTGATGAGAAGGAAAAGCGCTAGGATCAGGCGATGCATAGGGCGGGTCCATTCGATATGTTTCGACGGACATATCGCAGCCACCCGGTGGTGCACAAGGGCCTAGTCGTCGCGCACGAGGGTTTGCAGCCGCTTCAGGGGCGCCGCACCAGCCGCGCGGGCGGCATGCTCCAGCTCGCGATATGCATCCAGGACGGACTGACCCGTGGGCGTGATTCGTGCCCCGCCGCCCGAGGCGCCGCCACGGCTGCGTTCTACCAGGGGGGCGTTGAACATCCCGTTCATCGTTTCGACCAGTGCCCAGGCCCGCCGGTAGCTCATCCCCATTTCGCGGCCTGCCGCCGCGATGGAGCCCGTGCGCGCGATCGCGTCGAGCAGATCCGCCTTGCCCGGTCCCATCATGCCATTGGGTCCAAAGACGACCCGGATGCGAAATTGTGGAGAAGAGGCTGCCATATCCGCAGCATGCCGGTCTGCGCAGGGCCGGGCAAGCGCGGCGGCGGTGTTACGTCGCCCGGCTGACCGGGCCTTGTGTGATCTGGGCCAGATAGGTCGCGGCCAGCGCCTTTGCGGTGCGGGCAAAACCGGGATCGCGCGCGTTCTGTGCCGCGACGATGGCACCATCGATCAGAACCGCGAAACTGCGCGCGGTTTCCGTCGCATCGGGCGCGCCCAGTTCAAGCGCCTGGGCCTTGAGCCAGGTCATAAGATGCGCCTTGTGACGGTCGGCGGCGGCGCGAACGGCGTCATTGTCGGTGTCGAACTCCGCCACGGCGTTGATGAAGGGGCAGCCGTAGAAATGCGGATCGGCCAGCCACTCCTCCAGAATGTCGAACACCGCAAGCAGTCGCGTCTGGGCGGGCCCGTTCACCTGGGACAGGCGACCAAAGAACCATTCGCGCCAGGTTGCGCCCTCTGCCTCGAGCACGGCGGCAATGAGCTCTTCCTTGGAGGTGAAGTGCTTGTAGAGCGTGGCCTTAGCGGTGCCGGCCTCGGCGATGACGGCGTCGACCCCCGTGGCGGCGAAACCGTGATGGCAGAACAACCGCGTGGCGGCCGAAAGTATACGTTCGCGCGCGCTCGACGGATCGATTGCCGCGAAACTCCAGTGGGTGCCATGAGTCGTTTCGGCGACAACTGCTGCTGCATCGGCCATGGGTTATCTGTCCTTTTGTGGGGGCCTTGCCGGGCCGCGTGTTCTGTCCCTTCAACAGAGATAGGCCGCCTGTTCCCCGATTTGCAAGAAAATAGACGACTCTGTCCACTATTTAAGGTGAAAAATGCGGCATCGCAGCACCGGAACATGTGTTCTCCAGATCGGACTGCGCTGAAAAAACTTCCCACTTTCGAAAATTTCGCCTGAAAATCAGCCTTTTTTGAATCTGGACGGCTTTTCGTCCCTTCGAATTTGACCAATCTGTGCCGCGACCGCGAAATAGAGGACAGAACGTTTTGTCTATCACATTGACCCGGAGCGTCGTCGACATGATCGCAACCGCCTTTTCCAATACAACCCTTCGGACAGCCCCCCGCGCGGTGCGATCGGCCAACGGCTCGCACGTCGCCGTCATGGGGCTGAGCCACACCTACCGCAAGAAGGATGGGCGTGTGCTCGACGGCATCGACTTCGAGATCCAGCCCGGCGAGGTGCTGGCGCTCTTGGGGCGGTCCGGTTGCGGCAAGTCCACGCTCCTGCACATGCTGTCGGGTCTGACCCTGCCGAGTGAAGGCGAGGTGGTGGTGAACGGCAACACCGTGCGCGGCCCGTCGAACCGTTGGGTCATGATGTTCCAGGCGCCATCGCTCTATCCTTGGATGACGGTCGCGCAGAACGCGGGGCTTGGGCTCCGCTTCGGTCGCCGCAGCCACGAGGTTGTCAAGCGCGTGCCCGAGGTGCTGGATCTGGTCGACCTCGGCGCTTATTCCGACCGCAACGCGCAAGAGCTGTCGGGCGGGCAACAGCAGCGCGTGGCCCTGGCCCGGTCGCTGGCCACCAATCCCGAAATGCTCCTGCTTGACGAGCCGTTCTCGGCGCTCGACGCCTTCACCCGGCGGTCGCTGCAGCGCGACGTGCGCGAGATCGCCAAATCGCTGGGGCTGACGCTGGTGCTGGTCACCCATGATGTGTCGGAAGCGGTGCTGATGGCCGACAGGGTATTGGTGCTCGATGCCAATCCGGGCCGGATCGCCGACGATGTGACCATCGACCTCGACGATGCCGGCCGCACCAGCGGGTCGGACCCGTTCCAGGCCGAACAGGCCCGCCTGATGCAGCTTTACACGCAAGTCGCCCATGGCGATCTGCCCGCCGCCATTTCCTGACCCCTCTCTCCCTCTCCGCCCGAAAGGATAGCACGATGACGAAAACGCCGATCTCTCCGCAGAACGATGCCTGGAATGACGAGGAATACTTTGCCTCGGATTTCACCCGCCGACAGACGCTCGACATGATGGCCAAGGGCGGGCTGTTCGCCTCGCTCGCGTCGATGCTGGGCGGCATGCCAAACATGTCCTACGCGCAGGAAGACGAGGTCGTGCGCATCGGCTACCTGCCGATCACCGACGCGACCGCGCTTCTGGTCGCCCATGGCATGGGCTATTTCGAGGACGAGGGGCTCGAGACCGAGCAGCCCACGCTGATCCGCGGCTGGTCGCCGCTGATCGAGGGCTTTGCCGCGAACAAATTCAACCTCGTGCACTTCCTCAAGCCGATCCCGGTCTGGATGCGCTACAACAACGACTTCCCGGTCAAGATCATGTCCTGGGCCCATACCAACGGCTCGGGCCTCGTGGTGGGCCGTCATACCGACATCACCGATTTCAGCCAGCTGGGCGGCAAGCAGGTCGCGGTGCCGTTCTGGTACTCGATGCACAACGTTGTCCTGCAATACGCCCTGCGCGAGTCCGGCGTGACCCCGGTGATCAAGCCGCAGGGTGAGCCGTTGGCGCCGAACGAGGTGAACCTGCAGGTCCTGCCGCCGCCCGAGATGCCCCCGGCGCTCGCGGCGCAAAAGATCGACGCCTATATCGTGGCCGAGCCGTTCAACGCGCTGGGCGAGCTGAAGGCCGGCGCGCGGATGCTGCGCTTTACCGGCGACATCTGGAAGAACCACCCCTGCTGCGTCGTCTGCATGCACGAAGAGGTGACGGAGCAGAAGAAAGAGTGGACGCAGGCGGTGATGAACGCCGTCGTGCGCGGCGCGATCTACTCCAGCCAGAACAAGGAAGAAGTGGCCGAAATGCTGTCGAAGGACGGCATGGGCTACCTGCCCGCGCCCGCGCCTGTCGTGAAGCGTGCCATGACCTATTACGAGGACGACGACTATACCGATATTGGCGCGAACAAGCATGTGGCCGAGTGGCAGAACGGGCGCATCGACTTCCAGCCCTGGCCCTATCCGTCGGCCACGAAGCTGATTGTCGAAGAGATGACCAAGACGGTTGTCTCGGGCGATACCACCTTTCTCGCCGATCTCGATCCGGAGTTCGTGGCCGAGGATTTGGTCAACTACGACTACGTCAAGGCCGCTCTGGACAAGTTCCCCGAGTGGAAGAACGACCCGTCGGTCAGTGTCGGCGACCCGTTCAACCGGGATGAGGTTCTGAAGCTGTGACCGCGATCCCCGACACCCAAGGCGGCTTTGCGCTGCCCCGGCTTGGCCGCTTTCGCGGCCTGGCCAACGCGGCCCTTGGCATCGCGATCCTGCTGGGCCTATGGTGGCTGGGCGGCGTCGCGGTGGCCAACGACCCCGACATGTATGCCTTTTCCGACTTTGCGCCGGGGCCGACCCTGGCCGCGCTGTGGGACATCCTGTCGACGGGCGAGGTGTTCGAGATGTCGGGCCCGTCGCTTTACCGCGTGGGCATGGGCCTTGCCATCGCTGCGGCGCTGGGGGTGCCCATGGGCATCGCCATCGGCCGCACGCCCTGGCTGCGCGAGATCACGAATGTGCCGTTTCAGTTCCTGCGCATGATCTCTCCGCTGTCGTGGATGCCCATCGCGGTGATGGTCTACGACACCTGGGACGGGGCGATCGTGTTCCTTATCGCTGTGGCGGCCATCTGGCCGATCCTGTTCTCGACCGCCGCGGGCGTGCGCCGGATCGACCCCGCATGGCTCAAGGTGGCGCGCAACCTCGGCGCCAACCCGCTGCACATGCTCTTCACGGTCATCCTGCCCGCCATCGCGGTGGATGTTCTGACCGGCATCCGCCTTGCGCTGGGCGTGGCCTGGGTCGTGCTGGTGCCGGCCGAATACCTCGGTGTGACCTCGGGGCTTGGCTACTCGATCAACGATGCGCGCGACATCCTCGACTATTCGCGGCTGGCCGCCGTGGTGGTGGTGATCGGCATGATCGGCTTCGCGCTCGACTACATCTGCATGCTGCTCATCAAACGTTTCAACTGGGTGCGCGACACCGCGCACTGATCTCGAACCACAGACAGATAATCCAAGGAGGACCCCATGTCTGAACCCGCAACCGTCCTGACCGGCTGCCTGACCCCCGAAGGCCTGGCACCCATCGACAAGACCGGCCTTGAAGGGCTGATCGCCAAGGGCAAGGAAAACCCCCAGGCCATCAAGACGCTCAAGTGCAAGACCGTGGCCGAGGGCAAGTTCCGCCATGCCAACTACATCCGGAACCTCGAGCCCTACATCGTGGACGAGCCGCCCGCTCTGTTGGGCGACGACACCGCGCCCAACCCGTCCGAGGCATCGCTTGCCGCCCTGGGATCGTGCGTGGCGGTGGGCCTGCATGCCAACGCCGTGGCGCGTGGCTGGACCGTTCAAAAGCTCGAGCTGGAGCTCGAGGGTGATCTGAACATCACCGCCGTCTGGGGCACGGGCGACACCAGCGAAAAGCCCGTTGGCTTTACCGATGTGCGCATCAAAGTCGACATGGAGGCCGAAGGCGTCTCGAAGGAAGAGGTCGATGGCCTGATCCAGCACGTCGTGCAGTGGTCCCCGGTGTTCAACACCTTTTCGCGTCCCGTGAACATGGTTGCCGAAACCGTGTGATCCCGATCCGGCCCGTTCCCCGCATCGCGCAGCGCGACGCAGGCGGGGGGCGGGCCACCCCAACCCCTCCTGTCCGCCAGCTGCAAGGAACCGCAGAGATGAATATCGCGACCCCCCTGAATACCGTTGATTTCGACGCCGTCGACCGGATCACCTGCACCGACCTGACCTCGGTCGTGCGCAAGATCGACGATGAAAAGTATTACCCCGAACCCGTGATGCGGGCGATGGGCGATGCCGGTGCCTATGGCACGCATCTGGCGGGTGTCGACGCGCCCTGCGATCTTGGGCCGGCGATCCTGTCGATGGCCCGCGCGTCCGAGGCCTGCCTGTCGACCGGCTTCTGCATCTGGTGCCAGGACGCGCTGGGCTGGTACATCTCGTCCTCGGACAATGACTGGCTCAAGGAAAACATCCTGCCCAAGGTCGCCACCGGCGAGATCCTGGGCGGCACAGGCATGTCGAACCCGATGAAGGCCATTGCCGAGATCGAAAAGCTCAAGCTCAAGGGCACCCGGGTCGAGGGCGGTTACATGGTCAAGGGCGTGTTGCCCTGGGTGTCGAACCTGTCCGAGGACGGCTGGTTCGGCGTGATGTTCGATGCGAGCGACAAGACCGTGATGGCCATCGCCCACGCGGACGAAGCCAAGGGCGTCAAGCTGCGGCTGGACCATGACTTCGTTGCCATGGGCGGCACTGCCACCTGCCAGGTGATGTTCCGCGACGTTTTCATCCCCGATGAGCAGGTCATCGGCGACCCGGCACCTGCGTTCATCAAGCGCATCCGCGGCGGTTTTGTGCTACTGCAATGCGGGATGGCCGCGGGCATGATCAAAAGCTCCATCGACCTCATTCGCAAGATGGAAGGCCCGCTGGGCCATGTGAACCAATATCTCGAAAAGGGCGCCGACGATCTGGAGGCCGAGTACGACGCTCTCGTGGCCGATGTGCTCGAGATGTCGAAGACGCCCTACGACATGACCGATGCCTTCTGGAAGCGCGTGCTTCAGGCGCGGCTGAAGGGCGGTGAACTGGCCGTGGAGGCCGCGCATTACGCGATGCTTCATTGCGGTGCGCGCGGATACGTTTCCGGCGGGGATGCGCAACGCCGCCTGCGCGAGGCCTATTTCGTGGCCATCGTGACCCCGGCCACCAAGCACCTGCGCAAGATGCTGGCGGCGCTCGACGCCTGAGACGGGCGCAAGCCCCGAAACAAGAACTGACCCACCGGCAGCGGACCCGCCGCTGCCGCACGGGACCGGATTGCCAACAGGGATGTAAAGAAAAGGAAACGCGCCATGACCTCTTCACTTGCCACCCCCGAAGACCTCACCGCCATGATCGACGCCGGCACCGCCGTCGTGATCGATACCCGCGACCCCGAAAGCTATGCCGCGGGCCACATCCCGGGTGCGGTCAACATGCATGACATCTTCACCTACCTCGCCACCTCGGACGCGTCTGGGATGGCTGAGCTGAAGGACAAATTCGCCTCCGAATTCGGGGCCGCCGGGCTCGATGGCGAAAAGACCGCCGTGATCTACGAGGCGTCGATGAATACGGGTTTCGGCCAGTCCTGTCGCGGGTTCTACCTGCTGTCGTTCCTGGGCTACCCGTCGGTCAAGGTGCTGCATGGCGGCTTCGCCGCGTGGCAGGCGGCAGGCATGCCGGTGTCGACCGACGCGGTGTCGCCCGCGCCCGCCGGGTTCGAGATCGACGAGGCCGCCGCCGGGATCATGATGGACATGGACGACATGAAAGCGGCCATCGAGGACGACGACGCGGTCATCCTGGACGTGCGCGATATCGACGAATGGATCGGGACCTCCTCTTCGCCCTATGGCGTGGATTTCTGCCCGCGCAAGGGGCGCATCCCGGGGGCCGTCTGGATCGAATGGTACCGGATGATGAAGCCGTCCGAGGCCGGGCCTGTGCTCAAGTCGCGCGAAGAGGTTTTGGCCGAATGCGCGACAGTCGGCATCACGCCTGACACGCCGGTCAAGCTCTATTGCTTCAAGGGCGCACGCGCGTCGAACACCTTCCTCGCGTTGAAAGAGGCGGGGATCAAGGATGTGTCGATCTACTTTGGATCGTGGAACGAGTGGTCCCGCGATCCCAGCCTGCCCATCGAAGAGGGGCTGCCTTTCACGGCCTGACCTGTTCTTCGCCGGGTGCCTGCCATCGCGTCGGCCGGGACCATTCTCTTGGACGCAAATCAGCGCGACCCTTCCCGGGGTCGCGCTGGTCCTTTTTCGGGATCAATCCGTCAACTCCCTGTCGGGGCAAAAAGAAAAAGACTTGTCACACCAACCCGATTCAGATCAAATAAGTAGAATAAAATTCCGCATAGTAGAATTTTGGGAGGAGAACATGCGAAATCTCGTAAAAGCCGGTCTGACTGCCGCGCTGCTTGCCGGCGCGACCGTTGCGCAAGCTGAAACCACGCTGATCCTGGGTGAGGCCGGGCCCAACCGCGGCGCGCGTGCCGAGTCGTTGAACTGGTTCGCCGAAAAGGCAACCGAATTGTCGGGTGGCGACCTGCAATTCGACATCCAGTGAGGAGGCGCACTGTTCAAGGCCGGTGCGGCCTTGTCGGGTGTGGCCGATGGCGTGGCCGACCTGGGCACCGTGATCAGCGTCTATTTTCCGCAAGAGATGGTGGCCTACGGTATCGCCGATCTGCCGCTGCAGAACGATGACGCCTGGGTGGGTATGCGCGCGACCGATGCACTGATGCGCAACAATGCGCAGATCCAGCAGAATCTGGCTGACATGAACTTGGTCTATATCGGCACCTTCACCACCTCGGCCGTGCATATCGGCTGCAAGGACACAGCGATCCGGTCGGTCGCCGATATCGAGGGCCTGAAGGTGCGCGGTGTGGGTGCCTATGGCAAGACGTTCAACGACATGGGTGCAAACATGGTGCCGATGTCGATCTACGACGCCTACCAGGGGCTGGATTCCGGCCTTCTGGATTGCAGCCAGGGCTACAGCTACGCCATCGCCGCGCTGAAGCAGCAAGAAGTGATCGACAGCTACACGCTCTTGAACTGGGGCCAGGTCGGCGCATTGGGCATCCTGATGAACAAGGATATGTTCGACAGCCTGTCGCCCGAAAACCAGCAGGCTTTGCTGCAAGCGGGCGAGGGCATGGCCGACGAGCTGGGTCGCCTGATCACAGCCGACAACGAGCGCGCGATCGAGACGATGAAATCCGCCGGGGTAGAGGTCATCGAGCTGCCCGACGCGGACCGTGACATGCTGGTCGAGGCCGGTGCAACCTATGTTGACGAATGGAAAGCGCTGGCCGCGGGTGTTGGCCTGGACGGCGACGCATTGCTTGAAGAGTATCAGGCGCTTCTGGCCCAATACGCGGCCGAGCGCGACGCACAGGGGTATCCCTGGGAACGCTGACGCTCTGACCGGCTCCGGATCTGCCCGGGGCCGGCCCTCTCAACCAACCTGGATCCACACTTTACCTAAGGTGACGCCATGTTGCGCCGGATCGAGCGTTTGCTCGTAGACTTTTCCATTGTCTGCGTCCTGGGGCTGGGCCTTCTGATCACGGTCAACGTGCTGATGCGGGCGCTGTTCAATTCCGGCGTGCCCGACAGCACCGTGATCGTGGCCGAGCTGATGGTGGCCGCGGTGCTGCTGCCATTGGCCGCGACAACCACCGCCCGCGCCCACATCGCGGTCGAGCTGGTGGCCAAGCGCCTGCCCCCGCGGGTGCATGACGCGCTCATCGTCTTCGGATCGGCCTTCGGTCTGATCGCGCTTGCCCCCCTGATCTGGGCGGGCTGGCGCGAAGTGACCAGCACGCTTGAGGCCGGGGCGTTCTTCTACGGGGAACTGAACCTGCCCAAATGGCCCGGACGCCTGATCTTTCTGATCGGCATCACTTTCTGCTGGCTGCGCCTGGCGCTCATGGTCTGGCAGGACATCGCCACGATGCGGGCCTGTGGCCGACTGCTGGACGATCACCCGGAGGAGGCCGCGTGATGGACGGAACCGTTGTCGGTCTTGTCGCTTTTGCCGCGCTTTTGGGTCTGTTGGCCCTGCGCGTGCCCATCGCCTTTGCTCTGGCCGGTGTGGCGACCGTAGGCACCTTTGTCATCTTCGCGTTCCGCACGGGCGCGTTCATGCCCGAACGGGCGATCCGCCCCACGTCGTCGATGGTGTTTTCGAACAGCTTCGACCTGATCCACAGCTACGATCTGTCGATGATCCCGCTTTTCGTGGCGCTGGGTCACATCGCCTACAAGGCCGAGATCACGACGCGCATCTATCACGCCGCGCGGGTCTGGCTGGCGTCGATCCCCGGCGGTGTCGCGATGGCATCGGTCATGGGCTGCGGCGGGTTCTCGGCCATCACCGGCTCGTCCATCGCCTGCGCCTCGACCATGGGGCGTATCTGTGCGCCCGAGATGCTGCGCATGGGGTATGACAAGCGGCTGGCCACGGCGTCGGTCGCGGCGGGCGGCACGCTGGGCAGCCTGATCCCGCCTTCGGTCTTGTTCATCATCTACGGCATCTTCACGGAAACCTCGATCGCGTCGCTGTTCCTGGCAGGCATCATTCCGGGCCTGATCTCGCTTCTGGGGTTCATCCTCGTGATCTGGATCTGGGTCCTGCGTGACCCGTCGGCCGCACCGGCGGGTGAGGGCGTCACCACAAGCCGCGAACGGTTGCAGGCCGCGCTGGATGCCTGGTCCGCGGTGCTTTTGTTCGTGATCATCGTGGGCGGCATCTATGGCGGCATCTTCACCGCGACCGAGGCGGCGGCTGTCTGTGTCTCGGCTGCGCTTCTCATAGGATTTGCGCAGCGCCGCCTGACCATTTCTGCCGTCATAGACGCGCTGCGCGAAACGGTGATCCAGACGACCTCGATCTTCATCATCGCTGCGGGCGCAAAGATCTTCGTGGCCTTCATCGCGCTGACCGGCGTGGCGGGCGATATCGTCAATGCCGTGCAGGCCGCGGACCTGAGCGTGATCGTCCTGATGCTGGCCATCGCAGCGATCTACCTGTTGCTTGGCATGTTTCTTGATCCGATCGGGATCATGGTGCTGACCTTGCCGCTCCTGGTGCCTTTGGTCGAAGGCTACGGGCTCGACCTGATCTGGTTTGGCGTCGTGGTCATCAAGCTTCTCGAGATCGGCCTGATCACGCCGCCGGTGGGGCTGAACGTGTTCGTCATCGCCTCTGTCGTGGGTAAAGAGGTGCCGATCGACCGCATCTTCTCGGGTATCCTGCGGTTTCTGAGCATCGACGTGATCGTGCTGGGCCTGATCATGGCGTTTCCGATACTGTCGCTGCTGATACCCTATTCGATGTGAGCCGCGCCATGAACAAGCTGCCAGACACCACCGACCGCCGTTTCGCCACGACGCTGGCCCGTGGGCTTCAGGTGTTGCGGGCCTTTCGGGCGTCGGATGACGGCCTGGGCAATGCCGAAATATCCGAGCGCACGGGCATTCCGAAAAGCACGGTCAGTCGGCTGACATTCACGCTGCAATCGCTGGGCTACCTGACCCATGCCCGGCGACTCGACCGGTATCGACCGGGGCCGGCCCTTCTGGCGTTGGGCAACGTGGCGCAGGCGTCGATCTCTTTCGTGGACCTGTCGGGCCCGATCATGCAGCGGCTGGCGGACGAGACGGGCACCCTGTCGCTGCTGTTGGTGCGCGACGACACGAAGCTTTTGATCGTCAAGACATGGCGGCCGCGTGGCGTGTCGTCCCTGTGGCTCGAGGTCGGGCACCGGGTGCCGATCAATGGCTCCTCGTCGGGGGCGGCGCTGCTGGCGGCGGCGTCCGAGGATCTTTTTGCCGAGATGGTCGCGACGGCGGGGGGCGACCGGGGCCTCACGCAAGAGCGTGCCGACCAGGTGCGACGCGAGGCCTACGGCCAGCTGATCGGACGCGGCTTTGTCATCATGCCGCCCGACGAGTATTTCGCGGCGAACATCCATGCGGTGTCGAAACCGTTTCACGCGCGCGAACTTGCCGAGCCTGTGGTCTTTACCTGTGGTGCCATGCCTCAGGATCTGAGCGTGGAGCGGATGGAGACCGAGGTCGGCCCGAAGCTGACCGATGAGGTCAAGGAACTGGAACTGGTGATGGGGCAGCCGTCCTCGATCACCATGCGCGGTTGAAACAGAAGGACGGATATGTCGGACGTTGTCAGATACGAACGCGAAGGCCCGGTGGCGGTGATCACCGTGGCGAACCCGCCGGTCAACGCGCTGGGCCAAGCGGTGCGCCAGGGCCTGTGGGACGCCGCCGACCGCTTTGCCGAGGATGATGCACAGATTGCGCTGATCCTGGGCGAGGGGCGGCTTTTCATCGGGGGGGCAGATATCTCGGAATTCGGCAAGCCGCCGACCCGGCCCTTCCTGCCAGACACCTGCACCCATATCGAACGCAGCCCGAAACCGGTGGTCGCAGCCGTGCATGGCCCGGCGCTGGGTGGTGGATGCGAGGTGGCGCTGGGCGCGCATTACCGTCTGGCCATGAAAGACGCGCGCTTTGGCTTTCCCGAGGTCAAGCTGGGCCTGATCCCCGGCGCCGGCGGCAGCCAGCGGATGCCGCGCCTCACAGGGGTTGGCCCGGCCTTGGACATGATGCCCGCAGGCGGCAGCGTCTCGGCCGAAGAGGCGTTAAGGATCGGGTTGGTTGACCGGCTGGGCGAGGGCGACGATGTGCGCGCCGCCGGTCTGGCCTACGCGCAAGAATTGCTTGCCGCTGGTGCGCCTGTGCGCCCGGTGGGCGCGTTGCCCCGTCCGGCCTATGATGCCGAGGCCTTTGAGGCCGCGCGCGCGCTCTGGGCCCGAAAAGCCCGCGGAGAGGTCGCGCCCCTGCGCGCCATCGACGCCGTGGACGCGGCCACCAAGATGGACCTGGACCAAGGCGTGCAGGAAGAGCGGCGCATCTTCCTCGAACTGATGGAAACGCCCCAGCGCGCAGGGCTCATCCATGCCTTCTTCAACGACCGCAAGGTGTCCAAGCTGCCCGAGATCGACGGCATCGCGCCCCGGGACGTGGCCCAAGTGGGCGTGATCGGCGGCGGCACAATGGGAGCCGGGATCGCCACCGCTTGCCTGCTTTCGGGCCTGTCCGTCACCTTGATCGAGCGCGACGATACCGCTGCCGACAAGGCCCGCCAGACCATCACCGGCAATCTCGACGGGGCCGTGAAACGCGGCAAGCTGACCGAGGCGCAACAGGAGGCGACGCTCGCGCGCCTGCAGACCGTGACCGACTATGCCGCGCTCTCGGACGCCGATCTCGCCATCGAGGCTGTGTTCGAGGATATGGGCGTGAAGAAAGAGGTCTTTGCCCAACTCGACGCGGTCATGAAGCCCGGCGCGATCCTGGCCACGAATACCTCGTATCTTGATATCGACGCGATCGCGCAGTCCACGTCCCGCGCGGCGGATGTGATCGGGCTGCACTTCTTTTCACCGGCCCATGTGATGAAACTGCTCGAGGTGGTGGTGCCCGACGCCACTGCCCCGGATGTGACCGCGACCGCCTTTGCCCTGGCCAAGCGGCTGGGCAAGGTCGCCGTGCGCGCAGGCGTTTGCGACGGGTTCATCGGCAACCGCATCCTGGCCACCTATCGCGGGGCGGCGGACCGGCTGATCCTGGATGGCGCCTCGCCCTGGGAAATCGACGCCGCGATCAAGGCGTTCGGCCTGCCCATGGGCCCGTTCGAGATGGGCGATCTGGCAGGGCTCGACATTGGCTACATGACCCGGCAGCGCAAGGCCGCCACCCGCGACCCGCGCGATGTTGTGCCCACTTGGGCGGACGCGATGTATCACAAGGGCTGGTTGGGTCAGAAGACCGGGCAGGGCTACTACACCTACGACGGCCGCAAGGGCACGCCCAACGAGGCCGTGATGCCCCTGATCGAAGAGGCGCGCGGCAACCGGCCACAACGCGGGTTCACCCCCGAAGAGATCCAGCGCTTCTACATGGCGGCCATGGTGAACGAGGCGGCCAAGGTGGTGGGCGAGGGGATCGCGCAGCGACCGCTCGATGTGGATGTGACGCTGCTTTATGGCTACGGCTTTCCGCGCTGGCGCGGCGGCCCGATGCATTGGGCCGACACGGTCGGGCTTGGTGGGCTGCTGGCCGATATCCGCCTCTGGGCCGATGCCGATCCCTATTTCTGGCAGCCCGCACCGCTTCTGGAGCGGCTGGTGGCCGAGGGCCGCAGCTTTGCCGATCTGAACACGGAGGCCGCATGACCCGCGCCGTCATCGTCTCGACAGCACGGACCGCCATCGGCAAGGCCGCGCGCGGCGCCTTCAACCGCACCCACGGGGTGACCATGGCAGGCCATGTGGCGCGCCATGCGGTGGACCGTGCGGGGATTGACCCCGCCCTGATCGAGGACTCGATCTGGGGCACCGGCTACCCTGAGCATGTGACGGGCGGAAATCTCGGCCGTCAGGCCGTGATCCGCGCAGGCCTGCCTGTCAGCGTGGCAGGCACGACCGTGAACCGGTTCTGCGCCTCGGGCCTGCAGGCCATCGCCATGGGCGGCCAGATGATCGCGGGCGAAGGGGCAAAGGCCGTTCTGGTCGGCGGGGTGGAAAGCATCAGCCTGAACCAGCCGCCGCCGCGCCATGCCCGCGAGCCCTGGAACGAGGCGAACAAGCCCGAACTTTACATGACCATGATCGACACCGCTGACACGGTTGCGGCGCGCTACGCTGTCAGCCGCGCCGCGCAGGACGCGCTGGCGCTTCAGTCGCAACAGCGCACAGCCGCGGCGCAAGAGGCTGGCCTTTTCGCCGACGAGATCGTGCCGATGGAGGTCACGAAGGCCATCAAGGACAAGGAAACCGGCGAGGTCCGCGAGGAGACGCTGACCATTGCCGCCGATGAGTGCAACCGGCCCTCCACAACCCTCGAAGGCTTGCAGGGCCTGTCGCCCGTCATGGGCGAGGATAAATGCGTGACCGCGGGGAACGCCTCGCAGCTGTCCGACGGGGCCGCGGCGCTTGTCATGATGGACGAGGCCGCGGCCGCGCAACAGGGGCTGAAGCCCCTGGGCCGCTACCTGGGCTTCGCCGTCGCCGGATGCGAGCCCGACGAAATGGGGATCGGCCCTGTCTTTGCGGTGCCCCGCCTGCTCGACCGGCATGGCCTTAAGGTTGCAGATATCGACCTGTGGGAGCTGAACGAGGCTTTTGCAAGCCAGGTGATCCATTGCCGCGACCGGCTTGGCATCGACGACGCCAAGCTGAACGTGAATGGCGGGTCGATTTCGATCGGTCACCCGTTCGGCATGACCGGTGCCCGGATGACCGGGCATCTCTTGCGCGAGGGGCGGCGGCGCGGCGCCAGGCTGGGCGTTGTCACCATGTGTATCGGCGGCGGCCAGGGGGCTGCCGGCCTGTTCGAAATCTTCTGAGGAAAGAGCGACGCAATGGACCTGAATTATACGGACGATCAGAAAGCCTTTCGTGACGAGGTGCGCGCCTTTCTGGCCGATCATCTGCCGCAGCGCCTGTCGGACAAGGTCAAGGGCGGCAAGCGCCTGACCAAGGCCGATTACGAGGAATGGCACGCGATCCTGAACGCCAAAGGCTGGCTGGGCGTGACCTGGCCCAAGGAGCATGACGGCACCGGCTGGGACGCGGTCGAGCGGCATATCTTCGAGGAAGAGACCACCGCAGCCGGTGCGCCCCGCATCGTGCCCTTCGGGCTGAACATGCTGGGGCCCGTGCTGATGAAATTCGGCAGCGACGCCCAGAAAGACCACTACCTGCCGCGGATCCTGAACGGGGACGACTGGTGGTGCCAGGGCTATTCAGAGCCCGGCGCGGGCTCTGACCTCGCATCGCTGCGCTGCGAGGCGGTGCGTGACGGGGAACACTACATCGTCAATGGCCAAAAGACATGGACCACCCTGGGTCAATACGCCAACAAGATCTTCTGCCTTGTGCGCACCTCGAAAGAGGGCAAGCCGCAGCAGGGCATTTCGTTTCTGTTGATCGACATGGACAGCCCCGGGATCGAGGTACGTCCAATCGTGCTGATCGACGGTGAGGCAGAGGTGAACGAGGTCTGGTTCAAGGACGTGCGCGTCCCGGTCGAAAACCTTGTGGGCGAAGAGAACGCGGGCTGGACCTATGCCAAGTACCTGCTGACCCATGAGCGGACTAATATCGCTGGCGTGGGTTTTGCCCGGGCGGGGCTTTCGGCGCTCAAGCGGATCGCGGGCGAGCAGATGCAGGGCGGCCAGCCGTTGATCGCCAACCCGTTCTTCGCCGCCAAGGTGGCCCAGGTCGAGATCGACCTGATGGCGATGGCCACCACCAACCTGCGCACCATCGCTGCTGCGGCGGCGGGGCAGGCCCCCGGTGCGGAATCCTCGATGCTCAAGATCAAGGGCACCGTGATCCGGCAAGAGATCAACGCGCTCACCCGGCAGGCGGTGGGGCCCTATGCGGCGCCCTTCGTGTCCGAGATCCTGGACGAGGGCAGCAATGCCGAACCCGTCGGACCCGAGGCCGCGATGCCCGCGACGCAGGCCTATTTCAACAACCGGAAACTGTCGATCTACGGCGGCTCGAACGAGGTGCAGCGGCAGATCATTTCCAAGGCGATCCTGGAGCTCTGAGACATGAATTTCCAACTGACCGAAGAACGCCAAATGCTGCAGGACGGGCTGCGCCGCTATCTGTCCGACACCGTCACGCCCGAGGCGATCGCTGCTGCCACCGATGGGGCGACCGGGCTGGATGCCGAACTCTGGGCGGGCCTGACGGAAATGGGCGTGCCCGGTGCGATGTTCACCGAGGAGCAGGGCGGCTTTGGCGGCGCGGGCTTTGACCTCATGGTCGTGTTCGAAGAACTGGGCCGCGCGGGTGCCCCTGTGCCGCTGATCGAAAGCGCGGTTCTGGCCGGGGGGATCCTGGCCGAGGTCGGGCACATGGACCTGGTCGAAGAAATCATCGGCGGGCGGATCATCGGCTTTGCCCATGGTGAGCCTGCCAGCCGTTACGACCTGGCGCATGTGCAGACACGGGCGGAAAAGACAGATGCAGGCTGGCACCTGACGGGCGCGAAGGCCGTAGTGCAGCACGCGCCCGCCACTGACACGGTGATCGTGTCGGCGCGCACGGGTGGCGACGTCACGGATCAGGACGGCATCTCGCTGTTCCTTGTGCCGACGGCCGAATTGCACATGCGTGACTATCCCCTCAACGGGGGCGGCCGTGCTGCCGAGATCACGCTCGATACGGTTGTTCCGGACAGCGCCGTTTTGGGTGAGACAGGCGCGGCCTATCCACTGATTGCAGCGGCCAATGCCCGCGCGACGGCGGCGCAATGCGCCGAGGCGCTGGGCCTGATGGAGACCATCAAGCACCTGACGGTCGACTATCTGCGCCAGCGCAAGCAGTTCGGCCAGCCCATCGGCAAGTTCCAGGCGCTGCAGCACCGCATGGCCGATGTTCTGATCGAGATCGAACAGGCCCGCAGCGCGGTCATCAACCTGTGCGGCCACCTCGACACGGACGACTGTGATATGCATGTCTCGGCCACCAAGAACCTGATCGGTCGCGCGGCCAGGCTTGTGGTCGAGGAATCGATCCAGATGCATGGCGGCATCGGCATGACCCAGGAATACGCCCTGGGCCATTTCGCGAAACGCCTGACCATGGTCGACCACCGCTTTGGCGATGCGGATTATCACCTGGAGCGTTTCATCCGGCTGGCGGCGGCATGACCCAGACCATCGTGGCCGAGACCGGCACCCAGCGGACGCTGGGCTATGTGCTCGAGATCGGGCATCCGGATGGCGGCGCACGCTGTCACCTGGACGTGACCGAGGCGCATGCCAATCGCCACGATGTGCTCCATGGCGGGATTGCCGCGACGCTTCTGGACAATGCGATGGGGGCCACGTCGTCGCTGACGGTAGACGACACTGGACGCACGCCGTTCCTGACCGTGTCCATGTCGACCCAGTTCCTGGCGCCGGCCCATGCCGGCACGCGGGTCACGGCCACGGGACGGGTCACTGGCGGTGGCCGGTCGCTTTTGTTTCTCGCGGCAGCGCTTGTGGACCAGGAGGGCCGTCTGATCGCCACGGGGACGGGCGTGTTCAAACGCGCGCGGCTCGACCGGGGTGGGGACGCATGAGCCTGACCACGCCTTTTGCGAAACGGTGGGGGCTGCGGCTGCCGGTCGTGGCAGGTGGGCTGCAATGGCTGGCGAATGCCGACTATGTCGCCGCAGCAGCCAATGCCGGTGTGCTGCCTTTCCTGACGGCTGCAAGCTTTCCCGACCCGGATGCGCTGCGCGCCGAGATCCGGCGTGCAAAGGACATGACCGACCGGCCGTTCGGACTGAACGTGTCGATGCTGCCCAAGCTCGTGCCGGGTGACCGGACCGAGGCGGTTTTCCAGATGGCCATCGACGAAGGCCTGCGAATCGTCGAGACCTCGGGGCGCAATCCCGAACCTTACCTGGCCCCGCTCAAGGCCGCAGGCGTCACCGTGCTGCACAAGGTGCCGTCGGTCCGCTATGCGGTGTCGGCCCAGCGGGCCGGGGTCGATATGGTGTCGATCGTGGGTGCGGAATGCGGCGGGCATCCCGGCATGGATCTGGTGGGCAGTCTTGTGAACATCGCTTTGGCCGAGCGGCGGCTGACGATCCCCTTCCTGATCGGCGGAGGCATCGCCACAGGCGAGCAGATTTTGGCGGCGATGGCCAACGGGGCCGAGGGCGTGGTGATCGGCACGCGCTTTCTGGTGGCCGAAGAGATCCCGGCGCATCCGGGCTACAAGACGGCGCTGGCCCAGGCATCCGAGCGGGATACCGCGCTGACCATGTCGAGCGTCCGCAACACGATCCGCACGTTGAAGAACGAGACGACCGAGGCGGTGGCGCAGATGGAGCGGGACAACCCCCATGTCACCATCGAAGAGCTCATGCCGCTCGTCTCTGGCAAGATCGGCCGCGCAGCCTATGAGACCGGAGACGTCTCGAAGGGCATGTTGTCAGCGGGGCAGGCGCTGGGCCTGACCGACGAGCTGGCCCCCATCGCGCAGATCGTGGCCCAGTTGGAAGAGGAAATGCACAGAGCCCGCGACCGGCTCTGTCCAAAGGAGACCCCATGACCCTCATTCACGAGCTTGTCCGACAGCACCTGACCACGCGGCCCGACACCCCGGCGATCAAGGATTGCGATGGGCAGGTCTATACCTGGTCGGACTATGCCGCGCTGATCGACGAGGCCGAGGCGCTGTTGCGCGCCCATGGCGCGGCACCGGGCGAGCGGGTGCTTGTGGTGGCCGAGAATTGTCTCGCGCTGCCGGTCCTGATGATGGCCGCATCGCGGATCGGTGCCTGGGCCGTGCCCGTGAATGCCCGCATGTCCGAGGCCGAGATCGCGCGCATCACCGCCCACGCAAACCCGGTCGTGGTCTTCTATACCTCCCATGTCTCGAAGGAGGCCGGGGCCCATGCAAGTGGCGCAGAACCGGTCAAGACCGGCTTTGGCGCGCTTCACGTCCGCAAGGGCCGGTCCGACCCCGAACCGGTGGAGCAGGGCCCGCACACCCCTGCAATCCTGCTGTATACGACCGGGACCACGGGTGACCCGAAAGGCGTGATGCTGACCCATGACAACCTGGTCTTTGCCGCCAAGGCCTCGGTCGAGTTGCGGCAATTGACGGCCGCCGACCATGTCTACGGCGCGCTGCCGCTGACCCATGTTTTCGGCGTTGCCTCGATGCTGATGGCGTCGGCCGAGGCCGGTGCGATGGTGGAACTGGCCACGCGCTTCGATCCCGCCGCGCTTTTCCAGGCGCTGCGGGACGGCGCGACGGTGATGCCCGCGGTGCCCCAGATGCATGCGCTTTTGATGGCCTATGCCGAAAAGCAGGGGCACAAGACCCTGGGCGCCGAGCGGTTGCGCTACGTGTCCTCTGGTGCTGCGCCGCTCGATCCCGCGTGGAAGCGCAAGGCCGAGGCCTTCTATGGACTGCCCCTGCAAAACGGCTATGGCATGACCGAAAGCACAGCGGGGGTCAGCGGCACCCGCAACGCGATCGGTGACCCGGACACGAGCGTGGGCCCGCCCCTGCCGGGGATCGAGGTCAAGCTCGATACAAGCGTGGGTGTCGATGCCGATGTGGGCGAGGTGCTGACCCGCGGGCCCCATGTCATGAAGGGCTATTTCCGCAACCCCGAGGCCACGGCCCAGGCGGTGTCGCCACAAGGGTGGTTGCGCACCGGCGACCTGGGGCGGATCGACCCGCAAGGGCGGCTTCATATCGTAGGCCGGGCGAAAGAGCTGATCATCCGCTCGGGCTTCAACGTCTACCCGCCCGAGGTGGAGGCAGCGCTGAACGACCACCCGGACGTGGTGCAGTCAGCCGTGATCGGCCGCGCGGTGGACGGGGACGAAGAGGTGCTGGCCTTTGTCCAGACCCGTGCGCCGGGCAGCGTGACGGCGGATGCATTGCGAGGCTTCGCGGCCGAGCGGCTGGCCGGATACAAGCGTCCGTCGCGCATTTTTCTGGTCGATGCGCTGCCGGCGGCGGCCACGGGCAAGATCCTCAAACACCGTCTGCTTATCCATTTCGCGGACATGCTCTGATTTTCATCGGGCGTCCGGCAACTCGGCCGGTTCCGTCCCGAACCGGGACGGTTCGTTGCGCCCGAGGGTCGGACCGCTATGCTGCACGTATCCAGAACCAGATCGTGAAGGAGCAGCATGTCCCGCTCAGCAGCGCCGTCGCCCGGCCCCGAGCCCATTGAAACCGCCGAAGACCTCTCGTCGATCGCGTTCAGCTTCATGGCGTCGAAGGCGTTGTTCGCCGGGTTGCATGTGGACATCTTCACACACTTGTCTGATGGACCGATGACGGCAGAGGCTCTGGCCCAAGCCACGGGCATTCCGGTGAACCGTGTGGTGATCCTGACCAATGCATTGGCGGGGATCGGGGTGCTGACGATCGAAAAGGATAAAACGATCGCGAATTCCCCTGCCGCCCAAAGCTTTCTGTCGCGGGCATCCAAGTACGATTTCGGCGATTACCTGCGCTATCAGATCGACCAGCAGATGTATCCGTTCCTGCTTCAACTGAACGCGGTGATGAAGGACCAGCTGGATGAAGATGCGATCGCGTCTTACCGGCACTGGATGGCCGACGAGGCACAGGCCTCGGTCTATTCCGAAAGCCAGCATGCGGGGTCCCTGGGTCCGGGGCGGACACTTGCGCGCAAGGTCGACCTTGGCGCGGCGCGAAGCCTGCTGGACGTGGGCGGCGGCACGGGCGCCATGACGATCAGCGTGTGCAAGGCTTACGAGAACCTGCATGCGACGATCATCGATTTCCCCAATGTCGCAGAGATCGGCTGGGGGTTCATCACCGAGGCAGGCCTGGTCGATCGTGTGCGCTATATCCCCGGCAATGCGGTCGAAGCGCAGTGGCCGGGACACCAGGACGCGATCCTGATGTCCTATCTGCTGAGCGGTGTGCCGGGCAAGGACGTGGAGCGCCTGTTGGCCAATGCCTTTGACGCCCTGGCACCGGGCGGCACGCTGATGCTGCATGACTTCATGGTCGAGGAAAATCGCCGCGGCCCGGCGCTGGCGGCGCTTTGGCAGTTGCAGCATATGGCCTTTACCCCCGACGCGCGGTCGCTGTCCGTCGGCTGGTTGACCGAAACGCTCGGTCGTCTTGGTTTCACGGTTGGGGATGTCGACAACCTGATCCCGGCCATGACCAAACTGGTGGTTGCCAACAAGCCTGGGCCGTGATGTCCGCCGCGATCTTTTGGCGCCGCGTCCGGGATTGCGTGAAAAACCGGCCCGTCTCGTTCACACGCCGCGCGCCTGCACGGTCACGGATCATGGGTGCGGGTCGCGCGTCACCGAAAGCGGCGGCAGGGTCTTGTCCCCGACCCTCTGAGGCTCGGTCGCGTAGTTGAACCAGAACCGTTCGGTGGCGGTGTCGCGGCAGCGCACGGCTTCGGGCAGGTCCAGCGACGTGAGACCGGCGCGTTCTGATGCCATTCCGACCAATCGGCGCATCGCCTCGGGGTCGAGCCATCCGGCCACGTAAAGCAGCCGGCCCTCGGCGACCACAACCGGCTCTCCGTCTGACGTGGTCTCCAGAATTTCGGCGTCCGTCTCGAGAATCTCACGATAGCTGCGGATGGTACCGCCCCGATCCAACGCCACCGGCATGTCCGGTCTGGCGTTCCCCCATTGGGTGTTCCAGATTAATTGTTATTGCATCATGGGCCTCTGGTCCATGGGAACGATGCTTTCT